>NZ_RCCC01000001.1:0-300000 GCF_003663825.1 Acidovorax sp. 106 | reverse complement strand
TTTTTGTGTTCTTGCGCACCTTGCGCGCCTCCATCATTCCGATCATCACCATCCCGGTGAGCTTGGTGGGCACGTTTGCATTGATGTCCCTGGCGGGCTTCTCCATCAACACCTTGACCTTGCTGGCCCTGGTGCTGGCCATCGGGCTGGTGGTGGACGATGCCATCGTGATGCTGGAGAACATCTACCGGCACATTGAAGAAGGGCTGGACCCGTTCTCGGCCGCCATCAAGGGGGCGCGCGAAATCGGCTTTGCCATCATCGCCATGACGCTCACGCTGGTGGCGGTGTACGCGCCGCTGGCCTTTACCCCCGGCCGCACCGGGCGGTTGTTCGTTGAGTTTGCGCTGGCCCTGGCCGGGGCGGTGGTGGTATCTGGCTTTGTGGCGCTGACCCTGTCGCCCATGATGTGCTCGCTGCTGCTCAAGCACAACCCCAATCCGAACTGGTTTGACCGCTCCATGGAGCGGGGGCTCACGGCCCTGTCAGACGCCTATGGCCGCCTGTTGCGCTGGGTGGTCACCGCGCGGTGGGGGGGGCGCAGGGAAGACGGCTCGGGCGGAGGGCTGCGTGGTGCGCTGTTCCAGGCCCGCTGGCTGGTGGTGGCGGTGATGCTCGTCAGTGGGGCCGGTTTGGTGGCGATCTACCCCAAGATGAAGCAAGAGCTCTCGCCTATGGAAGACCGGGGCACGATTCTCGTCAACGTCACGGCGCCCGATGGTGCCACGCTGGACTACACCAACCGCTACGCGCTGGAGCTGGAAAAGATGGGCCGCGAGTACCCCGAGTTCGACCGCATCTTCGCCAACATCGGCAACCCCACGGTGGCGCAGGGTAGCGTGATCTACCGCACGGTGGATTGGGAGCAGCGCGAGCGCAGCACCCTGGCCATGGCGCGCGATCTGCAGCCCAAGGTGGCGGCCTTGCCGGGGGTGAATTCGTTCCTGATCACCCCGCCATCGCTGGGCCAGGGCTTTCGTTCGCGGCCTCTGACCTATGTGATCCAGACCTCGGACAGCTACGAGAACCTGAACGCGGTCACCAACCAGATGATGGCCGAGATTGCCAAGAACCCCGGCATCATCGCGCCCGACGTGGACCTGCGCCTGAACAAGCCTGAGCTGCGCATCAGCGTGAACCGCGAGCGTGCTGCCGACCTGGGGGTCAGCGTGGACGTGGTGGCCAAGGCCATTGAGACCATGCTGGGCGGGCGCACCGTGACGCGCTACAAGCGCGATGCCGAACAGTACGACGTGATCGTGCAAACCGAGGCCCGAGGCCGCACCACACCAGAGAACATTGACAGCATCTACGTGCGTGGCCGCAACGACGCCATGATTCCGCTCTCCAGTCTGGTGAACGTGAAGGAGAGCGTGAGCCCGCGCGAGCTGAACCACTTTGGCCAGCGCCGCTCGGTCACCATCACGGCCAACCTGTCGCCCGACTATTCGCTGGGCGAGGCGCTGACCTTCATGGATTCCACCGCCGCCAAGGTGCTCAAGCCTGGCTACACCACCGACCTCAACGGCACCTCGCGCGAGTTCAAAAGCTCGCAGGGGGCCCTGGGCATCGTCTTCTTGCTGGCGCTGGTGTTCATCTTCCTGGTGCTGGCCGCGCAGTTTGAAAGCTTTATCGACCCGCTGGTCATCATGGTGTCGGTGCCCCTGTCCATGATCGGTGCGCTGCTGGCGCTGCAGTGGAGCGGGGGCTCGCTCAACGTGTACTCGCAGATCGGCCTGATCACGCTGGTGGGCCTGATCACCAAGCACGGCATCTTGATTGTGGAGTTCACCAACCAGCTGCGCGAAGAGGGTATGGACATGGTGGATGCGCTGGTCAAAGCCTCGGCCCAGCGCCTGCGCCCCATCCTGATGACCACTGGCGCCATGGTGCTGGGCGCCGTGCCCCTGGCGCTGGCCACCGGGGCGGGGGCCGAGACGCGGTCACAGATTGGCTGGGTGATTGTGGGCGGCATGTCGCTGGGCACCTTGCTCACCATTTTTGTGGTGCCCACCATGTACACCCTGTTTGCCCGCAAGGCTGTGCCGGGGGCCAAGACCACCGTGGCGGTGGAGAGTGCCACGCCGCACGCCGATGGCCCTGCAGGGTCTGCGGCGGCGCACGGCTGAGTCGCACTGGCTGCACCCACAAAAAAGGCCCTTGGCATCACGCCAAGGGCCTTTTTTATTGAATGTGCCTCTAGCGCCTGTGGAATAAGCGCTGGCAGCTATTAAATTAATAGCATTTGAACTGGTCGCTTACTGAGCCGCCCAGCCGCCGTCCATGTTCCAGGCCACACCACGCACGTTGTTGGCGGCGGCGGAGCAGAAGAACACCGCCAGGTCACCCAGCTCCTCGGGGGTGGTGAATTGCATGGAGGGCTCTTTCTCGCCCAGCAACAGCTTGGTGGCTTCTTCGTTGCTCAAGCCGTGGGCGGCGGCCTTGGCATCCACCTGTTTTTGCACCAGCGGTGTCAGCACCCAGCCGGGGCAGATGGCGTTGGCCGTGATGCCTGTGGTGGCGGTCTCCAGTGCCGTCACTTTGGTCAACCCCACGATGCCGTGCTTGGCGGCCACATAGGCGGATTTTTGGGCCGAGCCCACCAGCCCATGCACCGATGCGACATTGATGATGCGGCCCCACTTGGCCTTGCGCATGCTGGGCAAGGCCAGGCGCGACGTGTGGAAGGCGCTGGTCAGGTTGATGGCCAAAATGGCATCCCACTTCTCCACGGGAAAGTCTTCCACATTGGCGACATGCTGGATGCCCGCGTTGTTGACCAGAATGTCCACCTGGCCGAACTGGGTGGCGCTGTAGCGCATCATGTCTTCGATGTCTGCCGCCCGGCTCATGTCCGCCCCGTGGTAGGCCACCTGGGCGCCCGCCGCCTGGCCTGCGGCCAGCACCTCGGCCCGGGGGGCGTCCACGTCACCAAACCCGTTGAGAACGATGTTGGCCCCCTGGCGGGCCAGGGCTTTTGCAATGCCCAGGCCGATGCCGCTGGTAGAGCCGGTGACGAGGGCCGTTTTGCCTTTCAGCATGAGAGTTTCTCCCTAATGAACATGACTGGGGAACATGACTGGCGCAACCAGGGTGCAGGTGGCCCAACCGCAGGGCAAAGGCTTTTGCTGTATCCCGGTTTGCGCAAGTCCTAATGAATTACGATGCAACGCAGCCATTATCAAGCGCTGCCTTCGGATTTCGCACCCATGATTGAACCTACGCTGAACTACGTACCGTGCCCAGGCCTTGCTGCGGCCTCGGCACCAGCAGCCCTGACCGACGTGACCGGCGCA
This sequence comes from Acidovorax sp. 106, assembly GCF_003663825.1. Lineage (NCBI taxonomy): Bacteria > Pseudomonadati > Pseudomonadota > Betaproteobacteria > Burkholderiales > Comamonadaceae > Acidovorax > Acidovorax sp. 106. The sequence continues at coordinate 296,704 of NZ_RCCC01000001.1, read as the reverse complement.
TCGCCTGCGCAGTATCCTGCGGCCCACCGCATGGCGTATTGGGAGTGGAATGCCACAGGCAACCCAGCCCATCCGCATGTGGTGGTTTGCGTGCACGGCCTGTCGCGCCAAGGGCGCGACTTTGACACCCTGGCCCGCAGCCTCAGTGCCCACGTACGCGTGATTTGCCCCGATGTGGTGGGGCGTGGCCAAAGCGACTGGCTGGCAGACCCCATGGGCTATCAGCTGCCGGTGTACGCGGCCGACATGCTGGCCTTGCTGGCGCAGGTGCACCAGCAAGGCCCCATTGCCACCCTCGATTGGGTGGGCACCAGCATGGGGGGGTTCATCGGCATGGCCCTGGCGGGGCAACCGGGCTTGCCCTTGCCAGCACCCGTTCGCCGATTGGTGCTCAACGATGTGGGGCCGGTCATCCAGTGGCAGGCGCTGCAGCGCATTGGCCAATACCTGGGCTACCCAGCGCGGTTTGAATCGCTGCAGCAGGCGGCCGATGCACTCTGGGCTATTTCCAGCAGCTTTGGGCCACACACTCCAGAACAATGGCTGGCACTTTCCCAGCCCATGGTACGCAGCCTGCCCGAAGGGGGCTTGGCGTTGCACTACGACCCGGCCATTGCCGTGCCGTTTCGGGCGTTGACGCCCGAGGCTGCTGCTGCGGGCGAGGCCGCCTTATGGCAGCTGTACGACCATATCCAGGCGCAGACCCTGTTGCTGCGTGGGGCGCAATCGGACTTGCTCTCGCGAGAGACTGCCAGTGCCATGCAGGCCCGCGGCCCCCGGGCGCGCTGTGTGGAGTTGGCAGGGGTGGGGCATGCCCCCACCTTGGTGGCTGCCGACCAGGTGGCCGTGGTGCAGGACTTTCTTCTGGCCGCTCCCCTCGAAACAGGTGCCTTGGCAGAATGAAGACGAACCCCTCGACCCACACCCCCACCCTCGCGCCCTCTGAGCCCCTGCCGCAGCTGATTGCTGCCACGGCCCATGCACTGCCCGAGCAAGTGGACGCTCTGGCCCGGGCCCGGGCTTTTGCCGAACCCTTGCTGGCCTGCGAGACGCTGGACTCTGGCGAAAACACCCTGGTCCACGCCGACGCCGTGGCGGCCATCCTCAAAGGCATTGGCGGCTCCGAAGCCATGCAGGCCGCGTGCTATCTGGTGTACGCCTGCGTGCACCTCAACAAACCCGAAGAGGTGATCGCCAAAGCGTTTGGCGACAACTTTGCCGCCCTGGCGGTCGAGACCACCAAGCTCATGCGGGTACAGCGCCAGGCCCTGGCCGCTGAGCAGGTCGATGATCCGGCCGTGCAGACCGAGAACGTGCGCAAGATGCTGCTGGCCTTCTCGCGCGACTTGCGGGTGGTGATGCTGCGTCTGGCCTCGCGCCTGCAAACGCTGCGCTTTCATGCGGCCAGCAAGCGGCCGGTGTCGCCCAGCTTGGCACGCGAATCGCTGCAGGTGTTTGCGCCGCTGGCCAACCGCCTGGGCATCTGGCAGATGAAGTGGGAGTTGGAGGATTTGTCCTTTCGCTTCCTGGAGCCCGACACCTACAAGGAGGTGGCCCGCCTGCTCGATGAAAAGCGCGGTGAGCGCGAGGTGTACATGCAGCAGCTGCGCCAGCGGCTGGAGTCCGAGCTGCGCGGGCGCAGCATCAGCGCCACCGTGCAGGGGCGGCCCAAGCACATCTACAGCATCGTCAAGAAGATGCGGGGCAAGTCGCTGAATTTTGACCAGGTGCTGGACCTGCGGGCGCTGCGCGTGGTGGTGCCCAGCGTGAAGGATTGCTACGCCGCCCTCAGCTGGGTGCACGAGCAGTTCACGCCCATCGTGGAAGAGTTTGACGACTACATCGCCAAGCCCAAGCCCAACGGCTACCAGTCCCTGCACACCATCGTGCGGGACGAGCAGGGCCGCCCGGTAGAAATCCAGATCCGTACCCAGGCCATGCACGACCACGCCGAGCACGGAGTGGCGGCGCACTGGGCGTACAAGGAGGCGGGCAGCAAAGGTTACGCGGGCGTGTCTGCCGCAGGCGAGTACGACGCCAAGATCGCGGTGCTGCGCCAGTTGCTGGCCTGGGAGCGCGACCTGGCTGGCAATGTGCCCAACCGGGGCTTGTTTGAAGACCGCATCTACGTGCTCACCCCCGATGCGGCGGTGATCGAGCTTTCGCAAGGCGCTACCCCGGTGGACTTTGCCTATGCCGTGCATACCAGCGTGGGGCACCGCTGCCGGGGCGCACGGGTGGACGGCGCCATGGTGCCGCTGAACACCCCACTGCAAAACGGCCAGACGGTGGAAATCAGCACCGTCAAGGAAGGCCGCCCCTCGCGCGACTGGCTCAACGCCGAGCTGGGCTACCTCACCAGTAACCGTGCCAAAGCCAAGGTGCGCGCCTGGTTCAACGCCCAGGCCACGCACGAGACGGTGGCCCGTGGGCGTGAGGCGGTGGAAAAGCTGCTGCAGCGCGAAGGCAAAACCGCCATGAAGCTCGACGACCTGGCAGCGCAGCTGGGCTTCAAATCTGCGGACGGTTTGTTTGAAGTGGTGGGTAAGGACGAGTTTTCGCTGCGCAACATCGAGAACCTGCTGCGCCCGCCCGAGCCTGTACTGCAGCCGGACGACTACCTTCTGCTCAAGAAAACCCGCACCAATGAATCTGCCCCCAAGGGCGGGGTGTTGGTGGTCGGCATCGATTCGTTGATGACCCAGTTGGCCAAGTGCTGCAAACCTGCACCGCCCGATCTGATTCGGGGTTTTGTCACGCGCGGCAAGGGGGTGAGCGTGCACCGGGCCGATTGCAGCAACTTCCGTGAGATGGCCGCGCGAAGCGCCGAACGGGTGATCGAGGTGGAATGGGGTACGCCCAAGGCTGCTGCCGCTGCTGTGTACCCGGTGGATGTAGCGGTTGAGGCGGCTGACCGCCAGGGGCTGCTGCGCGATATCTCGGAAGTGTTTGCCCGTGAAAAGACCAACGTGATCGGGGTGCAGACCCAGTCCGTCAAGGGCACCGCCTGGATGACTTTCACGGTAGAAGTGGCAGACTCCGGTCGCCTCAACAAGGTGCTGGGCATCGTGGCTTCGGTGCCGGGGGTGCGCTCGGCACGGCGGCGTTGAGTGCGGAGTTTTGCGAGGCCTGCATTTTTGATGCTATACTCGCATTCTCGAATACAAACAGGCGCGTAGCTCAGCTGGTTAGAGCACCACCTTGACATGGTGGGGGTCGTTGGTTCGAGTCCAATCGCGCCTACCAACTAACCATTGGTAAAAAGCCTTCCAAAGCAAACTGCTTGGAAGGCTTTTTTATTTTCCGCCGTGAAACCGGGTGTTGGGTCGGCGCGCACGCCCATCAGGGTAATCCTCGGAGAATCTCCGCCCTGTGGCTCTCTAGAATGTGTTGCACTGCAATACCCACATGGGCGTTCGCCCAAGGAGCCACGATTTGCCTGAATCCACCAGCGCCTCTGCCAAACCAGCGCAGCGCGTGATCAAGAAGTACCCCAATCGGCGCCTGTACGACACCGATACCTCCACCTACATCACGTTGACCGAGGTGCGGCAACTCGTCATGGACCACCAGAATGTGGTGGTGCGCGACGCCAAGACCGGTGACGACCTCACGCGCAGCATCCTGCTGCAGATCATTCTGGAAGAGGAAGCGGGCGGGGCGCCCATGTTCAGTGAGGCGGTGCTGGCCAACATCATCCGGTTCTACGGCCATGCCATGCAGGGCTTCATGGGGGCTTATCTGGAGAAAAATGTCCAGGCTTTCACCGATGTGCAAACCAAACTGGCCGAGCAGTCGCAAAGCGTGACGCCGGAGATGTGGGCGCAATTCATGAACCTGCAGTCGCCGATGCTCAAGGGCATGATGGGCAACTATGTGGAGCAATCCCAATCGATGCTCACGCAAATGCAGGAACAGATGCAAAAGCAGACCGAGCAGATGCTGGGTGCGTTTGGAATCAAAAGGTAGTCACTGAGCCGCGTGGCTGCTGTCCCCGTCAAAGGGGCTCTGCCCGCGCCAAACCTCGCCGTGAATAGGCAACTCCACCCGCCGAACGCCGGAACTGGGACAATACGGGGATATGAGCGAAGCAATTGCCCCCACCAAAACACCCAAAGTCGGATTCGTGAGCCTTGGATGCCCCAAGGCACTGACCGATTCCGAACTCATCCTCACGCAACTGAGCGCTGAGGGTTATGAAACCTCCAAAACCTTCCAGGGCGCCGATCTGGTGATCGTCAACACCTGCGGTTTCATCGACGATGCCGTCAAAGAAAGCCTGGACACCATCGGCGAAGCCCTGGCTGAAAACGGCAAAGTGATTGTCACCGGCTGCCTGGGCGCGCGCGCAGGTGAGGGCGGCGGCAACATGGTGCGTGAAATGCACCCCAGCGTGCTGGCCGTGACGGGTCCCCACGCTACGCAAGAGGTGATGGACGCGGTGCATCTGAATCTGCCCAAGCCGCACGATCCGTTCATCGATCTGGTGCCCGGCGGCTTCGGTGTGGCGGGCATCAAGCTCACGCCCAAGCATTACGCCTACCTCAAGATCAGCGAAGGCTGCAACCACCGTTGCACGTTCTGCATCATCCCGTCCATGCGTGGCGATCTGGTATCGCGCCCGGTGGGGGATGTGCTGAGCGAGGCAAAAGCCTTGTTCGAAGGTGGTGTGAAAGAGCTGCTGGTGATCAGCCAAGACACCTCGGCCTACGGGGTGGATGTGAAGTACCGCACCGGCTTCTGGGACGGCAAGCCCGTCAAGACCCGCATGCTGGAGCTGGTGCAGACGCTGGGCGAGATTGCCGAGCCCTACGGCGCCTGGGTGCGCTTGCACTATGTGTACCCGTATCCGAGCGTGGACGAGGTGATTCCGTTCATGGCCACGGGCAAAGTGCTGCCTTACCTGGATGTCCCTTTCCAGCACAGCCACCCCGACGTGCTCAAGCGCATGAAGCGCCCCGCCAGTGGCGAGCGCAACCTCGAGCGCATTCAGCGCTGGCGCGAGGCCTGCCCCGAGATCGTGATTCGCAGCACCTTCATTGCTGGATTCCCGGGTGAAACGGAAGAAGAATTCCAGCATCTGCTCGACTTTGTGCGCGAGGCGCAGATTGACCGTGCAGGCTGCTTTGCCTACAGCGACGTGAATGGCGCTGCCGCTAACGAACTGCCCGGCATGCTGCCGATGGAAGTGCGCGAAGAGCGCCGCGCGCGCTTCATGGCGGTGGCCGAGGAAGTTTCTATCGCCCGGCTGCGCCAGCGCGTGGGTTCGACCATGCAGGTGCTGGTGGACCACGCCCCTGCGCTGGGCCGCAAGGGCGGCACGGGCCGTACTTACGGCGATGCCCCCGAGATCGATGGCGTGGTGCACCTGCTGCCACCGGAGAAGATCAGCAAGACGCTGAAGGTGGGCGAGTTCACCAAGGCGCGCATTGTGGGCGTGCAAGGGCACGACCTGGTGGCTCTGCCCATCTGATCGGCATTGCCCGTGCCGAGGGGCGGCTGGCCTTTGTCTTGTGGGTTTCCAGCGCGTTTCTCGGCCCGTTATGGCGGTTGATGGGGGCGCGAAGGGACGTGTGTTATCGCAATGAGAACACGCCGTACGAGCAAAGCAAGGCCATGCCCAGAACGGCGCCAAAGTCCATCAACAAGTCGGTGCTGTCGGGCTCCTGGTCGCGAATGAGCACCCAGGTGGCGGCCCCGGCCAACAAAGCGCAGACGGGCAGGATCAGTGGAAAGTAAAGAAGCCATTTGGCCATGGGCAAACCTTTGGGGGCGTTTTTGCTGTGGGCTGGGGATTGGATTGCTGGCTTTGCTTCAAGGAATGAAGGTGCGCCAGCTGGGCTGCCAACCCGCATCCCGCAGTGCACGCAGGCCTGTGTAGATCAGCCAGGCCCATAGCGCCATGTTGGCGATGGGCGTGAAGGAGGCCACGGCGTAGAGCAGCGCGGTGGTGGTTTGTGCCCCCAGTCCATAAGACAGCCGCACCGCTCCGATGGCGCCCAGCGCAGCTGCCGCCGTGCCCAGCAATTGCGATGGCCCCAGACGCATGAAGGGACTGAGCTTCCACAGCAGCGCGCCCAGCACGAACACCACCAGGGCCGCCAGCAGGCATTGCATGCCCGTGGTCACGAGGTGTGAGTCCTCGATGTCTCCAGAGTTTGCGAAGTCTTGCCTGGCATATCGCTCTGCTGCCTCTGGCAGCTCCAGCGCTGTCGCAGCGGATGCACCGCTGATTTGGGTTGCGGCGGCCGGTGCAGTACGGGGGCGCTGTGTCGCCTGGCTTGCGTGGCTTTGGGCGGCTTCCTCGGTTTTTTTGCGCCTGCGTTTGCGTTGGGTGGGCTTGAGCGATGCGGGTAGCCGCACATGCATGCGCCAGCCGGTCTGGTCAAAGTGCAGCAGGCAGCCCGACAGCTGTTGCGGCCCGGCGGCGGAAAATTCTGTGTCTGCGGCGTCAAACAGCTGGGCCTGGGCGGCATTGTCGTCAGCGGGGGCCAGGGCCATCCAGCCCCGGCGCGGCATGGCCACCACCACGCCGCACGGGAATTGCGCGAGCAGCCCCCGCCAAAAGTTGCGGTCGGTGAGGTGGCTCTCCAGCAGCAAGGGCTGTGATGACTGCAGCCTGTAGGTGCCATTGGCTTGTGGTTGCAGGGTGGGGGTTGCACCAGTTTTGCGCAGGCGCATCGTGGCCAGGGCCAGCGCCTTGTGGGGCGTCAGCTCGAGCCGTGCCAGGTCGCTGGCGCGGGCCAGGGCCATGGATTCGGTGCCGGGCTGGGTGAACACAAAGCGCAAGCGCAGGTCTGCCAGATACCCCAGGGCCAGGACTTCGCGGGCGTCTTCATCGCGTGCGAGGGATTGCTCGGGCGGTTGCAGTTGTTCCTGTGGCTGGCAGGTGCCCGGCCAGCGGTGCACGATGGCGTAGAGGTGCTCGCTGGTGCGCTCGGCGAACGCGGGTGGCGTGGGGTCTGTTGCTGGGGTGGTGCTTTGCATGGGGCGTGTGGCGAGCTGAGGTGCTAAGGGGCCACCTCGGGCCATCCTGTGCAACCCGCGATGGTGCCAGCGTCCCCCGGATTTGGGTGGGCTGTGCGCGCGCCAAAAGGACCAGCGGATAAAAAAAGGAGCCACGCGGGCTCCTTTTTTGTGCATTTTTGCCACGCACACCCTGCGGTGAGCAGGGCGGTGGCCGGGTGCCCCCGGCGCAAAGGCTAGACGCGCTTGCGGTACTCGCCGGTGCGGGTGTCGATTTCGATCTTGTCGCCTTGCGACACGAACAGGGGCACGGGCACTTCAAAGCCGGTAGCGATCTTGGCGGGCTTCATGACCTTGCCGGAGGTGTCGCCCTTGACGGCTGGCTCTGTCCAGGTGATTTCGCGCTCCACGCTGGTGGGCAGTTCAACCGAGATGGCCTTGCCGTCATAGAACACGACTTCGAGGGACATGCCGTCTTCCAGGTAGTTCAGTGCGTCGCCCATGTTTTCGGCTTCGACTTCGTACTGGTTGAACTCGGTGTCCATGCAAACGTACATCGGATCGGCGAAGTAGGAGTAGGTGCACTCCTTCTTGTCCAGAATCACGTTGTCGATCTTGTCGTCGGCCTTGAACACGTTTTCGGTGCCGAAGTTGCCGATCAGGCTCTTGAGCTTCATGCGCACGGTGGCTGCACCGCGGCCGCCACGGGCGTATTCAGTCTTCAGGACGACCATGGGGTCCTTGCCGTGCATGATGACGTTGCCAGCGCGGATTTCTTGAGCGATTTTCATAGCGAGTTGCTTGGGTTGGGGCCGCTCAATGCGGGCGGGCTGCCTTGTGGGGCGGTGCCTGCCGGCGCATGTTCCGCGGCGGAAGTGCGCGGTTGCGGGGCATCCAGTGCCCCCGATTTGCGCAAAGCCTCGGATTTTACCGTTTTTCCGCGATAAAGCCCAAAAGCTGCGCCACAAGGTTGTCTTGCGTCAGCAGCCGTGCTCTGGCGGCTTGCACGCAAGCGGTCCATTCGCGCAGGGTGGTGTCGCCTGGCCATTGCAGGGGCTGGGCGTCCAAACCGTTCCAGGTGCAGTGAAACTGGCGCATAGAGGCTGGTGCCTGCAGCCAGTCCAAAAACGCCAGCAGCTTGGCGTGGTGGGCATCGTCGTCCTGTGGGTAGATGTGCCACACCAGCGCCTTGCCTGCCCACAGCGCGCGCACCAAGGAGTCTTCACCGCGCACAGCGTTGAAGTCGCAGGCCCACAGCATCTCGTCAAACGCTGCCTGCGGGCAGTGTGATCGGTATGAAATGTATAGCTGCTCGCGCTTTCCTGTAGGGGGCTGGAGGTCGATTTCACCTTCAGGGACAAGCGCCTGCCGCACCGCGTGCGTGGGGCGGCCAGGTGCCACCAGCAGGTGCGTGGGCGTGGCAGCCGTTTGGCACAGTTGCAGCCATTGGGGCAGGGCGCTGGGTTCGTAGCAGAACAGCGACATCCAGCGCGCAGCAGGTTCGCTGTCCGCAGTTTGCATTGGCAGTTGGGGGTGTGCGTTGGCGGCGCGCCAGGCCAGGGCATCAAAGCTTTGGCAACGCAGCTGCAAATCGGGCTCGCGCAGCAGCCCACCGGTGGCGGGCGTAAAGCCGGGGTAGAAAAACCACCGTGTCCACCCCTGTGCAGGTCCGTGCGAGATGAGCGAGGGCAGGCGGTGGTTGCGCTCCACATAGCGCTCGGCAGACAGGTATTCGAGGTTGATCCAAACAGGTTTTTGGCCTCTGGCGCCTGCCTGATAAGCGCAAGCAGCTATGAATTCAGGAGTGATTTCGCAACCAAAGGCTTCCACCATCACATCGGTGGGGGCTTCGTTGGCGCTGGGGGGCGGGGCGTTCCAGTGGCGCAGTTCCACGCCGGGGCAGCCGCCGGGGGCCATCCAGGCCAGGGCCGATGCATCGTCCACCCACAGGCGCACGCGCTGACCTTGCCCGGCCAGTTGCGAGGCCAGGCGCCAGCACACGCCAATGTCGCCAAAGTTGTCGATCACGCGGCAGAACACATCCCATTGCAATGTGGGCTGGGCGGTCAAAGTGGGGAGGTTGGTTCGGCTCATATCAGTGGTTCATGTTGCGAGCACCACCCATGGCCCACGAAACTGGCGCTGCCCGCGCCAGGGCCGCCGCGCAAGGGCCGCCCCGCCGCGCTGGCGGCGTCCCCCTGCCCGCAGCGCACGGCGCTGCGAGAGCGGGGGGAAGGCCCGCAGGGCCTCAGGGGGGGGCGTTTCATGGCATGCGCAAGTGGTCTGCCAGCAGGCGGGCCACGCTGGAGAGCGATTCTTCCGAGCGCACGCACAGCTTGAGATGGCGGTGCGCCCAGGGCTCGTTCAGGGTGATGGCGCGGATGCCCAGCGTGCCTTTGTACAGCGCCGCGCTGCCCCGGGGCATCACGCCCACGCCCAAGCCCGCGTTCACCATCAGGCACAGCGCGTCGTAGCTGGTGACCTGGATGCGCAGCTTCAGCGGCAACCCAGCCTGCGCGGCGGCCTGGTTGAGCTGGTTGTTGATGGCGCTGCCGGGGTGGGCGCCCACAAAGTCGTAGGCCAGCGCTTCGCACAGCCGCACCGCCTTGCGCCGCGCCAGGGGGTGGTCTGCCGGTATCACCAGCACCAGTTCATCGGCTCGGTAGGGCAGCAGCGTGACGCGGTCGCCGTAGTCGCCATCGTTCAAGATGCCGATGTCGGCCGCGTTCTCCGCCACCGAGGTGGCGATGGCGGTGCTGATCTGCTCTTGCAGGCGCACATCGACCTGCGGGTGCAGGGCCAAGAAGCTTTGCAGTTGTGCTGGCAAGAACTGCGTGATGGCCGAAATGTTGGCCACCACCCGCACATGCCCACGCACGCCGCTGCCGTACTCGCGCATCTGGCTGGCAATGCTGTCCAGGTCGTTCAGCACCCCGCGCGCCAGGTGCAGCAGCGCAAACGCCGCAGCGGTGGGCGTGGCGCCCCGGTTGCTGCGGGTGAAGAGTTCTACCCGCAAGGCCTCTTCGAGATCGGCCAGGCGGCGACTGACGGCTGAGGCCGCCATGTGCTCGCGCTCTGCGGCGGCGGCGATGGTGCTTTCTTCCATCACCGCAACGAAGAGGCGCAGGGAGACTGGGTCTAGTTTCATGGTCGTCAGATCGTACCCTTGTCATGCCCGTTTGCGATGGCAGCTTCGCGCATCAGCGTTTTGCAGATGGCGTGGGCTTTGCGCATGATGCGCGCCATCCCCTCCATGTTGCATGGAGAGCGCATTGATTGTCTGATGGACCCCAGGAGAACCCCCGCATGGCTTTGCCGCCCGCCCACCCGCCCACTTCGTTCATCCCGCCCAGCCCGGCTGCGTTGCAGGGCGTGCGCGTCATTGAAATGGGCCAGCTGATTGCCGGGCCTTTCTGCGGCAAGACGCTGGGCGAGTTTGGCGCCGATGTGATCAAGATCGAGGCACCAGAAACGGGCGACCCGCTGCGCAACTGGCGCCTGATCAAGGAAGGCACCTCCGTCTGGTGGCAGGTGCAGTCGCGCAACAAGCGCTCGGTGGCGCTGGACCTGCGCCAGAAAGAGGGTCAGGATATTGCCCGCCAGCTGATTGCTGAAGCCGATGTGCTGGTCGAAAACTTCCGCCCCGGCACGCTGGAAGGCTGGGGCATGTCGCCCGAAGAGCTGCATGCGCTCAACCCGGGCTTGGTCATGCTGCGAATATCGGGCTACGGCCAGACGGGGCCGTACCGCGACCTACCAGGCTTTGGCGCCATCGGCGAAGCCATGGGCGGCCTGCGCCACCTGACGGGCGAGCCCGGGCGCGTGCCGGTGCGCGTCGGTGTCTCGATTGGGGACACGCTGGCGGCGCTGCACGGCACCATCGGCGTGCTCACGGCGCTGTACCACCGCAAGGTCAACGGCGGCCAGGGCCAGGTGATTGATGTGGCGCTGCACGAAGCGGTGTTCAACGTGATGGAAAGCCTGATCCCTGAATACAGCGCTTTCGGTGCGGTGCGCGAAGCCGCGGGCAGCGCGCTGCCGGGCATTGCGCCGAGCAACGCCTACCCCTGCGCGGACGGCTGGGTGCTGGTGGCGGGCAATGGCGACAGCATTTTCAAGCGGTTGATGGAGGCCATTGGCCGGGCAGACCTGGGCGCCGCGCCCGACCTGGCTAACAACACCGGCCGCGTGGCGCGGGTGGAAGAAATCGACGCCGCCATTGGCGCCTGGAGTGCCCTGCGCACGGTGCAGCAAGTGCTGGATGTGTTGGGCGCCGCCCGCGTGCCTGCGGGCAAGGTCTACACCGCCAAAGACATTGCCGAAGACCCGCACTACCGCGCACGCGACATGCTCTTGACCCAGCAGACGCGCGACGGCTACAGCGTGGAAGTGCCGGGCATCGTGCCCAAGCTCTCGGGCACGCCCGGAACCATCCGCAGCAGTGCTCCGCACCTGGGCGACGACACCGATGCGGTGCTGGCCGAGGCAGGCCTCACGGCCGAACAGATCGCGCTGCTGCGCAGCAAGGGGGTGATTCAATGAGTGCATCCAACACGGTGTGGCAGGGCGCAGGCCGCCGCATCCACATGCAGGAAGTCGGCTTGCGCGACGGCCTGCAGATGGAAAAGACGTTTGTGCCCACGGCCGACAAGATCGCGCTGTGCAATGCACTGTCGGCAGCGGGCCTGTCCAAGATCGAAGTGACTTCGTTCACTTCACCCACCGCCATCCCTGCGCTCAAAGACGCCGAGATCGTGATGCGCGAGATCACGCGTCGCCCAGGCACGGTCTACACCGCGCTGGTGCCCAACCTGCGCGGTGCCGAGCGCGCCATTGAGTCGAGCACGGATGAACTCAACCTTGTGATGTCGGTGAGCGCCACCCACAACCTGGCCAACCTGCGCATGACGCAGGAGCAGTCGTTCGCGGCGCTGGCCCAGGTGGTGGCCCTGGCTCAGGGGGTGAAAGTGGCCGTCAACGTGTCGCTGTCGTGCGTGTTCGGCTGCCCCATGGAGGGCGATGTGCCCGAGGCCGATGTGTTCGGCTGGGTGCAGCGTTTTGTGGATTTAGGCGTGTGCGGCATCACGCTGTGCGACACCACAGGCATGGCCTACCCCACGCAGGTGCACCAGCTCACAGCGGCAGCGCGCGTGCGCTGGCCGGGCATCGTGTTCACCCTGCACTTTCACAACACACGCGGCATGGGGTTGGCCAATGTGCTGGCGGCCATTGATGCAGGTGCGGACCGGTTTGACGCTTCGCTGGGTGGCCTGGGCGGCTGTCCGTATGCACCGGGCGCCAGCGGCAATGTGTGCAGTGAAGAGATCGTGCATGCGCTGGAGCTGATGGGCTATGACACGGACGTGGACCTGGCTCAATTGGTGGCAGCGGCGCAGCAGCTGCCTGCGCTGATCGGCCACGACATCCCGAGCCAGATTGCCAAGGCAGGCCCGCGCTTGGCGCTGCACCCGGTGCCGACGGATTTCGAGGCCATTCGCGAAAGAGCGCTTTCCCGCTGAACGCGGGTGGGCCTGCATTCCCATAACGACAGGAGACAAAGCCATGACCTTCCCCACCCCGCTGTCCCGCCGCACCTTCGCGGCGGCCGTGCTGTGCTGCACCGCCCTGGCTGCTGGCGCGCAAGACAAGTACCCGTCCAAACCCATCACCGTGGTCGTGCCCCAGGCTGCGGGCGGTGCCAACGATGCCATTGCGCGCGTGCTGGCGCAAAAGCTCGGCGAGCAACTGGGCCAGAGCGTGATTGTGGAAAACCGCCCTGGTGCAGGCGGCACGTTAGCCACGGGCACGACGGCCCGTGCGCGCAACGATGGCTACACCTTGCTGCTGACAGCCGATAGCGCCCATGTGATTGGCCCTGCGCTGTACAAGAACCCCGGGTTCGATCCGGTCAAAGATTTCGCGCCGGTGGCGCCCGTGGCCACGGCGGGCTATGTGCTGGTGGCGCACCCGTCTTTTCCCGCCAACAACGTGGCCGAGCTTGTGAACTTGGCCAAGGCCAGCCCTGGCAAATATTCGATCGCCTCGGCAGGCAACGGCACGCTGAACCATCTGATTGGCGAGATGCTGCAAAAGGCCTCAGGCATCCAGCTGCAGCACATCCCCTACAAGGGTTCGGCGGCAGCAGCCACCGACGTGGTGGGCGGGCAGGTGCCGCTGTCAGTGCAAAGCCTGCCGTCGGTCATTGCGTTTATCAAAGCGGGCAAGCTCAAGGTGCTGGGCGTGGTCAACGAAAAGCGCGTGGCCGCGCTGCCCGACGCGCCCACCATTGGCGAGACGATCAAAGGCTTTGGCCAGGCGCCCTGGTACGCACTGTTTGCCCCGGCCGGCACACCTGCGCCCATCGTGGCGCAGTTGCAGGCCGAAGTGGCCCGCGCGCTGGAGCACAAGGACGTGGTGGACAAGCTGGCCACCGTGGGTTGCGAGCCCTTCAAGGGCACTGCAGCGCAGCTGGGATCGCTGGTGCAGTCCGAGCTGCCCAAGTGGAGCCGCGTGGTCAAGGACACGGGCGCCACGGTCGATTGACCGCGCATTTTTCTTGGCACCCAACGGTTCCTCGCTTTTCAGATTTTTGACAACAACGACAACGGAGACATCGCTTTCATGAAAACCACCCGCAAGCAGTTCACCACCCTGGCCCTTGCCGCAATGGCCACGGGCTTTATCGGCCACGCCGCAGCGCAGGGCGCCTACCCGTCCAAAAACGTCACCTTGGTAGTGCCTACCGCTGCAGGTGGTACCACCGACCTGTCGGCCCGCATGCTGGCCCAAGCCCTGGCGCCGGTGCTGGGCCAGTCGGTCATCGTGGACAACAAGGGCGGGGGCAACGGCAACATTGCGGCTAGCGCCGTCAAGCGGGCCGAGGCCGATGGCTACACGCTGCTGATGCAGTACTCGGGCTACCACGTCATCTCGCCCCACATCACCAAACAAAAGCAGTGGGAGCAGGGCGACTTCCAGCCCGTGGCCAATGTCATCTCCGCCCCGCAGATCATCGTGGTGCGGGCCGACCTGCCCGTGAAGACGTTGCCCGAGCTGATCGCCTATGCCAAGGCCAACCCGGGCAAACTCAACTACGCCTCGTCAGGCAATGGCTCGCTGCAGCATGTGACCGGCGCCATGCTGGAGCAGCAGGGCGGCATCAAGATGGTGCACGTGCCCTACAAAGGCACGGGCCCTGCGCTGCAGGACCTGCTGGGCGGCCAGGTGGACCTGACCTTTGGTACCGCTCCGCCCTTCATGCCCCACATTGCCAGCGGCAAGCTGCGCGTGCTGGCCGTGACGGGCAAGCAGCGCTTGCCCAGCCTGCCTGATGTGCCCACCACCGCCGAGGCGGGCTACCCCAAGGTCGATGCCACCTCATGGTTTGCCGTGTTTGCCCCGGCTGCCGTGCCCAAGGCCGTGGTGGACAAGCTCACGGCCGACATCCGCACCGTGGTGCAGAACCCAGCCTTCCAGCAAAAGGCGCTGGAGCAGGGCGCCACGGCCGACTACCAGACCCCGGCGCAACTGGGTGACAAGGTGAAGGCCGATCTGGCCAACTGGGCCATGGTGGTGAAGACCTCGAAGATTGAGGCGGAGTGATTCGAGGGAGTGCGTGTTTTTATAAAAATGGCCGCTAGCGCTTGATGGATAAGCGCTGGCAGCTATTTATTTGATAGTAATTGTGCAGGCTGCGCGCGGGGCCACAATACGCGCCATGTCCCATTCCGAAGAACTCCTCGCCCAGGTGGCTGCGCTGCCTGCGCTGCCGGGCGTGTACCGCTATTTTGACGAGCAGGATGCGCTGCTGTACGTGGGCAAGGCGCTCAACCTCAAGCGCCGGGTGTCCAGCTATTTCCAGAAGAACCATGGTGGCACCCGCATCGGCCATATGGTCAGCAAGATCGTGCGCATGGAGACCACGGTGGTGCGCTCCGAGGCCGAGGCGCTGCTGCTGGAAAACAATCTGATCAAGACGCTGAACCCCAAGTTCAACATCTTGTTTCGCGACGACAAGAGCTACCCCTATCTCAAGATCACCGGCACGCCGGGCGCCCACACGCCGGGCGCCCACACGCGGGGCGATGCGCCGGGGCAGGTGTTTCCGCGCATGGCTTACTACCGGGGCGCGATCGATAAAAAACACCGCTACTTTGGTCCGTACCCCAGCGCCTGGGCTGTGAAGGAAACCATCCAGCTGCTGCAAAAGGTGTTCCGGCTGCGCACCTGCGAAGACACGGTGTTTGCCAACCGAACGCGGCCCTGCCTGCTGTTCCAGATCAAGCGCTGCACCGGGCCCTGTGTGGACATGATCTCGCCCGAGGCCTATGCCGCAGACGTGCAACATGCCGAGGCGCTGCTGCGCGGTGAAACGCAGGAGCTGCTGCAGGCGCTTGAGGCGCGGATGATGGCCTACTCGGACAAGCTCGAATTCGAGCAGGCTGCCGAGGTGCGTAACCAGATCCAGGCGCTGTCTCGGGTGCTGCACCAGCAGTCCATCGAGACGGTGGATGACAAGGATGTGGACATCCTCGCGGTGCGCGTGCAAGGTGGCCGCGCCTGCGTGAACCTGGCCATGGTGCGCGGTGGCCGCCACCTTGGCGACAGGCCTTATTTCCCGGTGCATGTGGAAGACGCTGCCGCGGTGTATGCGGAAGAGGGGGGCGTGGAGGGCGTGGAGGGTGTCGAGGACGCGGCTACCGCCCCTGCAAAGCCCGCCCGCCCCGTGGAGGCGCTGGTGCTTGAAGCCTTCATAGCCCAGCACTACATCGGCGTGCCGGTGCCCCCGTTGCTGGTAACCAGCGTGCCGGTGGACAAGGGCTTGCTGGATGCGCTGACCGAACAAAGTGGCCTGCGCGTGAACGCCATCCACCAGCCCCGCGAGCAGCGCCGCGCCTGGCTGGACATGGCGCAAAAGAACGCCGACCTGCAACTCGCCCGCTTGCTGGCCGAGGAGGGCTCGCAACAGGCCCGCACCCGCGCGCTGGCCGAGGCGCTCGATCTGCCGCCCGAAGACCTGGACCAACTCACCATCGAGTGTTTCGACATCTCGCACACGGCGGGCGAGTCCACCCAGGCGTCGTGCGTGGTGTTCCACCACCACAAGATGCAGAGCAGCGAATACCGCCGCTACAAGATCGAGGGCATCACCGGCGGCGACGACTACGCCGCCATGCGCCAGGTGCTCACGCGTCGCTATAGCAAGGTGGTGGAGGCGCAGCGCGCGGAGGGCGGCATTGACTATGCGAA
This sequence comes from Acidovorax sp. 106, assembly GCF_003663825.1. Taxonomy (NCBI): domain Bacteria; kingdom Pseudomonadati; phylum Pseudomonadota; class Betaproteobacteria; order Burkholderiales; family Comamonadaceae; genus Acidovorax; species Acidovorax sp. 106. The sequence continues at coordinate 280,489 of NZ_RCCC01000001.1, read as the reverse complement.
GTCTCCTGAGGCGCAAGCCGCAGCCCGCCCCAAGGGCCAGGCGTGTCTGCCCGACCTGGTGCTCATCGACGGTGGCAAGGGCCAGGTGGGCGTGGCGCGCGAGGTGTTCACCGCGCTGGGGCTGGATCTGACCCGCATCGTGGGGGTCGAGAAGGGCGAGGGCCGCAAGGTGGGCCTGGAAGAGCTGGTGTTTGCTGATGGGCGAGAGAAGGTCTATCTGGGCAAGGACTCGGCCGCGCTGATGCTGGTGGCGCAGATCCGCGACGAAGCCCACCGCTTTGCCATCACCGGCATGCGTGCTGCGCGGGCCAAGGTGCGTGTGGGTGGAGGGCAGCTCGAAGAAATTGCGGGTGTGGGCCCCAAGAAGCGGGCTCGGTTGCTGCAGCGGTTTGGCGGGGTGCGCGGCGTGGCCGCGGCCAGCGTGGAGGATCTGGCCACGGTGGACGGCATTTCGCGTGAGTTGGCCGAAGAGATTTACCGCGCGTTGCGGTGAAGTTGCAAGGGCATGGTGCCAGGGCTTTGGGCGCGTGACACAATCGCCGCATGTTTTGGACTATACCGACCCTGATGACTTGGACGCGCATTGTCGCGATACCTTTGATCGTCGGAGTGTTCTACGCGCCGGTGGATCCGGCCACTCGCAACCTCATCGCCACGGTGATGTTTGTGGTGTTTGCGGCCACCGATTGGCTGGATGGTTTTCTGGCCCGCAAGCTCAACCAGACGTCGTCGTTTGGTGCCTTCCTCGATCCGGTGGCAGACAAATTCCTCGTTTGCGCATCGCTGCTGGTGCTGGTGCACTTGCAGCGTGCCGATGTGTTTGTGGCCCTCATCATCATTGGCCGAGAGATTGCGATCTCGGCTCTGCGCGAGTGGATGGCGCAGATCGGTGCCAGCAAGAGCGTGGCGGTGCACATGATCGGCAAGGTCAAAACCACGGTGCAGATGGTTGCGATTCCCTTTCTTTTGTACGACGGCCGTTTGCTGGGTGTTGTGGACACGGGGGTCTGGGGCACTTGGCTGATCTGGGCCTCCGCTGTGCTCACGGTGTGGTCCATGGTCTATTACCTGCAAAAAGCCCTTCCGGAGATTCGTGCGAGGGTTCGGTAGAGTTCCCTGGGTGTACGCGGTGCTTGCAAGCGCTGCGGGCATGTAAGCCCGTGTCAATCAGTGAAGGTGCGCATGCAGCGCGATTGAGACAAAAACACGCAGCAAGCCCGGCCAGGCTGAGAAATGCGACTAGAATTCAGGCAAACATCGCCGCCAAACGGCATGTTGTATTGACACCCGGAAAGTCGATGGTTTTAATCTGACGCAGCAGCCATTGCTGTGTATGCCAGTCATTCTCCCGTCCATTGATCCAAGCCTTTTGTTGAGGTGCTTTGACGTGTGAAGACCAGATACCCAAGACAAATTCCATCAACGTTTTTCCCGAGAGGCTTCTTGTGAACAAAACCGAATTGATCGAGCACATCGCTAACAACGCCGATATCTCCAAGGCAGCTGCTGCACGCGCACTGGAGTCGACGATTGAAGCTGTCAAGAAGACCCTGAAGAAGGGCGGCACCGTGTCTTTGGTGGGTTTTGGTACATTCGCTGTCGGCAAGCGCGCTGCACGTACAGGTCGCAATCCCCGTACTGGCGATGCGATTAAAATCAAAGCTGCTAAAGTTCCAAAGTTCCGTCCAGGTAAGGCATTGAAAGATGCTGTGAACTGAAAATTGTTTTAGGCTGGGTCCTTAGCTCAGTTGGTAGAGCGGCTCCTTTACACGGAGTAGGTCGGCGGTTCGAGACCGTCAGGACCCACCACCATCAAACAAAGGCGAACGAAAGTTCGCCTTTTCTTTTTGTCACTGAAAGATCGACCATGTTTGAAGCTATCCGCAAGCATTCCAAGATCGTGATGTTCTTGTTGTTCTTGCTGGTCATTCCTTCGTTTGTTCTTGTGGGTATCGACAGCAACTACTTCTCTGAAAAGAGCCCAGTGGTCGCGCGTGTTGATGGGCACAAAATCACCCAAGCTGATTGGGACAATGCCCACAGGACGGAGACGGATCGCATCCGCGCGCAGTCTCCCAATGTGGACCCCAAGCAGCTAGATACGCCCCAGGCCCGGTATGCAACGCTGGAGCGCTTGGTGCGTGATCGTGTGTTTGCTGCTGCTGCGCAAAGCGCTCATCTCGTAACGGGTGATGCCCGCCTTGCACGTGCTCTGCAAGATATTCCTGCTATTGCAGGGTTGAAGCGACCAGATGGCTCGCTGGACACCGAGGCCTATCGTGCGTTGGTGGGCGCCCAGGGGCTAACGCCTGAAGGGTTTGAGTCGAATGTTCGCCGAGAGTTGTCTGTGAGCCAGGTGATGGGTGGTGTGATGGGCTCGGCCTTCGCCACGGATTCGGCCACGCGTCTGGCTTTTGACTCTTTGTATCAACGCCGTGAGATTCAGGTGGCCCGCTTCAATGCGACGGACTACGCCAAGCAGGTCAATCCCAGCGACGCAGATGTAGAGGCTTTCTACCAAGCCAATAGTGCACGCTTTCAGCAGCAAGAGCAGGCTGCAGTCGAATACGTGGTGCTGGATTTGGACAGCGTGCGTGGCGGCATTCGCGTCAACGAGGATGATCTGCGCACTTACTACAAAGAGAATCTGACCCGCCTGGCTGCCAAAGAAGAGCGCCGTGCCAGCCATATCCTGATCAACGCAACCAAAGATGCTCCTGCTGCGGAGCGCGAGAAGGCCAAGGCCCGCGCCGAAGAGTTGCTGGCGCAAGTTCGCAAGGCCCCTGGCTCGTTTGCTGAAGTGGCCAAGAAGTCCTCGCAAGACACAGGTTCTGCAATCGTTGGCGGTGATCTGAATTTCTTTGGCCGCGGCGCCATGGTCAAGCCTTTTGAGGACGCCGCTTTCTCCATGAAGAAGGGCGATATCAGTGATGTGGTGGAGTCGGATTTCGGCTATCACATCATTTTGCTGACGGACATCAAAACCCCTCGCCAGCCGTCTTTTGAGGAGCTGCGTCCTTCGCTGGAAGCTGAACTCAAGCAGCAACAAGCCCAGCGCAAATTTGCCGAGGTGGCAGAGTTGTTCACGAACAGCGTGTATGAGCAGCCGGACAGCCTCAAGCCTGTGGCGGACAGTTTGAAACTCAAGATTCAAACTGTAGATGGAGTAACCCGGGTTCCCGCCGCTGGTGTGACCGGTCCCCTGGCCAATGCCAAGTTTTTGGAAGCCTTGTTTTCCAGTGATTCCATCGAAGGCAAGCGCAATACCAGCGCAGTCGAAGTGGGTCCTAGTCAACTGGTGGCTGGGCGCGTTTCTACCTACGCGCCTGCCCGTACGCTTCCTTTGACTGAGGTCCGCGACCGTGCCCGCAGCCTGCATGTGCAAGAAAAATCGCTGGAGCTTGCCCGCAAGGATGCAGAGGGCAAGAAGGCTGCATGGACTGCCAATGCAGCCGCTGCGACGGGTCTTTCCGCTGCCGTGACGGTTTCTCGTGATCAGACCCAAGGCCAGCCTCGCCAAGTGTTGGACGCAGCCTTGCGCGCCTCTGCGGATGGATTGCCTGCTTGGGTGGTTGCAGACCTTGGTACCCAAGGCGCTGCCTTGGTGAAGGTGTCGCGCATACTGCCCCGTGAGGCTGTAGACCCTCAGCAAACGGCGCAACAACGCCAGCAACTGCAGCAGTGGTGGACCACCGCCGAAGGTTTCGCTTACTATGAAATGCTCAAGGAGCGCTTCAAGGTGCAGATCAAGCCCACTCGTCCACAACCGTCCGCTATTTGAAATAGAAAGTTCTGGAAGTTGATTGGAGTGCTCAAATTTCCGTTATAATTTGAGTCTACGGTGGCTGTAGCTCAGTTGGTAGAGTCCAGGATTGTGATTCCTGTTGTCGTGGGTTCGAGCCCCATCAGCCACCCCAAATAAAAACCCGCAGTGTGAAAGCACTGCGGGTTTTCTTGTTTTTGGTTCGGCGTTATCTGTCAGTTTGTATGCTGGTTCAGTGGGGCAGAACCTTGGCGCCTGCTACTGTGCAAACAAGTCACCCACGGCGGTTCAATTTGCTTGGTGGTGTCGAGGTGCTGTCGTTGCGGGTTTTGACCTGCGGCACTTGATTAACAAAACACCAGAGCAAGCAGTGCGGCATCTTCCGTCAAATTGAAGACGATAAATGCTGCCAGCCGATAGAGCGTTGCCAGGGGGATTTCAATCCATTCTTGCGGGCTCATCTTTGATTTGGAGGAGTGCAATCGCCATGGGCAACATCGTCCTTGGATGTTTCGAATGACCTGACTGGATTGGCCTGCCCGGAGGGACTCGAACCCCCGACCTATTGCTTAGAAGGTAGCTGATATTTGTTGGGTTTTCGCCTTTTAAATCAACAAGTTACGACGATTTTCTGATACGATAAAACCCTAATATCTCACAAAAATCTCTCCGACGTGTGGAGAATCTTGAAAGATTACGATGGGTTCTATCAAGAAACGGTCGCTGAAAGACGGCAGCTCCGTCTATGACTGCCGCATCAATCGGGGGGTGGCTGGGACCCTGAGCAAGACCTTCAAGAGGAAGGATGAAGCCGAAAGCTGGGCCCGCGCTATCGAGGGAAAAATTGATCGCGGCGAGAACATCAGCCGCAAAGCGCAGACGACTATGTTTACGGTCGCCTGTGCTGAATACATCAAGCACTACAAGCCCTTGAAAACCAAAGAAAGGGTGCTGACGCCGGGCGAAATCATGGCAGTCCAAAGCTTGAACCAAGATTTCAAGAAATTTGCCATTAGCGAAATCACGAACCAACTGATACAGGCATGGATTGACAGGTTCTTGGAGACAGAGGTGGCCACGCAGCCTCGCAAGAAAGTTCACCCGTACTACAACGGTGGGCTCGACAAGAACGGCAAGAGGAAGACGTACAGCGAGAGTACCGTGCGTCGGCACTTCTTTGTGCTTAAAAAGATCCTCGTTTGGTATTCAGTGCGCGAGGACTTCGTCCTTCCAAGCAATCTCTTCTTGCAGCTCCAAATCCCGCGTGCATGGGCAGGCAAGCGCAAGCGCCGATTAGAAGCGGGAGAACTGGAACGCCTGCATGAGGCCGCAGTTAGGGGATACGATCACAAAGTAGAGTGGCCGTTGCTGATCGACTTTGCGTTGAACACAGCGGCGCGAATGCAGGAAATCCTCAAAACCAAGTGGAGCGATCTCAACTTGGAAGGGCGAAGCTGGACCATCCCGCCAGAGAACGTCAAGACGTCCACTTTCCGCACGGTACCGCTGTCGAAAAAGTCGCTGGCCATTCTCGAAAAAATGGCGACTCTTCGGGTCAAGGGTGAAGACCGCGTCTTCCACATGTGGCGCGATAGTGCGACGACCAGCAAGGGATTCAGGCGGCTAGCGGTACGCGCGGGCATCGAAGATTTCCGCTTTCATGATCTGCGGCATGAAGGTGTCAGCCGCTTGTTTGAGACCACTGACCTGACTGATAGCGAAATCATGAGCATCACCGGACACACCTCGTCCGAAATGCTCAAAGCCTACTCTGCACTTCGCCCCAACGCGCTCGCGCGCAGGCTTGACGGCGAAAAACGGTAGTCGGTGCGGCTCGTTAGCCATCCTGTGCCTATGGCGGGGTTGTCGACTGCTGCTGCCGGATCTACGGCATTGGGAAAGAGCCGAGGCCATTCCAGTCGGTAGCATTGAGCGGCATCCCCCTGTTGATCTGGTTCTCAGATTCCGGCGCATTGCGCGCATAACGCACGCCCGTGTTAATGCCGATCTCATGTCCTATGGCGAGGCCTTCGCATACTGCCTTGGCTGCTGCTTCCAGCTGAATGGGATGACGTTGCATTACCCAGTCAGCGGCTTTTTCCGCTTCTGCGAATGCGGTCATGAGTGCCTTGGGGTCGTCAAGGATCGCTTGGCGCCACGAACTCAAATACGCTGCGGTTCTGGCCATCGTCTCCGTAGATGTGGCGGCACAAGCCAACCCAGCTTCCGAAAGCAGGAAGCAGCTAGCCGTCTCCGCGACCAGCTCTTCTCTCTGGTATGAGGGTGATCCATGTACCCCACTCATGGGGCGCGCAAGGCGATGCTTGGCACCAGTGGCGTGGGATACTTCGTGCAGCAAAACCGAAAGGTATTTGTCGCTCGCCGCCTCGATTACATGGCCGCTGGCGTCCACTGTGTCCTTAAACTGCGCGCGCGCGGGCATCGTGATGGAGTCCGTAGTGATGGAGTAATACGCGCGATTGCCTGCCGTGTGTCTGACGGGCACCCCCATTTTTTCGATCAGCTCTTCCACTTGCGAGCGCACTGCCCACACCGGCTCTGGCTCTGTCGCGGGTAGCGGTGGCATGTTTGCAATGGCACTGGCCGGAAAGACGGTGTAAGACCGCAAGTAGGAGCGCCCACGCACAATGTCGAAGATGGGTTTGCCATCTCCGTCCATCTGGGGACGGCCCGCAGCATCCAGAGCGGGCGTCTTCTTCTCGACAAAGCCGAACTTGTAGATGGGCAAGCCGCGCGCTCCTGCTTTGACATGCGGTAAGTCCTCTGGCTTCACTCCTTCATTGGCCATGCTCGCTGCCATGGCCTGTACCTGGCGGTACGTCATGAATCGCGCATCGGTCCAGCCGTTAGCGAGCATCTCGCACATCAAACTGAATCGGTTGAACCCCGAAAACGGCATGCCGCTATGTGCACTGTATGGTCGTGAATGGCCGCGTGGCGCCACCCACGGCTTTTGCCATATGGAGTTGCCAGCATCCATAAGTGCCACGATGCGTTCCGCAGCATCGCGGTATATCTGGTTGGTGATCTGCTCCATCGTCTTTTTCTTGGAAGCTGAGGGCGCACCAGCCTCCGATTCCGCAAGGGTGGCACCTGTGTCGGGCGTCGATTCGTCAGCTGGTACGGCGGGGGATCTGGCAGGCTTTGGTTTGGGCCTACGCGGTCTTGGTTTCTTCCTTGATGCCACGGGGGCGGTGGTCTTCCTTGGCTTCTTGGGTTTTTCTTCTGCGACAGCGCTGAATGCCAGTGCGTCGATATCGGCGTCGTTGTCCATGTGGTTCTCCTGGGGTGGGTTGACCGTCCCAAGCTAGCGAACGCCGACATGAAGATCCACCAATTCGCATGTGCTGCGGGCGACGAACGGTATGCGTGTGGCTTAGCCAAAAAGGCGTTGACGCATCACTGCACACACAGCAGGCCTGGGAGCTGATGCAGGGCCTCCGGTAGCGTGCGTTTTGATGCCTGCGATCTGGAAGAACGCCACAGCGGCCCAGCACAAAAACAGGGCCAAGTGGTGAACGCGGACTGTCGCGGTGGATGTGGGGCGGTCGCATAAGTGCATGGTGTCGGTCCTTCGCCCATGACAGGACCGAACCATGAACTGACCGCACAATGTTCAACGCGCTGCCTCCCGCACCATGCCTACAACTCACAGCAATCAGCATGACGCGAGCATGCGAATGGCGTGATGGATGCGAAGTTGAGAGGCACGAAGAGACCCATGTGCTTTCGGCCGCTTGCACCGTTCTGAGGACGGCGAAGCCGCGTAAGGCAATGATTTTTTACAGCTCAAACGTACCGATGGCTGTGTCATCCCTTTGCTTTGCAAGAGTGGCTTTTTCAGCTGCCTGGCGTAACTTTTCGGCTTCTTTGGATTGCATCGCAGCACAGCGGGACTGCGCTCCTGATTGCGATTGCTGAGCCATCGCCGCCCAATGCGCGGATGTCCAATCAAACGCAGAAACCTTGTGGGGCTGCACCTCGGCGAACAAGGGCTGTAACAATCGCTTGACCCATGCCCACAAAAACTGCTCCATAGCGTGCGTCATCAAATCACCGCCGCCATTGGCAAGTTCACGTTGAGCGCGGCCAGATGAGGAACGCCCACATTGATGTTGAGCACGTTGAGTAGCGGTGCTTCGGCTTGCGTTAAGCCACCAGACATCGTGTTGCCGGGCGTTGTCGGCGGCGGCCCCTCGGTGATCGACAGAGTCAGGGCGGGGTTTTTCCCGGCCATTGCGATGCGAATGGGTGCGTCGTCGCCCTTGATGACTACGTTGCTGACAGTGAAGGTGTCGTCGCCGAACACAATACCGCTGGCAAGCCGCAGTCCCAAGGGCTTGTGCAGCAAAGTCATGGGCTGCGTCTCTGCTAACACCGCTTGGCCCGGACCATAGAAGAACGCGACAAACACACGCCTTTGTTTGGTGCTCGCTGATGGCGGTGCAACGAGATAGCCAATGGACCTGATTGGGGCCGGGGTGGGTGGCACCACGTAATGCAGTGCGCGCTGTGGGTCGCCCCAGTCAGCGTACCCGGCCAGCGCATTGAACGGCGCGTAAGAGAAGCTGATCTGCTTGCCCAAGGTCATGACCTCCGGGAAGCTGCCATTGGGGGAGGGGCTGTTCGCCAGCCGCTCCCAAAACTTGCTGTCTGGAATGCATTGCACCCGGAAGGCCTTATCTGACATATTGAACTCCTTGAAAGAGCGCGAACGTTCAGCGTGCGCGCGCTTTCAAGCTAGCAGTAGGTGCTCCGGCCAGACAAGCATTTATGCCGTTGCTCCCGGCGTTGCGCCGTTGTCGCGCGCAGCGGGATGAACGCGCCATGGATTTGGCAGGTCTTCGGTTGTCAGATGCGCAGGATAGATGCAGCCAATAGCCTCGCTTTGTGAGGGTTCGGGCGTAGCCGCTTTGGGGGCGCGCAGGTCCCGCGTCATCGACATCGACGGGTTGGGGTCATGGGCAGCAAGGGAATATTGCTGGGGACGTGGCAGTCCGAACCAAGTTGGTAAGTGCTTGCCGAATGCCGCCAGCTCACGGCCTTGTAACGCCTCTTGCTGCTCTTGCCACCATGCTGTCTGCCATCCACTGTGATGCTGAGCATGGCGCTGGATGTCCCGTTGGAACTCGCTCCACGGGTAGTCCTTTCCAACGGCCTTCATGGCGTCATGCCTTGCCGGATAGTCGGCCAGCTGCCAGTCGCTGAGTGCCATCCGCAGATTGCATTCGGCCTGCACTTCCCTCTGGGCTTGTGCAGGCAGTGCACGCGATGCCACGGCATGGCCCGCATCCACCACGCAAGCACCCAGCACCGATGCAACAAGTTGCTCAAAATGACTGCGGCGATCAGGTGGCACAGCATTCAGTGCGTCGGCAAGTTTGTGCTGCCGACGTTTGGCAGCGAAGACAATTTCGCCAGTGATCAGCGCATCCAACAATTGGGCTTGGTTGGCTGGCCAGGTATCACCCGCCAGCAGTCGGTTCATGCGCTTGGCCAGGATGTCTGGGGATATCTTTTTTTCGATACTGCGCGCGACCTGCTGACAGGTTCCCACCAGCGCGGCCATATCGGTAATGAGATAGGCCAGTGGTGTTAACGCATCTGCGTAACTCAAAAAATCGGGCCCCGACGAAGCGCCGCTCGCGGGCGTGGCATGCTTGTCCGAGTCATTCGGCGAAGAGGCAGTCGCACCGGCCACCATGCTATCTATGAGATGCAGCACCTCGGGCTGTGATGATTGTGCCCACGCTCTGGCGGCTGTCGCAATATTCGCCATGCGGGAGCGCGGCACCAGCTTGCCAAACTCCGCGATCTGCTCAGGCGACCGGCTGGCTACCCAGATCAATTCTTTGACCAACAGCGCGTCGAGCACATCGCCGCCGGATTTTTTATCCAAGCGCTTGTATTGGGCAGCGAGTGTGAGCCAGTTCCACTGCCGTCCCAATCCTGCGCGAACCCGTCCCATTGCCAAGAATATTTCGTCGGCACCCGGCAGCTCCGTATGCAGGTCGTTATATGCCGCCAGCTCTTCGACCGATGTTGACGGTGGGACCGGTGGAGCGGCGGCTTGGCGTGATTCTCCAAACTGATCGTGCAATGCCGTCATCAGCTTTCCCGCCTGCACACCGGCCACCAGGCCCTTGTGCGCTTCCGCACGCCGACGCTTGCTGCGTTGTTGGTAGACGGTTTTGATGCGACGGTTGTTGCGCAGGCGGTCTTCGCGTTTGGCTTGGTAGGGTGAGTCGTGGTTGCCTGAATGCTCGGGCCCAACATGCTTCGTGGGCTCTCTGTCTATCCCTAGATCGGCATACGACTTGTGCGTTACGCGCTGAGGCAGCCCAGCTTTTTCTAACGCGGTGTTGATGTGCTCGGCTAAGCACTCGCGCGTTTTGTAGAGCAAGGCGCGCTGCCGCCAGCGGTTGTTTTTGGCCCCGAATTGGTCCCCCTCGATGTTGCGCGTGGTGGCCATGGCGTGGAAGTGCCTGTTGCCAGGTTTGTCGTGCAAGGCCCAAGTTACGACCATGCCCTCGCCCACCAAATCGTTGACGAACGCGGAAGCGATAGCGATGCAGGCATCAAGGTCCAGCTGGTTTGGGACGGCACCCTCCCACTCAGCAAACAAGACGGCATCCTTGCGGGTTTCTCTCCGTTCAATGTTCCCCCAGAGCGCTAACGGATCGCGCATCCAAGCGGGTGCGTTGGGTGGTGCTACCGTCTCCGAATGAACCACTTCCGTTTTCTTGGTTGAGTTGTAGACCCGGTTGTTCAACGGGTCGAAGACCCTGGCCCCTGCGCGATAAGCGTATGCACGCAGTGCTCGCAGTTTTTTGTTCTTCTTACGGGTGTGCCATTTGGCCGTGAGGTGGAAAATCGCCATGGGTATCAACCTGCGCTGCTCGCGCACCCACTTGGCCGACCCCGGCCAATGCGGGCAAATTGACACATGCAGTCCGCCCTCGGACGGCACGCGGGAGCCGTGGGGACGCAGGACAGCACGGGGCGAAGCCCACAACAGAAGTTGACCCGACAGGGGCAACTTCTAAGTGCGCTTGGTATCCAGGAACTGGATAGTGAATCTGGTGTCTTGGGAGTCCCATGCAATCAACGTACAGGACATGGCCAAAAGCGCAACCAATTGGGGGGGGGCGGTCGTGCCGGAGGTGCCTGATGCCCGGCAGCTCAACCCAAAGCATTCGATGACAGCACCGCGCGACAGCACGGGTCGGCGAAATGTCGGCAAAACATCAGCCAGACAACGTGCTATCAACAATGTTCACCACTGAGTCAGCAGGGGCGGGCTATCCCATCGACGCGCAATCACCGATGAGCGTTGCTAGGACGGCATTACGGCGTGCAAATGACGACGTCCCGGCATCGATGTCGAGTCCGGTCGGTCGATGCGCGGCTACGCCACCAGCTCCATTAACTTCCCATAGCCATCCACCACTTCGTACTTGACCTGGTCTGACGTGATCTTGGCGAAGAACTTGCGGGCGCACTCGATCTTGCTCTCCTCGATTTTTCGCAAGTCCATGCTGGACATCGATCCCTTGGTTTCTGCGACAAAGTAGACGTGTTTGACCTTGCCCTCCTGGAAGGCAATGGCCCAGTCGGGGTTGTAGTTGCCAACCGGCGTTGGGATGAAGAACCCACGCGGCAGCTTGGCATACACCACGACTTCGGTGCTGGCATCCAGCTCGCGCACAAATTCGCGCTCGTTCTTGGAGTCCGTGAAAACGTAGTCGTAGATGTGGTGGTTGGCCTTCACCGCCTTACTGAAATCTTCCTTGGGCTTGTCCTGCGTGAAGATTTCCATGGTGTGCGTTTCACCTGTGGGGTCGTAGGCGATGTGCTCCACGACTACCGTTGCCTTCTGCTCGTTCATCAGGCGCGCGGCCTTGCGCATGAAGTCTTCGGGGTTGGTGCGGTATTGGCTGAACACGGCCTTGTTGATGCCCTGCAAGATGCTGGCGACCGTGGCACGTGTCAGTTGCGTCTCTTCGGCCAGGCGGCCAATCAGGTCGTACTTGACGGCGGAATGGGCTGATGCACGGTGGTAGTCCGTCGTGGACTCGGTTACCTTGAAGGACTCGCCCTGGCGAACGCCGTCGTAGGTTGCGGTGTCGGCCTGCTCCCCGGCCACCACGGTGTACTGCATGGGGCTCACTTTGAGTTCGGCCTCCAAGGCCTTCACGCACTTGGCCACCAGCTCTGGCGTCTCGAAGTCCACCGTGTACGCCGCCTTGCGGTTGATGCGACTCCACAGCGCCTTGAACTCGGCTTTCTCAAAATTACCGTTCAGCGGATTGGTCTTGGCCTTGCGGTCGTCCTCCGGTAATGGCAGCTTTGTATCGCTGAACACGGTGTCGATCAGCGCAAAGACAGCTTCGGCATGGGCCGCCAAGTCGGGCGGCAACGCGGCAAGCGTCCCTTCTTTCTTGGCCTCATGGTAAGCATCCGCGATTCGGTCCTTGTCGTCGGTGTAGTCGTTTTTAAGCAGGTACTTGTATATCTGCTTGGCCAGTTGCGGGGTTACCTCTACATCGCCAGCGCTGGTTTTGAGCACTTTGCCGGTGAAGTAAGACTCGTCGGCCACTCGTGGCCGCTCCGACAAGCCTTCGCTCATGTCCCGCTGCAAGGCGGTTACGAAGTCCTTGTAGCTCTCGCTGGCCACCACCGTCAGCACGTTGATCTGGTGCACCGTTGCGGGTGCGTCCATGCGGTCGCCATGCTGATTGACAGACAGGCGCAATCCGCGCCCCACCTCTTGCCGACGGCTGATGGTGTTGTCGCTGTGCTTCAACGTACAGATCACAAACACGTTGGGGTTGTCCCAACCTTCGCGCAGGGCAGAGTGGGAGAAGATGAAGCGCACCGGCTCTTCAAATTTGAGCAACTGCTCCTTCTTGCGCAAAATCAGGTCATACGCATCCACGTCGTCGGTTTCCGTGGACTTCTTGCCTGTCTCGGGGTCCACCATGCGCTTGCTCTTCTTGTCGATGGAGAAGTAGCCTTCATGCGTGCGCGCGGTGGCAATGCCTTTGAGATACCGGTTGTAGGGCGTCTCTTCCAGCGTCATCACCTCGGTCAATTGCAGGTTGTACTCTTCCTCAAACATCTGGGCGTACTCGCCATTGCGCTCGCCCGCCTCGTCATAGCTGCGGTACTTGCTGACCGCGTCAATGAAGAACAGAGAGAGCACCTTGATGCCCTGCGAAAACAAGGCCTGCTCTTTCTCGAAGTGGGCTTTGACGGCCTCGCGGATCTGGATGCGGCGCAACGCGGATTCGCTGACATCGCCCGTGGCTTCGCCTGCTATCAGCTCGTGGCCATTGGTAAAGCTCACGGTGTTGGTCAACGCATTGATGTCGGCCACCACGAAGCCCCTGTACTGCTCCAAGCCGCCCGACAGGTCGAACAGGTTGTCGTTGCGGGCCAGCTTGCGCAACACCCGCTTGATGCCGTTGTTCTGCTTGATCTCCAACTCCACCCGCGCTACTGGGGCGCTGGTTGAGACCTCAATCGACTCCAAATACAGGTAGGCATTGGTGCCGGTCAGGCCCTTGACCGATATGCCGCGCACCGCAATCTTCTTGACCAGCTTCTGGTTGTAGGCATCCAGCGCATCCAGCCGGTGGATCTTGTTGTGCGTTGTCTTGTGCGTGGCCGAATACCGCAGCACCGCCAGCGGCTTGAAGTTGGCCAGCGAGTCCAGCGTCTTGCCGCCTTCCATCTTCTGCGGCTCATCCAGGAACAGGATGGGGCGGTTGGCACTGATCACATCAATGGGCCTGCGGGACTGGAAGTCATCCAGCTCCTCATAAATTCGGCGCGCGTCCTTGCCCGTGGCATTGAATGCTTGCACGTTGATGACCATGACATTGATGCCCGCATCGCTCGCAAAACTTTCCAGGTTGTGCAGCTGCTTGGAGTTGTAAATGAAAAATCGGGCGCGCTTCTTGTAGTCGTCCTGGAAGTGCTCCGCTGTGATTTCCAGCGACTTGAACACGCCTTCGCGAATGGCAATGCTGGGCACCACCACAATGAACTTGCTCCACCCATACCGGGCGTTCAGCTCGAACATGGTCTTGACGTAGCAATACGTCTTGCCCGTGCCGGTCTCCATCTCCACATCCAGATTGATGTCGCACACCTTGGTTTTGACCAAGGCGGCAGACTGCGGCAGGTTTTGCCTGCGCTGAACCGCGTGGATGTTTTCCAGCACCTGGCCGGGGGTCAGGGCCAGATCCGCATTTTTGAACCCTGATGACTCCAATGACGCAGTCGTCTGGCCGCTGGCGTCAACCACACGGCCTGGGTCAATGCGGTAGTTCATCCCTTCGCGCTTGGGCTGCCCGGCAAAGCAATCCGCCACGGCCTCCACAGCATTGGTTTGGTAGGCCTGTTTCTTGAATTTGAGCTTCATTGCGCCGCCTCCCATGCCTTTTCGGCTTCTTGAATTTTTTGACGCAACTCTTCCTTGCTAGGCAGATACAGCTGGTACTGCGCGGCGTAGATGTTGCTGTTCTGGGGCAGGGTGAGTTCCACCAGTGCGTCGTTCTTGTCGTAGCACAGCAAGATGCCCACCGTGGGCGCTTCGTCGGCGGTTTTGACGTGCCGGTCAAAGTAGTTCACGTACATCTGCATCTGGCCCAGGTCCTGGTGCGTCAGCTGGCCGATTTTCAGGTCGATCACCACGTAGCACCGCAGCAGGCGGTTGTAGAACACCAAGTCCACGTAGAAGTGGTTGTCGTCAAACGTGAACCGCTTTTGCCGTGCCTCAAACAAGAAGCCCTTGCCCAGTTCTAACAAGAAGTGCTCCAACTTGTCGATGATGGCCAGTTCCAACTGGTGCTCTGAGTAGGTGGGGTGCTCTGGCAAATCCAGAAACTCCAACACATAGGGGTTCTTGATCACATCCGCAGGTTTGGCCAGCACTTGCCCCACCTGCGCCAGGGCCATCACTTCATTCTTGCTACGGCTCAACGCCAGGCGCTCGAACAATCCGCTGGCAATCTGGCGTTTCAGCTCACGCACGCCCCAACTTGCCTGCTGCGCTTCCACCTCGTAGAAGCTGCGGGCCTGTACATTGCTCACCGACAGCAGCACCACATAGTGCGACCAGCCCAAGCCCAGTTGGGCTTTCAACGCGTTCAGGTCGGGGGGCTGGGGGGCTGTGGCGGAAGATTCAACAGACGGCGTCTGTTGAATCTTCTGGAACGACTCGTAGAAGCTGCGGCACAAGCGCAAATTGGTCGGCGAGACCCCTTTGATGCCCTGGCTGCTCAGCGCCGCTGACAGCTTGTCCACAAGGTTCTTGCCGTACACCTCTTGCCGCCGGGCCGACGCATTCTCAAACTCCACCAAGTGCCAGCCAAACAGCCAGTTGCGCAGCACCAAGGCCGTGTCCACCGACCGCGCGGCCTGCGCTTGCAACTGCTGGTGTGTGGCGCTGAGCGCCTGCACCAAGGCAGAAAAATCAGTGCCCAAAGGTTCCAAACCCATTGTGTGCCGCCCCATCAAATGCACTTGACTTCGGTGCTAGGCGACATCAGCTTGAAGATTTGCTCCACGTTAATCTTCACGCTGTCGCTGGCAAAACCCGCATCGCGGAACACCACGCGCAGCGGCTCGCGCTTGGCCAGCAACTTGACGAAATCTTCGCTGACACCCTCTTCAAAGCAGGCGGCTAATGCATTGCCATCCACAAAGTACACCGCCTTGCCCGCAAGGGTCTCCTTTGTGATGGGCAGCGCCAAGTCAACGCCCCAGTCCAGCAACACCTGGAACAACAGGTCTTCGGCCGTGCGGTCTTCGCGGATGTTGTTGACCTGATCGGACAGCAGGTCTTGGGTCACCGCATCAGGGGTGTAGAACACCTCCTTCATATTGGAGCTGTCGATTTTGAGAACGCGGAAGCCAACATCCGCTTTCGCTCCATCGATCTGCCCGCGCACCTCCGCTCCGTAATTGCGCACACGTGTGAGACCCATCTCAAAGATGGAACCGAGCCGTGGCTCCGGCTTCGGCAAAGGCTCCGCAATCTGAACACCGATGAAACGCCGGTTGCCGCCATCCTCGAAGTTCTGTTTCAGCACGGCGTGGGCGGTTGATGCGCTGCCGCTGAAAAAATCCAGAATGATGCTGTGGTCATCCGGCTTGCCAGCCAGTTGCAAGATGCGTTGCAGAAGCTCGACCGGCTTCACGGAATTCAGGACGTTCTCTGTTTCCTGAAAAGGCACGTATTTGAGTAGCGTCTTCTTGGCATCCTGCGTGTGGCCCACTTCTTTGTAGAACCAGAGTGTCTGCGGCGTTCGCCCTTGCTGGACTTCCGATAAGAAGCGTTTCAGGCGGGGCATGTTGTTGCCTTCTTCGCCCCACCAAATGCGATTTTCTTGGTTAAGTCTCGTGAAGCTCTCTTCGCTGAATCGCCAGTAGCTTCCTTTGGGAGGGCCATCGATTACACGCCCTGACGGGCAGGTAACCGAATACAGTCCTGCGTCGTAACGATTGCGTGCCGTCAAATTGTCTGACTGCCAAACCCCGCGTGGGTCATTGTCTAAATTCTTGTATCGTGCAAGCATCTCATCCGTTTTAGGGAGTGCTGTTGGTGTCCAGTCAGCTCCCTGCTTTGCGTACACAAGCACATAGTCATGATCTTCGGAAAACCACCTTGCCGAATTTTTCGGTGAAAAGACCTTCTGCCAGATGATCTGCGCGACGAAGTTCTCTTCCCCAAAGACCTCACTGCACACCTTACGCAGGTTGTCCACTTCGTTGTCGTCTATCGAAATGAATATCACGCCGTCATCCCGCAGCAGATTGCGGGCGAGTTTCAGGCGGGCGTAGATCATGCTCAGCCAATCGGAGTGGAAGCGCCCGTTGGCGTCGGTGTTGGCTACCAGCCGCGCACCCGACGCATCGGCTTGGTTCGACTGGATGAGGTAGCTTTCTGCATCATCCGAAAAGTCATCGTCATAGATGAAGTCGCGGCCGGTGTTGTAGGGCGGATCAATGTAGATGAGCTTGACCTTGTTCAGGTAGGTCTCTTGCAGCAGTTTCAGCGCGTCAAGGTTGTCCCCCTCGATGAACAGATTCTGCGTGGTGTCGAAGTCCACACTTTCTTCGCGGCAGGGACGCAGCGTCTTGGCAATGGGCGCATTGGCGGTTAGCAGCGCCTCCCGCTTGCCGGGCCAGTTGAGCTGGTAGCGTTCTTGCGGGCCTTCCACGATGGACGTGGACAGCTCTTGGCGCAACAGGTCAAAGTCGATGCTGCGCTTGACCTCACCATCGGCGCCACGCGTTTCGGTTAAGCAGTTAGGGAACAGCTCCACCAGCTTGTCGATGTTGGCCTGCGTCAGGTCGGGGCTGTGCATTTTTAGTTTATTCATGGTCAAATTGGCATCTAGCGCTTATTCAGTAAGCGCTATAAGCTATAAAATATATAGCAATTGTAGTGGCCCGGTTCACAAGGCCAGTGCTTGAAGCTCGCTGCGAATGGTACGCAACTGGGCGTTGATTTCGACCTTGCGGTTGAACTGCTTTTCTTGGGCCAGCTGGGTTTCCAGCTTGGCCGCTGCGGCCTGCTTGGCTTGAAGCTGCGTTAGCCGATCCAGCTGGTCGCGCAAAGTCTCGCCAGCCCGAGCGGGCACCGCCAGGTGCTGCCGCAGAAGCTGCTCGTACAGGCCTTGCAAATCCAACGCAAAGGGTAAGCCGTGGCGCGGCAAGTTGTCCGGCTGCCACGGCGCGGCATGGTAGTCGCCCAACACCCACTGGTCGCTGGCGGCATTACTGGGGCGCTTGTAGGCGGCGATGGGTCGGCTTTTGCCATCTTGCCGCAGAACAAACAGGATGGGGAACGGAATGGCCTTGTCGATGCACCGAAGTACCGAATGACTGACATCCGGCAGCTTCAAGGCGATTTCAAACACTTCGATTTCAGGCACTTCTGGTTTGGCGGGCAGGTTGATGCTCTCCGGGGCCAACTTGTACGCCCAGGTGATGCTCTCGATCTGCTCCACAAACAGCGCGCGCAATGCGGCGCTGGGCTTGGCATGGGCATAGATTTTGGCTTTTGCCACAGGGCGGGACACTGCGGCTTTTGCAGGCCAGACGAACAGGGCATGGGCAGTCGTTGGCGAAGTCGCTGGATGGGTCATGCAGGCTGCACCACCAGGAAGCTGACCAGCTCGAAGTCTTCCAGCCCTGCCACGTCGTGCACCAAGGCACTGGTCTTGCCCGGCGAGAACAGGCTGTCCACGTCCTGCTCTTGCTGGCGCTTGATCATGGAGTGAATGGCTTGGTCCAGCAGGGATGAATACACCGTCATGTCGCGGCCATCTCTGGTGGCCGTATTGAAGGGCTCAAAGGCGGTGGGCACTGGCTCCCCACGGCCTTTGCAGGCGTTGCGGGCCAGGTCCAGCAGGGTCTTGACCTCGGTGTGGTCGGCAATGATGGTGCCGTCCATGCCGATGTACACCAAGTAGTAGGGGTGCAGGCGGTTCTTCTGCCGTACCACCGCCCCAGACGTCCCACTGAGCAGCCGGTTGCGCAGCGTGAAAATCACGCCGGGGTGCAAGCCTTTTTCTGCATCGGCGGGCACCACGGCGTGCAGGCCATTGGGCAGGCGGGACAGGTCGCCGTGGGCTTTGACGTAGTTCAACAGGTCCATGCGGAAGTCGTTGAGCCCGAGGTCGGTAATGGACACCCCTGTTTTGAGGTCTTCCATCTCGATGACTTCTTCTTGCAAACGTCGCAATTGCTCCTTGCGGTAGGCCACGTCGTTGGACTGTGCAGACAGCACGTTGTCATCGCCTGTGGCCGTAACGTCGGCAATCATCATGCGGCTTTCCACCCGCTCTTTGAGGCGGATGTATTCGTCCAGGCTGATGTCGGGCCAGTAGTTGACCAACTGGATGCGCGCGTTGGGCGAACCGATGCGGTCCACCCGGCCGAAGCGCTGGATGATGCGCACGGGGTTCCAGTGGATGTCGTAGTTGATTACGGTGTCGCAGTCCTGCAAGTTCTGGCCTTCGGAGATGCAGTCCGTGGCGATCAACACATCAATCTCGCCGGGCTCGTGGGGCAGGGTCAGTGCCTTCTCTTTGGCGCGGGGCGCAAAGAGTGTGAGCATGGTCTGGAAGTCGATGCCTTGGCGCGGGTTCGCGGTCAGCCGCAGTGTGGTTTTGGGCTCTGTGGTGCCCGTAACCTTGCCAACGTGAATTCCGTGGGCCTGGAACAGGCCTGCCGCCAGGTTGTCGTAAAGGTAGTTGGCGGTATCTGCAAACGCGGTAAATATCAGCAGCTTGCGGTTGCCCGGATTGATGGGGTTGGCCAGCTTGTGCTCGATCTGGGCTTTGAGGTGTTGGAGCTTGGCGTCGTCAGCCGGGGTGATTTTGTCCATTTCGGCCAGCAGGCCATCAATCACGGCCAGGTCGGCGCTCAGGTCGTATTCCCACGATGGCAGGTCCATGTCGGCAAGGTCAATTTTGACCTTGCCGCCCGTGCTGCTCTCGCCCGTGTCGTCAAACTCGGGCAGTTCTTCCTCGTCGAAATCTGCATCCTCAAAAGCCGATGCCTGGTCGGTGAACGGCCTGGCGCGGCCCGTTTGCTTGAATGCAGCGATCTGGGCCAGCGCTTTCTGGTGATTGCTTTGCAGGCTTTGCAAGGTGAGCCGGAAGGAGGCGACTGAACTTTCAAGGCGTTTGAGCAGGTTGACGGTCATCAGTGCCTGCAAGCTCTTTTCGCGGTCGGCCTGTTTGAGCTTGCCGCCGCCACTGGCCACCTCGGTGTCGTACATGTCCTCGTACTTCTTGATGCGGCTAGGCAGGATGTAGCCCACAGGCGCATACACGGCCAGCTTCAAGAGCGAGAGCTGGTTGAAGATGTCGTTGAAGCCAATGACATCCGTGCGCAGCGTCAGCGGACAGTGGAACGACAGAGGTTTGAGGCGTTCGGGGAAGGTGCCGATGTCCTTGGTGTCGTAGAACGTCTCGATGTGCTTGCGGGATCGGGCAATCGTTACGCTGTCCAGCAGCTCGAAAAAGTCGAAGTCCAAGGCCCCCAATATGGCATTGGCAGTGCGCTCTTCCGGTGGCAGTTTGGTCCAGTTGTTGAACGCAGCCTGCGCCCTGCGAAAAATCTCTTCAACGTCTTTCTCTGTGTGCAGCTTGTCGCCAAGTTGAAGGGAGTTGCCCTCATAGGCCAGCGCCAGCTGGTTGCGCAAGTCGTTGAAGCGGTTGTTGACGGGGGTGGCCGAAAGCATCAGCACCTTGGTCTTCACGCCTTGCCTGATGACGGAGTCCATCAGCTTTTGGTAGCGTGTCTCCTTGTCCTTGTAGGCGTCGTTGTTGCGGAAGTTGTGCGACTCGTCGATGACCACCAAGTCGTAATTGCCCCAATTCACCCGGTTCAGTGGGGTGCCAAAGGATTCACCACTGGTGCGCTGCAAGTCGGTATGGCACAGCACCTCGTAGTTGAACCGGTCCTTGGCGAAGATGTTGGTTTTGAGATTGCGGTTGTAGGTCAACCAGTTGTCGGCCAGCTTCTTCGGGCACAGCACCAGCACGGACCGATTGCGCAGCTCGTAATACTTGATGACGGCCAGCGCCGTGAAGGTCTTGCCCAGTCCCACGCTGTCGGCCAGGATGCACCCGTTGTAGGTTTCGAGCTTGTTGATGATGCCGGTGGCGGCGTCGCGCTGGAAGTTAAAGAGCTTTTGCCACACCAGCGTGTCGAGGTAGCCCGTGCGGTC
Source organism: Acidovorax sp. 106 (assembly GCF_003663825.1). Lineage (NCBI taxonomy): Bacteria > Pseudomonadati > Pseudomonadota > Betaproteobacteria > Burkholderiales > Comamonadaceae > Acidovorax > Acidovorax sp. 106. The sequence goes on along the minus strand of NZ_RCCC01000001.1, from coordinate 259,949 downwards.
GTTGGGCAGCACGTCTTCGTTGAGGTCTTCCAGAAACTCGTTGAAGATGTTGTAAAGCATCAGGAAGTAGATGCGCTCGGGCGAGTTCTCTTGGTACACCGACGCGATGTGCTCGCACACCAAGCTGGTTACGTCGCTCAGCTTGGCGGGATCGGCCCAAATCTGGTCGAACAAGCTCAGGAATACGCCCGTGTTGGCGTGCTCGTCGAACTTGTTGACGATGTTCGATACGGCGTTGCCAGGCTGGTAGCCCAAATCAACGGCAGTAAAGCCATGCAAGGGCATGTAAACGGCATTGGGAATGTCTCCCGTCGCGCTGGCGGTTTGTACCGCAGCAAACTGCTGCATGGGCGCGTTGCCGCTGTTGGTGCGGAACTTGGCCTTACGCCGCATCCAGTCGGCGCATTCACGGGCAATGGCGCGCTGGGTCAGCTTGTTTTTGAGCTGCACCTCGAACTCGGTGCCATAAAAACTGCGCTCGGTTTTGGTGTCCGATGGTGGCTTGGGGATGTGGAACTCCCGCCGCTCTTTCTTGGCCGCGTCCGTTGCCTCGTCGGGCATGAACGACGGCGAGGTGAAGATGAACTCGAAGGATTCCACCGATTCCAACTCGCGCTTCAAGGCCTCGTAGGCATAGATGGAGAAGCAGGAGGCCGCGATTTTGAGGCGTGCGCCTGGCTGAACCGACTGCTTGATGTCGTCGCCCAGCAGTTCGTTGATGTTGTCGATGAGTTTCATGCCAATTTCCCGCCGCTCCTTGGTTACATCTTAGCGAAGGAGGGGATGCCCGAACCCAGGCAATTGCGACCGGACTTAGCTCCAAGCCATCACGATCTGTGTTGGCTAGGTTTTGGGATAAGCCATGCGGCAAAGGGGAGGTGCGCCCGCCAGGGCCGTGGTTGTGCCCGGATGGGCATGTTCCGGTCTGGCGGGAATGGCTGCCCTTTTTGAGCTAGTTATGGGCGATGGGACGTAGCAGAGGCAGAAAGCAGTTGAGTCAACTGGATGGCTAGTCCTCGTCCAGAAAAAATTCAGGCAGAGAAATGACATCGATTTTGGCTTTTCGTTTTCGCTTTGCTTTCGGGCCTACTCCCGTCGTGTGCTCCTCTAAACAAATTGCGATTGCTCGGCGGATTTCGTGCCACTCGCAGCCTTCTCTCCCAAACCAGAGGGCTGGGAAGTCTGGCATCAGCAACGCAATCCGCGCAACGATGACGTCGATAGATTTCGCGTGGAGCACTGGCGTAGTCATCATGCTCAACAGCGCGGTCATGTAGAACGCGGGCGGTGGCTCGTGAAACGGAAAGTCTTCCTCGCCCAATTCGGCGCCATCACAGAAAACCTCTCCGTACCAGACCCATACCCCAGTGTGGTTTCTGCTGGTATTTACTACGGCGGGACCATCGCACCGATGGAGAAGGCCGTGGTAGTACCACTTCTCGAAGCAGTCGATGAGCGCTGGTCCATCGGCTCGATGTCTCCGGCCCATGTGCCAGTATTCGCAGTAGTTGAAGATTCCTGGGCACAGCTGTACTGCTGGATCTCCAATGCGATGGATTAGACCGTCTTCACACCACACGAGTGCCCCTGATCCGAAGTCCAACCGGTCACAAATGGTGCCGCCTTGCAGTCCCGAAGGAACAAATACGTCAAGTTCGCTGGAATTGCCCAAAGAAATGGCAGGCCAATCGTCAACGCTATGGGCATGGCCATGTCGCCACCACTCCTCTGTCCCGTCGTCAAGAGCCACGGCAAAGCCATGTTCGTTGTGCAATCGACCAGCCTCATCGCGATATTCAGCAAGGGTAGCCGTGGTCCTGACAGGTTCTGCTTCAAAGTAGCGTACCGCAGGCGGCAGTTTTAGTTCTCGGTCGATATCGGAGGGGCGCGTGATGTCAGTATGGGTAAAGGCCATATCAAGCCACCTTCCTTTCTGCAACCGTCTCACCTACTTGATTGCCGAACATGGTCCAGCCCGTTCGCTGCGCTCGGCTAAAAAGCTCGATGCGACTAACCTTGGGATACAGCTTTTCCAACCGCTCGTGCACCACGGCGGGTTTGGCGCTGTGGCCTTTTACCGACGCGCTGAAAACGGATGATTCCCTCGCCTTTTTGCCCACGATGGTCAGGCCAGCGCCACGCTTGCCGACTAAAAGCAGTTCGTGATGGATGGCCGCCGTGCCGCCACCGCAGTTGAGTCTGCCGCCGCTTTTGTGCCAGACCCAGTTCGAGGAGTAGTCGAACCCCCAGGCTGCCATGACTTTGAGGCCGTCGGGCAGCAAAGAGGCCGGGCACCACATGAAAAGCATGGCATCGTCCGCCGCGATCTCCTCGACCTCCATGTCGCAGATAGCCGCAACGGTCATCGTCGGATAATGATTGTGCGGAAGGACTCTGCTGTGTGATCGGTCAGCCGCCATGCCGTAGTCCCAGGGAGGATCGGCCAAAACGATGGAATGGCGTGCACCGGTAGGCAGCGCCAAGTTTTTGGCGCTGGTGGCCGCTTGTTTGATCAATCGCAAGTTGCGAGATTCCTCGCCCAGCCGTTCCTTCAAGCCAGCAACTACTTGCAGCGCTTCGCGTTCTTTTTCTGTCGTTTTCGCTCGCAAGCCAGTTTTACCGTTCTTATAAATTTCATAGGCCACATTGAGCTTCATGGTGCCGTTGTGAACACTGTCCAGCAGAGCGGTGTTATTGCCACGGATCAGAAGGCAAGCCTTCTGGACGGCATCTCGCGTTGCTCCAAACAAGGCCGCAGCTTCTGGTTGGGAAAGAACGGCACCAACATGCTTGGCTGCTTTGGTCTGGCCCGGCTTGCGGGTTGCGAGTTGCGCGGCCAGCAGAGCCAGCTGACCATGTCGTAGTTGGCGGCGATTGATGTTCGCGGCGAAGGTCGCGCTGACCGCCTGCGCGTAGTCGCAGCTCAATCGCTTGATCATTGGTTCAAGGCCGAGCTCTTGGCAGGCTTTGAGCCGGTGGCGGCCATCCACAATGCGGTCGTTCCATACGATGATGGGCTCTTGTTGACCGTTTCGTTGGATGCTGGCTTTGAGCCCCAAGAATTCGTCGTGCTGCATCGGCGGGAACGCCTCGCAGCAGGGGTCGATAGTCAACGCAGTGTGCGTCTTATCAGCGTCTACCGCTGCAACGGATTGGCCAGCGCAGGAGGGGGTTTTTTGTGTCGAAACGACACGATTTTGGCCGCGATTGGCCAGAGAAGAAGTTCGCATGAATGTGCTCCAAAAGGGTTGAACCCTCCGCTTGCGTTTGCAAGCGGGATGAAGCGGCGAAACTGGGTGAGGTTTGCCGCTTAGAGCGGCCGTATGCGCGCAGACGTAGTCTGGCGAGGGAGATGTGAGGTGTAGATGGAGAGCGAAAAACTCATGCAGCTAATGTAGCTTTTCGCGCCCCGAACGTCAAGCGATTTTCATGCCAGCTAGTTTTCATGTGGCTGCTGCCGGATGTCAGGTGGCAGAGCGCAGAACGAGGGGATCTCCACGCCCATGGCCGTAGCATGGCATCAAATTGATATCACCCTCTATCCTTGGCTAGTAACGTTTTATCCCCCAAGATGCAGCGTCTCATCCAATGGGCGATGCCTCGGCGCTCATCGTAGCGACGGGGCTTCGCCCCACACCACCATGGTTCGTCTTATTCTCTCCTTGGTGGTCTTAGAGAGAGAACACAAGCTCATCAGAATCCAAGCTGGGCGCGGCTTCCAGCGTATCGGCGGTGGGCGTGGCAGCGACCGGGGTGGCCGTTGCAGCAGTTTCGGTGGGCATTGCAGCGGCTTTGGTGGGCGTGGCAGCGGCAGGCACAGCAGCAGTCATATCCTCCGTTGCGGCTGGTGAGGGCGTCGAGTGCTCGGCCTGCGCGGCAGTTCCGGCAAACAGGGGCTTGCGCACTAACAGGTGCCGCCCGTCCTCACTCAATGTGCAAGACCAGCCCGCCAGTTGGCCGACCTCCTGAATGGCCTTGCGCAGCGTGCGCATCCTGTCCTTGCGGATGGCGGGCGTTGCGGGCGGCTCGCCCCATACGCTGACCAAGAGTTTGTCGAGCGCCACCATCTTGCGCTCCCACGGTGAGGCCCATGCCGTCATCCAGGAATGCAGGCGCTTGGCGGGCTTGCTGGCCAGGCTGCGGTGCTCGCGCATGTTGACCCAGGCCACGCCCTTGTGTTGGTGGGCGTGTAGCCCGGATTCGAGGTTCAGCACGACCCATACGTCGGTGTCAAAGCACAGTAAACCCAGGAACCTGCTGTGGCCTTCATCTGCCACGGCTCCTGCCTCGAACGTCTGGCGTTGAAGGGTGGTGCACGATAGTCGGGCAAGGGAAGCCAGCATGGCCTTGGCGTTGGTGCCGGTGCGGGTTAGGCCAGTGCCTGCGGCGAGGTCTGCGGGCTTGACGCGAACCACCGGCAGCGGGGAGTTTGCCCACATGCCGCTCAGCCCCAGCGCTTTCTTGAAGGCTGCATAGTTCTCATGGCCGGGCGCTAAAAGGTGCTTGCTCTGTGCCATGAGCTGGCACAGGTGAAAGTACACGGCTTGGTCGGTCATGTTGAGCGCTTGGGGGCTGCGCGCCACGTAGTGCATCTGGGAGCCCTGAATCTTGGAGGTGAAGTGCACTTCCAATGGCTGGGCCGGGGCCCCGTTTTGTGTGGGCCTGAACAGACCTCGCGCGAAGATGGGCGCTTGCCAAACGGGCGCGTGATCCATGTAGTCCACGGCATAGCGCATGGTTCTTTTTGCTAGGCGCTTCTGGTCGATGGGGCGATTGCGCGTATGGGCGGCTGTGCTGGGTTGGGATGGTTTCATGTGGCTCCTTGAAGTGAGTGAGCCACCAACCTAGCAAATGGGTGGGCGTTTGAGCAAGTGAATGGGGCAGGGCTGCCTGCGTTCAGGCAGCAGGGGGCGGCACAAACGCGGAGTGCAGGTACCATCCGTGGTTGTTGTCCGAGCGGCCCTTCCCCATGTCTCTTTCCCCCCGTGCGCGTGCCGACTTCCTGTTGCTGGGGCCAGCAACGGAACAACGGTGTTTGGAGGCTTTTGCGACAGCACAAGGTGTATTGCTGTATGCCAGGTACCCGAACATCGTGAGCAAGGCTACGTCGGCTTTTCGTGAGTTACCCGCTCTGATCGACGATGGACTACTCCCTGAACTGGTAGCGGTGCAGGTGTGCCGCTTTCTGGACGGGGGATATGCGGCACTCGAAGTGCCGGAAACTATTTCCGTTGACGGTCTGATCCCCGACTAGATGCGTCGAAGGATCGCCTCGCGCTCTGCGTCTACAAGGGCGGCGGTTCCCGCTGCAAAAGTCTCTGCACGGTGTAACCACCCAATACGGGCATTCTCGTTTTGCCATGGCCTTGCCAGGGCGGCAGTCCACGTTAGCCATTCCAAGTCCACCCCGTCATCTGGTGGCTCAGCGTCCTCATCGCGTGCATAAGCCAGAACGAGCCCGTTGGATTCGACGAAAAACAGGTCTGGCTGGTCGTCAAAAACGGCCAGGCTAACTGTGTGGACTGGGCTGGCGCCTGCCTGTTCCAGTTGGTGCTGAATAGCCACTTCAAGTTCGGCGAGAAACTTCCGCTGGGCACGTACCTGCATCAGAAAGTCGCCCATGTTCGCCTTGGGTCTCTTCGGCTCAGGAACTGAGACTTCCGCCTGCTTCTGCGGCTTCGAGCGCGCTGTTTTTGGCGTGTTTCCCGCGAGCCAATCCGCCACGTCATAGATCGACACGGCCAAACGTCCGCCCACTTTGAAGCAGGGCACCGGCAAGGTGCCGCGTGATTTCAGGGTGTAGATAGCACTGGTGGTCCGGTGCAGCGCTATGGCCAACTCCTCGGCGTAAAGCACGGCCTTTCGGGCTCCAAACTGTTCACGCAGATCGGCGAGGATGAGGGAAGAGTCCATGCAGAGGTTTGATTGGCCAGCCAGGAGGGACTCGAACCCCCTACCCACGTCTTAGAAGGACGTTGCTCTATCCGGATGAGCTACTGGCTGGTGTGTCGATTCTAAACGGGAGCAGTGTCAGCCAGAATTCCTGTCGCAACTGTCTTGGCAACAGTTTCATCTCACAAAAATCTCTCCGGAAAGTGCAAAAAGCTGCAAAATTTTGACAAATTTAACTTTAACTTAAATCTGTAAGTTGTTGATTTGTAATGATTTTTTCGGTATAAAAAAATCAAGAAATTCAGATTGCACTTGCTTAGAAGGCAATTGCTCTATCCGGTTGAGCTACGGGCAGATGGATGGGATAGCCTCAATAGGTTTTGAGGCGCTGTGCATGTGCACTGCTTAACCCGAGAGTCCGATGATAACCCGCAGACACCTGTCCTACGGAGCTGTCGGCGCAAATATGCGGACCAATGCCTGCTAGGCCGATGTGCTGTTTGGTCCTTGCCAGACCGTTCAGCTTGCAGCAGGTGAGGTGCTTTTTGTGTCCGAATCAGTCGGCTTCCTCAAAAACCAGGGAGGGGGTGGTCATGACGCGAGCTGTGTGCTCCAGCTCGCCGATCAAGTGGTTTGCAAAGTAGCTGCTCTGGGTATCAGGCTCTAAAGCCGCCACCGCGATGTGTGCCAAAGGTTGGTTCAGCGGAATGTAGTAGCTGCCGGTGGGTACGTCGATGGCTGCGCGCACAGGTGCCACCTTGATACGGATGGTGTCACCGCTGGCTGCAATGGCACCGCGCACGTCGCGCCGTTCCCCGATTTCTCTTGCAGTTTCCTGGTACTTCTCAGCGAGGAGCGAGCCTGCTTCGGCAACCTTCATCACTTGCATGCCCATCAGCTTGAGCCGCTCTACAGCAGAGGTTGCATTGGCATCCAGCCAGTAGCCACATGGGCGTGCCCGGGTCTGCAGTTTGCGCAGGCTCAGTGAGGAATTCCAATCCACCCGCAGGTTGCGATCTTCTCCGGTGGTTGGGTCCAGCAAAACAAGGTCACGCTGGGTGGGGGTGGCGGCGGCTTCGGTTACGACTTGGTCGCGGCAAGCCTGCGCGGCGGTGTCTCGTGCAACAAATGAGCGCACTTGCTCCAGTGGACCCACTTTGTCGGCCGTGCTGCGCAATGCGCTGGTGATGGCTGTGACCTGGGTGTGTACCCGCCTTTGCGCATGCAGCCTGCCAATACCAACGCCCCGTGTTTCGATCAGCAGGCTTACCGTATTTTTAAGTCCGTGCACATTGCGGCCGGTGTCGGGCTGTGTGCCGCCCATGGAAATGCTTTTGTCTTCGCGGTCGGTGGATGTGGTGTAGTACCACTCGCTGCTCAGGCCTTGCTCTTTCAGGGCTGCCACCATGGGGGCGTGGTACCACTCCAGGGAGGCTTTGGTCAGAAACTCAGGGTAGTTGGCTGTCGTCGCATGTTGCAACAAAGCATCGTATTTCTGGATGGCATTGAACTTTTCCTTGAACCGGCCTGCCACGGTGTATTCGTGTGAATCAATGACAAGCAACGGGCGGTAGTCGCGTACCAGGCGTGCAATCGCTTGGGCCTCGGGGGTTTGCAGCAGCAGGTGGTCGCGGTTCATGTCGACGCCGTTGGCCGTGTTGCGCGTTCCTGCTTCGGCTCCATCGGGATTGGCGCGCGGCACCACAATCACGTTGATCTTGTCCAGTAGCGAGTCGAGCAGTCCATTGGGGGCCAGCTCGCGGGCCATGATGAGGAGCGCTTCAGCGCCTGCCGGTTCGTCCCCGTGCTGTTGCCCCAGCATGACCACGGTGGGGCGGCCTGTTGTTTCCAGTGCAGCTGGGCTGGGGTTTTTGGCTTTTGTCAGCAGCAAGCCCAAGATTGGAGTGCCACGTTGAGATAGTCCCAGATGAAGCAACTGGGGAGGTGGGGTGGCCCCGGATCGCATGTCTGCAAGCCCTGTCAACCATTGCGCTAGCTCGGCATTGGTGGTGAATGAACGGCGATCTTTCTCAAGCCCAGGGGTGCTGTATTGGATGCCAGGATCAGGAAAACGTGCTGCCACCGCTGTGCCGTAAGGTGGCGTGAGTGGTTCTTCGTTTCTGCCCACCAAAGCTGGGGTTGGTAGGACTGGCGTCGCGGTGGCTTCGATTGCTCTCGGGGTGGTACCTAGTGGGGGTGGAACCTGCTTGGCCAATGCGGTGCGTGGCAACGGTGCGGGGGCTGTTGCCGTGGGTTTGCCCCCGGCACTGGGCCACGGTGGCAATGGTGTGCTGCTGCACGCCGTCAGCAAAGCCGCTGAAATGATGGTTACGGTGAGTGCATGCAGCCGCCACCCGCCGCTTGGCTCGGGGCTCTCAGGCATTGACTGGGGGCCAAGGGCATTGAAGAGTGCGGAGCGCAAAGTCATGGTGTGGGGCTGTAAAGGTCGCAAGAGGGCGTCACGGAACTTGCGGATGTTACCCGTTGATGCCCGTAGGAGGTGTTGGCGTGTGGCTGCAGGTTTACATCAGCCTTCACTGCGGGTGTGAGTGCGCCTAGGACGCAATGAGTTTGCGGGCCATCTGCAGTTCTGGTGCTCAGATGTGACTGTGCCCGACATCCCAGGCATCTTTGCGGGAGGTCGGGCACTCAAACCCTCAGCGGGTGGATGAATTTAGCGGTTGAACGAGCCGCCGCGAGGGCCGCCAGACCCGCGAGGGCCGTTGCTGCGGCCGCCACCGCCGCCGTATCCACCGCCGCCATTGCCACCACCACTGCGGTAGCCACCACCACGGCGACCGCCGCCGCCCATGCTGTCTACGCTGGTGCGCATCGGGTCAGGCTGGCCGCCCGCCGAATGGCCCGAGTGGCGGTTGCCTGGGTTGCTGTGGCCCGAGTGCGTGCCTAGGTGGGCATTGGCGCGTGGGGGTTGCGAGTCGTCATAGCGATTGCCGCCACCACCACCTTCATAACCGCCGCCGCCGGAGCGACCGCGTGCAGGGGCCTGGCCGCCAGCGCGTGCGCCGCCGCCCTGGCCACCACCACCGGCACGGCCGCCACGCGGGCCATTGCCGCCGCCATTCGCTGCGGCACCACCACCGGCGCGGCCGCCACGGCCGCCGCCGTTGCCGCCACCGGCAGGACGGGGGCCGCGCTCACCGCCGCCATTGCCGCTGCCTGCACCTTGGCCAGCTTTGTTGGTGCGGATGCGTTCCATCATTTCACTGCGGGCGGCCTTGGCGGCGGCCTGCATCACGTCACGGCTTGGGGGCTTGCCTGCGCCGCCCCAGATCGTCTGGCGGCCCATGGCAATGGGCTCTGCCTTTTCACCTGCATCTGGGCCAAAGCCCTCGATGACTTGCACTGGAATCTGCTGCTTGGTGAAGCGCTCGATGTCCATCATGAAGCCTTCTTCGTCCATGCAGACCAGGCTCACGGCTTCGCCCGTGGCGCCTGCACGGCCCGTACGGCCGATGCGGTGCACATAGTCTTCGGAGACGTTGGGGATTTCGTAGTTAACGACATGGGGCAGATCGTCGATGTCGATGCCGCGGGCAGCAATATCGGTAGCCACCAGGGCGCGGATATCACCACTCTTGAAGCCCGCCAGGGCCTGTGTACGGGCACTCTGGCTCTTGTTGCCATGCAGTGCCATGGCTTGAACGCCGTTTTTGGTCAGAAACTCGGCAACGTTGTTGGCGCCAAACTTGGTGCGGGTGAATACCAGCACTTGGCTCCAGTTGTGCTGCTGAATGATGTGCAGCAGCACTTGCTTCTTCTTGCCACGGCCCACGGGGTGAATCACCTGGGTGATGCGTTGCACCGTGGTGTTGCTGGGCGTGACCTGGATGCTTTGTGGGTTCTTGAGCAGCGTGTTGGCCAGTTCGCGGATTTCATCGCTGAATGTGGCAGAGAACAGCAGACTTTGCTTGTCTTTGGGAACCAGCGCCAGGACTTTCTTGACGTCATGGATGAAACCCATGTCGAGCATGCGGTCGGCTTCGTCCAGAACGAGAATTTCGACAGTAGAGAGGTCCAGGAAGCCTTGCTGCTGCAAGTCCAGCAAACGGCCTGGTGTGGCAACCAGCACATCCACACCACGCTTGATGCGGTCGATTTGCGGATTCATGCCAACGCCGCCGAAGACGACGGTGGAGTTGATGTCCAGGTATTTGCCGTAGTCGCGCACCGACTCTTCAACCTGGGCCGCCAATTCACGGGTGGGGGTCAGGACCAGGGCGCGGACGCCCTTGCCGCCGAACTTGCTTTTGGGGGCTGTGCCCTGGCTGAGGCGGTGCAGCATTGGCAGTGTGAATGCTGCGGTCTTGCCGGTACCCGTCTGCGCTCCGGCCAGCAGGTCATGGCCTGCGAGCACGGAGGGAATCGCCTGGGCCTGAATAGGGGTGGGTGTCTCGTAGCCTTGTTCGAGCACCGCCTTCAGGATGGCAGGAGCCAGATTCAGTTCTTCAAATTTCATGTCGTAGATTGCGCCCGTCCGGGCGCTGGGTATCGGCCTGTCGTCGCAACCAAAGAGGGGTTGCTGAGCCAGTCTCAGGCAGATGAGGTTCAAGATTGGGAGCCAGGAAAGTGATTCCTTCGTCCCCAGCAAACTGCTGATGTGACGAGCAACTGGAGCCCGTTACGCCACATATTGTCGCATGGCCCGATAATCTCGGTTTGAACGCAGAATTTCTGCCCACTTTCGCAGGTTGAACAAGTAATGGCCCAATACGTTTTATCGAAACAACTGCCCGCCTTTGGCGGCCTTCACTCGCTTTGCTCGTGGGGGGGCATGTAATGGCTCAGTATGTTTTCTCCATGAACCGCGTCGGCAAGATCGTGCCGCCCAAGCGGCAGATTTTGAAAGACATCTCCCTGAGCTTCTTCCCAGGCGCCAAGATCGGCGTGCTGGGGACCAATGGCTCGGGCAAGTCCACCCTGCTGAAAATCATGGCAGGCATTGACAAGGAAATCGAAGGCGAAGCCATCCCCATGGCTGGCCTGAACATCGGCTATCTGCCTCAGGAACCCCAGCTGGACCCCACCCAAACCGTGCGTGAAAGCGTGGAAGCGGGCATGGGGAAGGTGTTCGCCGCCAAGGCGCGCCTCGAAGAGGTCTACACCGCCTACGGTGCCGAAGACGCTGACTTTGACGCGCTGGCCGCCGAGCAAGCTGAGCTGGAAGCCATCATCGCCACGGCTGGCACCGACTCCGAGCACCAGCTGGAAATCGCTGCCGACGCGCTGCGCCTGCCCCCGTGGGATGCCAACATCGGCGTGCTCTCGGGTGGTGAAAAGCGCCGCGTGGCGCTGTGCCGCCTGCTGCTGTCCAAGCCCGACATGCTGCTGCTCGACGAGCCTACCAACCACTTGGACGCCGAATCGGTGGACTGGCTGGAGCAGTTCCTGCAGCGCTACTCCGGCACCGTGGTGGCCATCACCCACGATCGCTACTTCCTGGACAACGCGGCCGAGTGGATTTTGGAACTGGACCGTGGCTCCGGCATTCCGTACAAGGGCAACTACTCCGACTGGCTGACCCAAAAGGGCGCTCGCCTGGAAGCCGAGCAAAAGGGCGAAGAAGCCCGTGCCAAGGCCCTGAAGAAGGAACTGGAATGGTCGCGCCAGAACCCCAAGGCGCGTCAGGCCAAGAGCAAGGCCCGTCTGGCCCGCTTTGAGGAACTGAGCGACTTCGAATACCAAAAACGCAACGAAACCAACGAAATCTTCATCCCCGTGGCTGACCGCCTGGGCAGCCAGGTGATCGAGTTCAAGAACGTCACCAAGTCTTTTGGCGACCGCGTCTTGATCGACAACCTGAGCTTCAACATCCCTGCGGGTGCCATCGTCGGCATCATCGGCCCCAACGGTGCTGGTAAGTCCACGCTGTTCAAGCTGATTGCTGGCAAGGAAAAGCCGGACTCCGGGGAAGTTGTCATCGGCTCCACCGTCAAGATGGCCTTTGTGGACCAGCACCGTGATGACCTGTCCAACGACAAGACGGTGTGGGAAGACGTGTCGGGCGGGCTTGACATCCTGAACGTCGGTAAATTCCAAATGGCCAGCCGTGCCTATTGCGGTCGCTTCAACTTCAATGGCGGCGACCAGCAAAAGAAGGTCGGCATGCTCTCCGGTGGGGAGCGTGGCCGTTTGCACCTGGCCAAGACCTTGATTGCCGGCGGCAACGTGCTGATGCTCGATGAGCCGTCCAACGACTTGGACGTGGAAACCCTGCGCGCCTTGGAAGATGCGCTGTTGGAGTTTGCTGGCACGATGTTGGTCATCAGCCACGATCGCTGGTTCCTGGACCGTATTGCCACCCACATCTTGGCCGCCGAAGGTGACAGCCAATGGACGTTTTTTGACGGCAATTACCAAGAGTACGAAGCGGACAAGAAAAAACGCCTGGGCGAAGAGGGCGCCAAGCCCAAGCGGATGCGTTACAAGGCACTCAAGTAAGGCTCCAAAGTTCTGCAGGTCAAGTAGGATTGCAACTGGAAACCCCTCTTTCTTCCTTTCACCATGTCCCAGGCAGCGTCCCGTTCGAGAACTGTTTTTCGCGCCTGCGTCGTTAGCGCTGTGCGCGAGGGCGAAGCGCTCATGGGCAAACTGGTGGAGGTCACGCGCAATGCGTTGACGCAAGAGGAGTCTTCAGTTCGCAACGTCCAGCAGCGCAACAACATCAGTGATGCGCTAGGTGTGCTCAAGCAGCACGAAGCTGGCATGGTCAAGGGCTACTCCATGGCCTTGCTGGAGATCTTTGCAGAAGGCCCTTCCAACGCCAAAGCCCGTCCGGCCGACGAGACTGGGATGGATTTTGGCGAGCTTTCGCTCATGGACGAGAGCGAAATGCAAGACCAGGTGGAGTTGTCCAAGGCTCAGCAGCAGGCGGTGCATGCGACCGAAGCGGTGTTGGCAGAGCTCAACACCCTGGTCAGCTCGGCCCAAGGCCTGCGCAGCGTGCAGCCCGAGCGCAACCCCCTGCGTCCCGAAAATTACATTCGCGCTTTGCAGCGTGTGGTGTCTGAAACGGGCGCCCCCTCTGAGGTACGCCAGTTGTGGATGCAACACATGCGTGGCCTGCTGGGTAAGTTGTTGGAGGTGGAATACCAGCGCATGGCCAAAAGCCTGCGGGAGCAGGGCATTGAGCCTGTGGGTTATGCCGTGCTGGGTTCGCCCGCCATGGCTGGGCGCACAGGCTACGGGCCGGCGCAAGGCATGGGGGGGGGAACGGGGTATGGCAGCGGCTATTCCACGGGCTACGGACAACCCAGTGGGTACGGCGGCGCCACGGGCTACGGTGGCAACACGGGCTATGGCCGTGGCATGGGTGGGCACACGGGCTGGCAGGGCGAAGCTGCCATGCAGCCACAGATGGCTGCCGAGGCGGAAGAGGCCATCTTGACGGTGGGCATTCTGCGCCAGATGCTGGCGGGGGGCGACCCCTTTGACCCCCGTGGGGCCTATGTGGCCGTGCCCTCTCAGGCGGTGCCCTTGCAGTCTGGTCAGATGCCCGCAGTGGGCTGGGTGGATGGGCGCACGGCGGTGCCCAGTGGCCATGCCGCCATGGGCTCTGCCTACGCTGCAGTGCCCGCAGTGGCGGCCGACGCCATGGAAGACATTGCGCAGCTGGAGAGGTTGGTCAACCGCCTGAGTGGCGGCAGCCAGGCGGCGCCCCTGTCTGCATGGCGTGCACCCACCCAAATGGGGCAGCCCATCTACACCGTGCCCTTTGTGGCACCCACTGAATCGCCCGTGGTGGCTGCCGATGTGGTGGGGGGCATGATGGTGGCCCTGGCGCAAGACACCCGCTTACTCCCTGCGGTGCAGCGTGCAGTGCAAAACCTGGAGCCTGCGCTCAAGCAGTTGGTACGGTTTGACCCCCGCTTCTTCTCTGATGCTGGCCATCCCGCGCGCCGTTTGCTGGACGAAATGACCCAGCGCAGCTTGGCATTCGCCTCGGAAGAGGCCCCAGGGTTTGCCCAGTTTGTGCGCCTTATCAATGAAGCGGTGGCCCATCTAGCGGCCAGCCAGATCAAGGACGCCACGCCCTTTGAAACCGTGCTCAAGGCGCTTTACTCCGCCTGGGACACCCAGGAGCAGCGCGCCAAAGCGAAAGAAGCGGCGCAAAAGAAGGTCCTTCAGCGGGCTGAGCAGCGCGCCATGCTGGCCGAGAAAATTGCGGCCGACATCCGGCGGTTGCCCGACATGGGGCAGGTGCCTGCCGATGTACTCGACTTTGCCGCAGGCCCGTGGGCCGATGTGGTGGCGCTGGCGCAGGTGAGCCAGGCCGACGGTGCTGAGGATGACCCGGGGGGCTACCTCGCGCTGGTGCCTATGTTGCTGTGGAGTGCGCAGCCCGAGCTGACCCGGCTGGAGCTGGACCGGTTGACGCAGGCGATCCCCGACATGCTGGCCAAGCTGCGCGAGGGCTTGCGCACCGTGGATTACCCAGCAGCCAAAACCAGCACATTCATCGAGCGGCTGGTGGCATTGCACCAGTCGGCGTTTGAAATGCCCATGCCTTCGGGCACCTCCATCCCCTTGCCTCAAGGCGAGGTGTTTGCCGAGCCACCCGACAGCCTGGGTTCTGAAATGCCGTCAGAAGACAGCTTGCAGGCCGTGCTGGACACCGGTAGTGGCTCTGCCAGCGACGCGGCGGCGGACCCATTTGCCAACTTTGTGGTGGGCGCCTGGGTGGAGCTGATCACGAACCAGCGCCCAGTGCGCACCCAGCTGACCTGGGCCAGCCCCAATGGCACGCTGTTTCTGTTCACATCGCCCGATGGCAGCACCCAGTCCATGACACGGCGCATGCGCGACAAGCTGGCTGGCGAAGGCACGCTGCGCGTGGTGCGTTTGAAGTCTTCTTCGCGCAGTGCCAACTCGGTCCCGGCAGGTCTGTCGCGTTCAGCCACCAAGGCGGCCAAGGGCCGTTAACCCCGCAGCGCTCGGCTCTGGTCTCTGACGGACCCGGGGCCTCTTCAAGCCCGCAGCAGCTTCTTGCGCACCAGGTGGATGTGGTTGCGCAGCGCATACAGCTCGTCGGCGTACGACAGCGGCACCGTCACCTTTTCCACCTGCGCTTCCAGGGCGTCCAGGGCTTTGAGCATCTCGGGATGCTCGGCGGGCTGAGACTCCACGGTGTCTTCAATTTCCCGCAGGCGGCCATACCAGCGGAACACGCGCGAGCGCACCCTGAACTGGTACAGCGGCGGCACGATGCGCGACAGCGGCAGCAGCGCGGCCAGCAAAATACCCAGCACCAGCCACATGCGCTCAATCAGGTTGGCCAGCCAGAACGGCAGGTAGCGCTGCATCATCGGCACCGGCTCGTTGATGGCGCGCTCGCCCTCTTTGGCAATGGGCAGTTCGCTGTGCCGCATGTTCGGAAACTCCCGTGCGCGGTTGAACCAGCCCGGGCTGCTGTGCAGGCGCTGCGCGTTTTGGGCAAACAGCGTGAGCAAGGCCGGGTGGGTGGATTCACGGGCCAGCAGCGATGTGGTGGATGCCACCATGCGCACATCCCGCGCGGGCACATTGCTGGCCAAGTCCACCACCCCACGCGGCAGCGTGACGGGCGACAGGAAGGGAAAGCGCCGCGCATAGGCCTCGTGCTGGGCAATGTCGAGCAATTGCACACCGGGCGTTTGCAGCAGCATCTGCACCATCAGCGACTCGGGGGCCGACGCAAACACCAGGGCGTCCAGCTTGCCCGCCAGGAAGGCCACGGTGGCCGGGGTCTCCTCCAGCCGCGACATGGTCACTGCGCCTTTTTCCAGCCGATTGGCTTCCAGCAGCCGGTCCATCAAGGTGGGCACGCCACTGCCGTCCGACCCCACATTCACCCGCATGCCACGCAGCTGCCGCAGCCCATCGAGCCTGGGGCTGTGGTGCAGGCGCAGCGCCGCATCGGTGCGATAAAACAGCCACACTGGCTCGACAAACAGGCTGCCCAGCGACACCAGCTCGTCGGGGTCCTCGGGCAGCAGCTCGGCCGTGCCGCCTTGCACAAAGGCCAGGTCGGCCTGGCCATCGCGCAGCAACTGCAAGTTGGCCGACGAACCATCGCTGGGCAGCAATCGCACTTCGATGCCCTCGGCGGCCAGTGCCTTTTGGTAGCGCTTGCCAAACTCTTCGTACGCACTTTGCGCCGGGCCGGTGGCCAGGGTGACGGACTTGGGCGGCGTGGGGTTGAGCCACCAGTACGCCAGCGCCAGCAGGCCCGCCGCCAAAAAAGCCAGTGGGCCTGCAGACAGCAGCAGGTCGCGCAATGACAGCAGCGTGGATCGAAGGGCCTTGGACATGCGGGAGTTCATTCTGAAGCGGAAGAAGCAGAGCAGGGCGCCCTTGCAGGACACCTGCGAAGACTTTGAACAGGTTCTTAGACCCTGTTCAAAGTCGGGAAGGGCGCCAGTCTGCCATGCCCGGCAGGTACAGGCCTTCGGCGGTTGTGACAGAACGTGCGGCCAGCACCGCCCGTGCCGTGGCGCGTGCGGTGGCCTCGGCGGCCATGGTGGCCAGCACCATCATGCCGGGGTGGGTCTCCACACAGCCGGTGCCCAGGGCAAACACGGTGTCGCCGTCGCTCATGGTGTGCACGGGGTTGATGCTGCGGGCCAGTCCGTCGTGCGCAGCAATGGCCAGCCGGTGGGCCTGCACTTTGGTGATGCGTGCGTCGGTAGCCACCACGCCCAGCGTGGTGTTGGTGCCTGCCAGCAGCGGCTGGGGCGGTTCGCCGCGCAGCAGGGCGCGGCGGGTGTCGCGCAAGCCTTTGCCGTCGTCCGTGCGGGCACCCGCCAGCACCTGGGCGGTGTCGGGGTTGAGCACATCGCCCAGGGCGTTGCACGCCACCAAAGCCCCCACCGTGACGCCAGCCACCGTGACCGAAGCCGTGCCCACGCCACCCTTCATGGCGTGGCCTATGCCAAAAATTTTGCCCACGGCCGCGCCAGCGCCCGCACCCACGTTGCCTTCTGCCGGGTCGGCTCGGCTCGCGGCCTGGCAGGCGGCGTAGCCCGCTGCCGCATCGGGGCGGATGCGCATGTCTCCCACCAGCAGGTCAAACAGCACCGCCGCAGGCACCAGCGGCAGGCGGCCCACGGCCACGTCAAAGCCAATGCCTTGCTCCTCCAGCCAGCGCACGGCGCCCGTGGCCGCGTCCAGCCCCCAGGCGCTGCCACCGGCCAGCACGATGGCGTGCACTTTTTCGACCAGGTTGGAGGGGTGGAGCAAGTCGGTCTCGCGGGTGCCGGGGGCGGCCCCGCGCACATCCACACCCGCCACGGCGCCTTCACGAGCCAGGATGACGGTGCAGCCCGTGGGGCGGCGGCTGTCGGTGTGGTGGCCAACCTCAATGCCCGCCACGCGGGTGATGCTGCCAGCGTCGCTGGCGGGTGGGGTGCTGCTCATGGCCCGATTATGGGCTGGGGGTTATCGCCGGTTTGCTGGCTGCGTCACGGTGCCGGGGCAATGTGCGTCAGCACATAGGCGCCTTGCAACTGCTCGGCCCTGAAGCGCACCTTCATGCCCGTTTGCAGGGCGCTGCCCTGGTCGGCGTTTTGCACCTTGAACACCATGGTCATGGGGGGCATGCCCAGGTTGGCAATGGGGCCGTGGCGCAGGGTGACTTTGCCGCTGCGTGCATCCCAGCGCAGCACTTCGCCTTCGCTCAGTTCGGCCGCAGCGGCGGCTTGGGCGGGTGCTGCCGTCGGTGCGGCGGAGGTTGCGACCTGGGTGGGTGTCGCGTGGCTGTCATGGGCTTCGCCATGGTCGTGGTCGTCGCCCGCAAAGGCCATGGCAGCGCTGAGCATGCCAAGGGCCAGCAGGGCGCAGCGCAGGTGGTATGCCGTGCGGGGTGTGGAATGGGGCGTTGTGCGTTGCAAGATGCTTTGGCTCATGTCGGTTCTTTCTTGTTGCCCGGGTAGCTTTTGAACACGCGGGTGCTGCCATCGCGGGCGACCAGCAGCACGTCATAGGGGTCACGGCGGTTGCCGTACACCGCGCCATCCATGCCGGGGGAGCCCACGGGCATGCCGGGCACGGCCAGGCCCAGGGCCTGGGGCTTTTGCTTCAGCAGGGCGCGCACATCACTGGCGGGCACATGGCCTTCCACCACGTAGCCGCCCACCAGCGCGGTGTGGCACGATCCCAGCTTTTGCGGCAGGCCCAGGCGGGCGCGCACGGCATTGTTGCCTGTGGCGTGGATGGTGACGGCAAACCCGTGGGCCTGCATGTGGTCCACCCAGTCCTGGCAGCAGCCGCAGTGGGGGTCTTTCCAGACCTCCACCGGGGTGGGCGCGGCGGCGTAGGCCGCGAGCGCGGGCCCTGCCAGCGCGCAGGCTATGGCCTGGGCCAGCCACTGGCGGCGGGTGTGTGATGTGGTCGGTGTGGGACTGAGAGCGTTTTTCATGGGTGCTCCAAGGTTGGGGTTGCAGGGCGGGCTTCAGGGCTGGCGCGGCTTTACGGTGATCGTGCCCTTCATGCCCGCGCTGAAATGGCCAGCGATCAGGCAGGCAAATTCGAAGCGGCCCGGGCGGTTGAAATGCCACACGATGTCGCCGCGTTGGCCGGGCTGCACATGGGCCATGTAGGGCTCGTCGTGCTCCATGCCGGGGTGCTTGGCCATCATCTCGGCATGGGCCTCCAGATCGGTCTGGGTGCCGATCACGATCTCGTGCATCACCTGGCCCTGGTTGGTGGCCCGCAGGCGAATGGTGTCGCCCTCGCGCACTTCGATGTGGCTGGGGGTAAAGCGCATGTCGTCGGTCATGCGCAGGGTGATGGTGCGGCGCACGGCCTGCGCGTCGCCCGCAATGCCCCAGGCTTTTTGCTCTTTCACTGGCGCAGTGGCGGGCGCAGTTACGGGAGATTGGTGGGGCGCTGATTCATGAGAAAAAACGGCGCTAGCGCTTACCAATAAAGCGCTAGCAGCTATAAATTTAATAGTATTCATGGTGTGACGGGGGCTCAATGCTGGTGGCCGCTGGCGGCGGGTTTGCGGGCGCTGGGTTCGGTGGGGGCGGTGCCGGGGGCGTCCACGCGCGCCGGGCGTGGCGTGGCGGCAGGGGCGCCTTGCCATTCATAGGCGAGGGTGCCCGGCGGGTGTTGGAAGTCGCCGGGGTCGCGGTAGTCATTGGCGCCCAGGCCCTGGCGCACCTTGAGGGTGGTGAACATGCCGCCCATCTCCAGCGGGCCAAACGGGCCGGTGCCGGTCATCATCGGGAAGGTGTTCTCAGGCAGCGGCATCTCCATGGCACCCATGTCGGCCATGCCGCGCTCGCCCATCACCATGTAGTCGGGCACGATCTTCTGGATCTTGCCCACCAGCCCCTTGTGATCCACGCCGATCATGGTGGGCACGCCGTGGCCCATGGGGCCCATGGTGTGGTGGCTCTTGTGGCAATGCAGGGCCCAGTCGCCCAGCTCGTCGGCCGTGAATTCGATCTGGCGCATCTGGCCCACGGCCACGTCGGTGGTCACCTCGGGCCAGCGGGCGGTGGGGGGCACAGGGCCGCCGTCGGTACCGGTCACCTCGAACTCATGGCCGTGAAGGTGAATGGGGTGGTTGGTCATGGTGAGGTTGCCCACACGGATGCGCACGCGGTCGCCGCGGCGCGCCACCAGTGGGCTGATGGAGGGGAAGGCGCGGCTGTTCCAGCACCAGATGTTGTGCTCCAGCATGGTGTTGACCTTGGGCGTCTTGCTGCCCGGCTCCACATCAAAGGCGTTGATGAGGAAGGCGTAGTCGCGTTGCACCTTGGCGATATGCGGGTGTTGACCCTTGGGGTGGGTGATCCACAGGCCCATCATGCCCATGGCCATCTGCACCATCTCGTCGGCGTGCGGGTGGTACATGAAGGTGCCGGGGCGGCGCGCCACAAACTCGTACACAAAGGTTTTGCCCGGCTGGATGGCGGGCTGGGTGAGGCCGCCCACGCCGTCCATGCCATTGGGCAGGCGCTGGCCGTGCCAGTGGATGGTGGTGTGTTCGGGCAGGCGGTTGGTGACGAAGATGCGCACGCGGTCGCCTTCGACCACCTCGATGGTGGGGCCGGGGCTTTGCCCGTTGTAGCCCCACAGGTTGACGAAGAAGCCCGGGGCCACCTCGCGCACCACGGGCTCTGCCACCAGGTGGAACTCTTTGACGCCCTGGTTCATGCGCCAGGGGGTAGTCCAGCCGTTCAAGGTGACCACGGGCTGGTAGGGGCGCCCGTTGGGGGGCACCAGGGGCGGTGCGGTGTCGGGCGATGCCTGGGTGGCGGGCTCGGGCAGGGTGGCCAGCGCCACGCGGCTGACCGATGTGGCCGCGACGGCGGTAGCGGCACCGGCGAAAAATTGGCGTCGTTGCATAGGATGTCTTTCTGTATCAGTGCCCACGGCTGTCGGCCGCAGCAGCTGGGGTTGCCGTACCTAGGGTGGTGGCTGGGGTGTCGAGTGCGCCGATGAGTGCCAGGCGCAGGTCGGTGTCGGCCAGCCAGAAGTCGCGTTGCGCCTCGATGGCGCGGGCGCTGGCAGTGGCGGCGGTGCGGGCCTCGGCCAACAGGTCCCACACGCTGGCCAGCATGCCGTTGTAGCGCAGCGTGGTTTCGTTCTGGATCAGCGCGCGCAGCGGCAGCACCTCGTCGCGCTGCTGGCGGGCCAGGTCGTGGCTGGTGCGGTAGGTGAGCCAGGCGGTGCGCACCTCCGTGCGTGCGCGCAGCGCGGTGTCTTGCAACTGGGCGGCGCTGCGCTCCACCTCCAGCCGTGCCGCCGTGCGGGCGGTGCCGCCCCAGTCGAACAAGGGCAGGGGCAGTTCCAACTCCCAGCCCCGGGTGGTGTCGCGGTGGCCGCTGTCCCGCTCTGTGGTGGTGTTGCGCTGGTAGCCCAGGCCCACGCTGCCAAACAGGGCGGCGGCACCGGCCCAGCCTGCGCGGGTGCTGGTGGTGTCGAGCTGGCGGCGCGCGGCCTGTAGGTCCAGCCGCTGCTCAAGGGCCTGGGTTTCCAGGGCCTGGGCGTTCAGCACATCGGCGGGCACTGGGGGCAAAGCAGGCAGGCTGCTGGCCAGTGTGAAGCGGGCGTTGGCCCCCCACAGGCCCAGGGTGCGGTGCAGTTGCTCGCGCGCCGTGGCTGCGGCCAGCTGCGCACGGGCTTGGCTGGCGTGGGCATCGCTGAGAAGGGCCTGCTCGCGCGCCCATTGCAGACGGCTCCAGTTGCCGGTGCGCGCCATGCGCTGGGCCAGCTCGGCACCGACCTCGGCGGCCTCCACCATGCGGCTGTGCACGGCGGCCACCTGCTCAGCCGCTACGGCGCGCAGCCAGGCGCGGCGGGCATCGGCGGCCACCTGCAGCACGTCTTGTGCGGCCAGCAGGGTGGCATGGTCGCGGGCCTCGGCCTGGCGCTGGGTGCGCCAGGGCAGGGTGATGAGGTCCAGCAGACCGAAGCTGAGCGATCGCTCAATCTCCCGCTCGTGCCCATTCACCAGCCGCCCCAGGGTGAGGTGCGGGTTGGGCAGTTGCAGGGCCTGCACACGCTGCGCATCTTGAATGCCCAGCTCTGCTAGCCGCACGCGCAGCGCGGGCTGGTGCAGCAAGGCAATGCGCACGGCGTTGTCTTGCGTCAGTGGCTGGGCCAGCCAGACTTGCAATTGGGTTTGGGCATCGCTGCGCGCGGCCAGGTCAGCGGGCGGCAGTTGTGCGGCCAGGGTGGGGGCGCTGCGGGCGGCTTGCTCCATGGCGCGGCCTTGCAGGCCGTCGGGCGACACGCTGGCGCAGCCTGCCAGCACCGTGAGGGCGGCGGCGGCTGCGGTCAGCCGCCAGACGGTGGGCTCTGTGGTGTTCATGGGCGGCCCCCTGGGGGTGTGGTGGGTTGGTCGGAGTGGTGGCCGTGGGGCATGGGGTGCGGCCCTTTGCCCTGCATCTGCTGGGGCATCTGGTGGCGCATGCCGGGGTGCGGTGCGCTATCTGTTTTGGCTGCTGGAGGCGATGGGGTCGAGGGCGCCACAGCTGCTGCAGCGTTGTGTGCCTCCCAACGCACGATGTCGGCATGGCCGCGTGGAAACTCGGCCACGGCGCGGTTGGCGGCAGTCCAATCCACCTCGGCGGGGGCTTGGGGGCTCTGCAGCGGCAGGGTGGGGTGGTGCAGCGGCGCTGGGGCGGTGGCCTCATCCGAGGCGTGCGCTGGCTGCGCCAAAGCGGGGGCGGCCAGGGTGCTGGCCAGCAGCCACGCCAGCAGGCAGCTGGTGGTTGGCAGGCGGAAAAAGGGCGGGCAGCGCCGCTGAGGGGCACGGGCCCAAAAATCAAGGTGCGATGGCATCGCGATCTCCAAAAACAAGCTCGAAGGAGCGTTGCACTTGACCTTTTCAGGCCACTGCAGACGCACTACGGGTGAGAACCTGTTCAAGGTTTTTTCAGAGATCGCGTTGGAGTGCAATCGGGATGAGTGGATGCCTCGGATGCGCCGCATGGGCTCGTGCCCATGCAAGCAGCCGGGGCGTCCAATCGCCCGATTTCACTCCAACCCTTCGGGCAAGTGCCTTGCCGGGCGGTCTGCGGCGTTGCGGCGCTTGTGGATAGCCGGGCTATCCACTGCGCACCGCGCCTTGCATCCCATCCCCTAGCCGGGCGCCCGGCATGGCGCTTGCGCGACTCTGAAAAAACCTTGAACAGGTTCTTTGAGTTCAGGCGATGGGAGGCTTGTGGGCCAGCGCTACGGGGGCGTTGGCGGGTGCGCGCACGGCGCGCGCAATGGCGGCCGTGGGCGCAGGGCTTTGTGCGGCAGGTGGGGCCGCAGGCAGCACCATGGTGGCATGGCAGATTTCACACACGGTGCAGGTGCTGCCGTGGCCGTCGGCACAGGTCGATGTGGGGGCGGGTGTGGCTGCTGCTGTGGATGCGCAGTGAGAGTGACCGTGCCCCTCGCCCTCTTCACTATCGCCGCAATGGGCTGCCTGCGCAGCCGTGTGGTCCATCGCACCGTGGTGGCCGCTGGGATGTGCTGCCTCGGCATGTGGGCCGCCGTGGGCCGCTTCGCCCATCTGTGCGCCCATCGCATTGCTGTGGGCCACGGCCACCGGGGGCAACATGCCCGCTGCCATGGCTGTGCCCACC
Source organism: Acidovorax sp. 106 (assembly GCF_003663825.1). Taxonomy (NCBI): domain Bacteria; kingdom Pseudomonadati; phylum Pseudomonadota; class Betaproteobacteria; order Burkholderiales; family Comamonadaceae; genus Acidovorax; species Acidovorax sp. 106. Next base: position 236,970 of record NZ_RCCC01000001.1, on the reverse strand, counting down.
AGGCCACGCAGGACCAGAAAGGTGATCAGCAACAGGGACAGGGCGCGGCGCATGGGTTGAATGATACGGCGGCGGTGGGGTTGGTTCCGCAGCGCAGCCTTTTTGATCCGCTCTCAGGTCGCCATGTAGCGGCCGGGCCGGTGGTTCATGGCCAGCACCAGGTTCAGCGCCACGGCCCCGGCAATGGACCAGGCCACGCGCAGGGGCTCCACCGTCCACAGGGCCAGCAGCACGATGCAGCAGTCCACGGCCATCTGCACCTTGCCTGCGCGCCAGCCGTAACGGTCTTGCAGGTACAGCGCCAAAATGCCCACGCCCCCCAGGCTGCAGCGGTGGCGAAACAGCACCAAAAATCCGGTGCCCGTGATCAGCCCGCCCGCAATGGCGGCGTACAACGGCTGCAATTGGGCAAATTGCAGAAACTGCGACTGCAGCTCGGTCAGCAGCGACAGCAGCAGCACGGCGATGAAGGTTTTGACGGTGAAGGCCCGGCCCAGCTTGCGCAGGGCCAGCCAGTAAAAGGGCAGGTTCACCACAAAGAAAATCTTGCCGAAGCCAATGCCCGTGGCGTAGTGCAGCAAAAACGCCAGCCCGGCGGTGCCGCCCGTCAGCAAACCCGCGCTGGTGAAAAACGCCACGCCCACCGAAATCAGCAGCACGCCGGTGAAGATGGCCATGGCGTCTTCGGTCAACGAGTGGGGCACCGCAACAGGCGGTGGCGTGACGGGGGCAGCAGTGGAGCGGGACATGGCGGCAAAAGAAAGAGAAGGCTGGATTGGAGCATGCAAGCCTTGTGCCTGGGCTTGCTGTGGGTCAAGAAGCGAAGGGGCGCTGGCGTTGGGTGGGCCAGGGGCTTTTCAGGTTTGCGCTCTGATTGCTATCAATTAAATAGCTGGTAGCGCTTTATTCTAAAGCGCTAGAGGCAGTTTTTATCAAAGAATCTTTATGTTCGAGCGTGCAGAGATCCTGGGGCCAGTCAGGCGGCTTGCCGCGATGGCATGATGAAAACCTTCAAGTCACTCAAAGGCATGGCTCTATGGCGCAGTCGCTGGCATTGCATCGCATTGGAGAGGCCGCCCGGCAGTCTGGCGTGTCGGCCGCCAATATCCGGTACTACGAAAAAGAAGGCTTGCTGCCGCCCGGCGCCCGCAGCGATAACAGCTACCGCCTTTACAGCGCGGGCGATGTGCACCGCCTGCGCTTCATCCGCTTGTGCCGCGCCATGGACATGTCGCTGGACGAGGTGCGTACCCTGCTGGCACTGGACTGGGGCCGCAAGGAAGACTGCCATGCCGCCTGCGACACGCTGGACGAGCACCTGCAACATGTGCGCACCCGGCTGGCAGAGTTGCAAGCCCTGGAGGCTGATTTGCTGGCCCTGCGCAGTCGCTGCGATGGCACCGACGCGCAGTGCCACATCATCGAAGCCCTGCACCAGCGCGCCGATGCCCAGATGCCTGACACCCTCGCCGCCCATGCTGGCACAGCGCCGGGCAAGCGCCATGTCTGAACGGGGGGGGGGCAGCAAGCCTGGGCGGCTGTGAGCATATGTTTCGCTGTCCTGGAATGGTGGGGTAAATTTGCTACTTATTTGATAGCTGCTAGCGCTTTATCTGCTAGCGCTAGCGGCTTAAAAGGCTTGCAATGTGCTGGGTCGGGCGCACAAGGGCGTGTCCACACTGCCCCGCTATGATCCGGCCATGATTTCGCACTGGCCCGGCCTCTCCTTGCCCGAACGTGTTTGGACCGTGGTGCGACGCTGGGCGCTGGCGTGGTGGCGCATTCTGTACCTGGGGGCGGTGGTGCTGGTGCTGGTGTTGTCGCCGTCCAGCTATGTGAGGGGCACGCGCCGAGCCCTGGCGCGCCATCTGTACTTGGACACGGCCCCGGTGCTGCTGGGCTTCACGGTGTTGGCGGCGCTCATCAGCCTGGTGCTCACGCGCATTGTGGTGGTCACTGCGCTCAGCTATGGTTTGTCGCGTTACGCGCTGGAGATGGTGATCCGCGTGCTGGTGCTGGAGCTGATCCCGCTCACGGCCGCGCTCTTTGTGGCCATGCGCTGCACCATCCCCAACGGCACGCAACTGGCGCTGCTGCGCCAATCAGGCCGGCTTGACCAACTGCGCCGCCTGGGGGCAGACCCGGTGCGGGTGGAGCTGCTGCCGCGTGCCGTGGCGGGCGTGTTTGCTTGCGTCACCCTGGCCGCCCTCAGCTGCGTGGTGGCGCTGGTGCTGGCTTACCTGGGGGTGTACGGCTTCAGCCTGGCGGGCCTGCCCAGCTACACGCGCATGTTTGGCCAGGTGTTTGCACCTGCCGTCACACTGGTGTTTGTGATCAAGACCTTGCTGTTCAGCCTGGCCGTGGCGCTCATCCCCATGGCCGCTGGGCTGCATGACACGGGCGAGCGGGCCCAGAGCGACTCAGAGCTGGGCGGACTGGCGCGCATGTTTGCGGTGTTGCTGCTCATCGAGGTGGGTTCCTTGGTGGGCAACTATTACTGATGGCCATGTGCGTGCGCTGGCCCAACCCCTGTTTCTGATGCCATGAACCTTCCATCATCCCCATCCCCCTCCAATGCGCCGCCACAGGAGCCCGGCGTTGCCCCGGTGGAGGCCCTGCGGCCCGTGGCTTACCTGGAGCTCAAAGCGGCGGCGCTGTTGCTCTTCACCGTGCTGTTGATTGCCGGGTCTGGCTTGTACCTGCTGTATGCCCGGGGTGCCTTCGAGCCTACGCAAACCCTGGTGCTCACCGCCGATGATTCAGAGGGCGTGGTGGTGGGCATGGACATGACGTTTTCGGGCTTTCCCATCGGGCGCGTGCGTCGCATTGAGCTGGCCGAAACCGGCAACGTCCGCATCATCGTGGACGTGCCCCGCAAGGACGCCCACTGGCTGCGCGAGTCCAGCGTGTTCACCCTGGTGCGCGGGGTGGTGGGCGCCACCAACATCCGGGCCTACAGTGGCATCCTCACCGACCCCTTGCTGCCCGATGGCGCCACGCGCCCCGTGCTGCGCGGCGATGCCACCGCAGAAATCCCGCAACTGATGGCATCAGCCCGCGAACTGCTGGGCAACGTCAATGCCCTGACGGCACAGGACGCAGCCCTGGGCAGCAGCCTGGCCAACGTGCAGGCGCTCACCCAGCGGCTGAACGGCCCCAGCGGCGCCCTGGGCGTGCTGATGGGCAACGAGGCCGATGCCAAGAAAATCCTCGCGACGCTGGAGCGCACCAACACCCTGCTGGCGCGGCTGGACGGGCTGGCCAAGCAGGCCGACCGGCAGGTGTTTGGCGAGAACGGCAAAGATGCCCTGGTGCCTGACCTGCGCGCTACGGTGGCGCAACTCAATGGCTTGTTGGCCGACACGCGCACCAGCCTCAAGAAGGTGGATGCGGTACTGGTCGAGGCCCAGGCCATCGGGGCCAACGCCCGCGAAGCCACCACCGACCTGGGCGCGCTGCGCGCCGAGGTGGAAAGCAACTTGCGCCGGGTGGAAGGCCTCGTCAACGATATCCAGCGCAAATGGCCGTTTGCGCGCGACACGGAGATCAAGCTGCCATGAGCTTTGCACACCACACCGGATGGCGCCACCGGGCCTTGCGCGGCGCCCGGTGGCCTTGGCTATTGGCTTGCGCGGTGCTGGCTGCGTGCTCCAGCCAGCCCCCTGTGCCCGACTGGCAGATGAATGCCCACGCCGCCACCCAAAAAGCCCTGAATGCCTACCTGACCGGTCAGGCGCGCGTCGAAGCGCAAGAGTGGGAGCGTGCTCGCCAGGCACTGGCCAGCACCGGCCGGGCCGACCTGCTGGCCCGTGCTGAGCTGCTGCGGTGCGCCGCCCAATCGGCCAGCCTGGCCTTGGCCGGGCCCTGTGCAGGCTTTGAGGCCCTGCGCCCAGATGCCGCAGCGCTGGAATTGGCCTATGCCGACTTTTTGCAAGCCCAGCGTTTGACGGCTGCGCAGATCGCCTTGCTGCCGACACCCCAGCGTGCCGTGGCGCAGCACCTTGCAGGCACCGCCAGCGGTGGCGATGCGGCTGCCATGCTGGGTGCGATGGAAGATCCTTTGTCTCGCTTGGTGGGGGCGGCGGCGTTGTTCCAGGCCGGGCAGGCGGGGCCTGCGGTGGTTGCGCAGGCGGTAGACACCGCATCAGCCCAAGGTTGGCGCCGCCCGCTGATCGCCTGGCTGACCGTGCAGGCCGATCAGGCGCAAGCTGCGGGCGATGTGGACACTGCAGCCCGTGCGCGCAGGCGCTTGGCAGTGGTTGCGCCCTGAGCGTTGCTTTGAATCGACGGCGGTAGGGCCGGGCTGCGAGGGGTGCACAGACCTATGCTGCGCTGGGCTTGAGCGGGCCAGGCTATTGCACATCCATTGCACGCTGCACTCCCAGTCTCCGGTTGTCAGTGCGAGGCAGACGCTTCCAGCGGTAACAATGTGTCCCACTGCGCGGGCAGTAAGGGTAGCGAATCCGCAGATTGCGCCACCCACTCTGGCATGGCGCCCACCAGCGCGGCCGCCACGGCCAAGGCCACCGTGATGAGGAACGCAAGCACGGCAGCCGTTTGCGGAGAGAGGTGATGAAGTGTCATGGCATAGCTCCTTTCAGGGGAGTGCGGTTAATCCAAGCATGGCGGCATCGCTGCCGGATGAAACGGACCGCTCTTGCGCAATTCAAAGGTGCGGGGGCCGCAATGGCTCACCCCGCGCCAGCCTCAATGGCCAGTGGATGAGATTCCACCAAACCTACCCAGTTCCGTCTGTAAGACAAGTGCTTATCTGGCGTGCAGTTTGTGACCAGTTGTGTCGTGCACGCCATCTGGCAGAGGAGGCGGTGTTTGCTTTAGGAGGTCTGTACGTCAAAGTACATGCCTTCTGCTTCCCCCAAATCCCGAAACCCGGCTTGGCGGGCTGCGCTGCAGGCTTTGGCCCAGCGCGCAGCCAGTTCCATGTCGGCCTTGGAGATTTCGTCAGCGCTGGCGCCTTCCAGGTCTCCCATGGTGTCCAGGGCAGCGGCCACCTGCTCGGGCCCGCCCAGCGCGTTTTCCAGCGCTTTGGTGTAGCGTGCTTCTGCCGCAGCAACTGCTTTGGCGGGCACATCATCGGGGTAGTCACGCAGGGTGACGGTGTACAGGGTGTCAATCACTTCCATGCCGGGCTCCTGGTTTTAAATACTGTTTAAATATACAGTATTTTGGGGTGCGGAGCGAGGGCTGCGTGTTTGGCGTATTTGGCGGATTTGGGGATGGATTGTTGTGGACGCTGAAAAAGAAAAAGGCTGGAAGCTTGTGGAAGCTTTGCCTGTCCGCGGTAGTCCAGGAGCGCTGCGACGGAGTGTTTTGCTGGTTGCGCTGTGGCCCTGCTGTGTGGGCGCATGCTTTGGGCCTGAGCTCTTACACGATGTGCCCCCACATTTTAAAAATGTGCCCCCAAATGTGCCCCCAATTTTCTCGGATGGGGGGTGGACTGGTTTGGACGGTGATGGACCGCTAAGATGCTGATTTCAAAGTAGAAATAAAAAAGGCCGGAAGCTTGTGGAAGCTTCCGGCCTTGTCTATGGTGCCCGGGGCCGGAATCGAACCGGCACGCCTTGCGGCGGGGGATTTTGAGTCCCCTGCGTCTACCAATTTCACCACCCGGGCGGGTAATTTGTGAAGACGCAAATTATGGCACAGTAGTGACCATGAATTACCAAACTATCGAACAAGCGGTTGGCAACACGCCACTGGTCGCGCTGCAGCGCATTGGTGCCCAGGACAACGCCGCGCGCGGCAATGTGATTCTGGGCAAGCTGGAAGGCAACAACCCCGCCGGTTCGGTGAAGGACCGGCCTGCGCTGTCCATGATCCGCCGCGCTGAAGAGCGTGGAGACATTCGCCCTGGCGACACCCTGATCGAAGCGACTTCTGGCAACACAGGCATTGCACTGGCGATGGCTGCGGCCATCAAGGGCTATCGCATGGTGTTGGTGATGCCGGAGGATTTGTCGATTGAGCGTGCGCAGACCATGAAGGCGTTTGGTGCCGAGCTGGTGCTGACGCCCAAGAGCGGTGGCATGGAGCACGCACGTGATTTGGCCGAGGCCATGCAAAAGCGTGGTGAGGGCAAGGTGCTGGACCAGTTTGGCAATGCCGACAACCCGCGCGTGCACTACGAAACCACAGGCCCCGAGATTTGGGAGCAGACGGGCGGGCGCATCACGCACTTCGTGAGCGCGATGGGCACCACGGGCACCATCACGGGGGTTTCGCGCTTTTTGAAAGAAAAGAACCCTGGCATCCAGATCGTGGGGGCGCAGCCGCAAGAAGGTTCGCGCATCCCGGGCATTCGCAAGTGGCCGCAAGAGTACATGCCCAAGATTTACGACCCGAGCACCGTGGACGAGCTGGTGTCTGTGAGCCAGGACGACGCCGAAGAGATGTGCCGCCGCCTGGCCCGCGAAGAGGGGATTTTTGCAGGCATTTCTGCGGCAGGAGCTTGCTGGGTGGCCCAGCAAATTGCCCAGCGCGAACACAACGCTACGGTGGTTTTCATTGTGTGCGACCGGGGTGACCGCTACCTGTCTACCGGCGTGTTTCCTGCTTGAGCTGGCGTTTGCGGGGCAGTGCATTGCAGAGCCCTTGAGTGGGGTTGTTTTGAATGAAATTGGCCTCTAGCGCTTGCTGAGCAAGCGCAAGCAGCTATTGTTTTGGAAGCATTTCATGGCGCAGTACGAAGTTCGACATTGCACCCACTGCGGCACGCCGCTGGCCTGGATCACGCAGGCGGAAGATGGCGGCGACAAGGCGCGGCTGCGTTGCCCCGCTTGCGGCTGGACGCATTGGAACAACCCCACGCCTGTGCTGGCGGCGATTGTGGAGGTGGGCGGTCAGGTGCTGTTGGCCCGCAACGCGGCCTGGCCCGAAAAGATGTTTGCGCTGATCACGGGCTTCATGGAGGCGGGTGAATCGCCGCAAGAGGGCATTGCGCGAGAGGTGAAGGAAGAGACCAACCTTGATGTGCAGTCTGCCACGTTGGTGGGGGCCTATGAGTTTTTGCGCATGAACCAGATCATCATTGCCTACCATGTGGTGGCGCAAGGCGAGGTGCGTTTGTCGCCCGAGCTGGTGGACTACCGGCTCTATGATCTGGCAGACCTCAAGTGCTGGCCTGCGGGCACCGGGTATGCGCTGGCCGACTGGCTGCGCACGCGGGGGCATGAGCCCGTATTTTTTACAGAAGAAGAGAACGCAGAGCGACGCCGCGGGCTGGGCCTGCCGCCTAAGGATTGAAGACCATGGAAACCCACAAAGAAATCGACACCCGGGGCCTGAATTGCCCTCTCCCCATCCTGAAGGCCAAGAAGGCCCTGGCAGACATGGCCAGCGGCCAGTTGCTCAAGGTGCTGGCCACCGATGTGGGCTCGCTGCGCGACTTTCAGGCTTTCGCTCGGCAAACGGGCAATGAGCTGGTGGAGCAGCAGACGGTGGGTGAGGAGTTCATTCACATCCTGCGCCGCCGCTGAACGGGCGGCTTGCAGGTGGGTCCAGCCTGTGAGCTAGGTGGGATAGGGAGGCCCATGCAGTAGCCCCTATGCTATGGAGGGCGGGGCAGGGCGCCCCGCCTTGGCGCTGATTACAGCGATAAACCCTTGAGGTAGTTGCGGAAGGCATCACCCACTTGGGGGTGTTGCAAAGCCAACTCCACGGTAGCTTCTAAAAAGCCTTCCTTGCTGCCGCAGTCGTAGCGCTTGCCTTCGTACTGAAAGGCGTACACGGCCTCGTTTTGCATCAAGCGTGCGATGCCGTCGGTGAGCTGGATTTCTCCGCCCACGCCGCGTGGCTGGTTGCGGATTTCATCAAACACACCGGGCGTGAGGATGTAGCGCCCCGCCACACCCATGCGCGATGGGGCGACGTCGGCCTTGGGCTTCTCCACAATGCGGTTGATGCGAATCAGCGGGCCACCGGCAGGCTCGCCCGCCACGATGCCGTAGCGGTGTACCTGGTCTTCGGGCACTTCTTGCACCGCAATCACCGAGCGCCCTTGTTGGCGGAAAGCGGCTGCCATCTGGGCCAGCACGGGTTGGCCACCCTCAGGGCCCACCATCAGGTCATCGGCCAGCAGCACGGCAAAGGGTTCATTGCCCACCAGCGGCTCGGCGCACAGCACGGCATGCCCCAGGCCCAGCGAGCGGGGCTGGCGCACAAAGGCGCAGTCCATGTCGTCCGGCTGAATGGAGCGCACCAGCGCCAGCAGCTCTTTTTTGCCCGCTGTTTCCAGCTCAGCTTCCAGCTCGTACGCGGTGTCAAAGTGGTCTTCGATGGCGCGCTTGCTGCGGCCCGTCACGAAGATCATGTGGCGAATGCCAGCGGCATAGGCCTCTTCCACGGCGTACTGGATGAGCGGCTTGTCCACCACGGGCAGCATTTCCTTGGGGCTGGCTTTGGTGGCGGGCAGGAAGCGTGTGCCCAGGCCAGCGACTGGGAAAACAGCTTTGCGGATAGCGGATACAGCAGTCATGGGGCTCCTGAAAGAGTGGAATGCGTGCAAAAAACAGTGAGAGATTGAGCGGGTGTGCCAGGGGGAATCATCCCAGGCGGGTCAATTGATCGCGCAAACGGGTCAGCGTGGCGCCAAAGTCGGCGATGCGCTTTTTCTCCTGGTCGATCACGGCGGGCGGTGCCTTGGCCACAAACGCTTCGTTCGAGAGCTTGTTGTTGGCCTTGGTGACTTCGCCGTCAATGCGTGCGATTTCCTTGGACAAACGCGCTTTCTCGGCCGCCACGTCAATTTCCATGTACAGGCACATGCGGGCTTCGCCCACCACGGCCACGGGCGCGGCCTGTGCGGCGGCAGCCCAGGCGGCCTCGTCGTCAAACACCTTGACTTCACTGAGCTTAGCCAGGGCCTGCAGCACGGGCGCTACGCCACGCATGAAGTCAGTATCGCCCACTGTGTATAGCGGCAAGCGTGTTGACGGCGACACATTCATCTCGCCACGCAGCGCGCGGCAGGCGTCTACCAAGCCCTTGACGCGGCCCATGTGGGCAATCGCGGCTTCGTCGATCTTCTCAGGCTGCGCCTGGGGGTAGCAGGCGATGCTGACCGACTCGCCCTTCAACCCGGCCACGGGCGCCACCGTTTGCCACAGCGCTTCGGTGATGAACGGGATGATCGGGTGGGCCAGGCGCAGGATGGCTTCCAGTGTGCGGATCAGTGTGCGGCGCGTGGCGCGCTGCTCGGCCTCGGTACCATTTTGGATCTGCACCTTGGCGATCTCCAGGTACCAGTCGCAGTACTCGTTCCAGACAAAGTCGTAGATGGTGTTGGCCACGTTGTCCAGGCGGTACTCGGCAAAGCCCTTGGCCACCTCAGCCTCGGTCTTTTGCAGTAGCGAGGCGATCCAGCGGTCGGCTTGGCTGAAGTGCATGTAGCCGTGGGCGGGGCCGCCGGGCTGGCATTCTTCCTTGGTGTGCTCCTTCAGGCCGCAGTCCTGGCCTTCGCAGTTCATCAGTACAAAGCGGCTGGCGTTCCAGAGCTTGTTGCAGAAGTTGCGGTAGCCCTCGCAGCGCTTGCTGTCAAAGTTGATGCTGCGGCCCAGCGATGCCAGTGCGGCAAACGTGAAGCGCAGCGCATCGGCGCCATAGGCCGGAATGCCCTCAGGGAATTCTTTTTGCGTGTTCTTGCGCACGGTGGGCGCTGTCTCAGGCTTGCGCAGGCCGGTGGTGCGCTTGTCGAGCAGGGGCTCCAGCGCAATGCCGTCGATCAGGTCCACGGGGTCGAGCACGTTGCCTTCGGACTTGGACATCTTCTTGCCCTGCGCGTCGCGCACCAGGCCGTGGATGTACACGTGCTTGAACGGCACGCGGCCCGTGAAGTGCGTGGTCATCATGATCATCCGGGCGACCCAGAAGAAGATGATGTCGTAGCCCGTGACCAGCACGGTGCTGGGCAGGTACAGGTTGAAGTCGTCGGTGGGCGCATCGCCCTGTTCGGGCCAGCCCATGGTGCTGAAGGGCACGAGGGCCGAGGAGTACCAGGTGTCCAGCACATCCTCGTCGCGGCGCAGCGTTTTGCCCGGCGCCTTGGCCTGGGCTTCAGCTTCGTCGCGGGCCACGATCACGTTGCCTTCTTCGTCGTACCAGGCCGGGATCTGGTGGCCCCACCACAGCTGGCGGCTGATGCACCAGTCCTGGATGTTGTTCATCCACTGGTTGTAGGTGTTCACCCAGTTCTCAGGCACAAAGGTCACCTCGCCGCTGGCCACGGCGTCTATGGCCTTTTGCGCAATGCTCTTGCCGGTGGGGTCTTGGTCGCTCACCTTGCTCATCGCCACAAACCATTGGTCCGTCAGCATGGGCTCGATCACCTGGCCGGTGCGGGTGCAGATGGGCACCATGAGCTTGTGCTTTTTCACCTCGACCAGCGCGCCGATGGCTTCCAGATCGGCCACCACGGCCTTGCGGGCCACGAAGCGGTCCATGCCTTGGTACTTAACGGGCGCGTTCTCGTTGACGGTGGCTTGCAGCGTCAGCACACAGATCATGGGTAGCTTGTGGCGCTGGCCCACGGCGTAGTCGTTCTGGTCGTGTGCGGGGGTCACCTTCACCACGCCGGTGCCGAATTCCTTGTCCACGTAGTCATCCGCGATCACCGGGATCTGGCGGTCGCACAGCGGCAGGTTGACCATCTTGCCGACAAGAGCGCGATAGCGCTCATCCTCAGGGTGCACCATCAGCGCCACGTCGCCCAGGATGGTCTCAGGCCGGGTGGTGGCCACGGTCAGGCTGCCCGATCCATCGGCCAGCGGGTAGGCGATGTGCCACAGCGAGCCGTCTTTTTCTTCGCTCTCGACTTCCAGGTCGGACACGGCGGACTGCAGCTTCGGGTCCCAGTTCACCAGGCGCTTGCCACGGTAGATCAGGCCTTGCTCGTACAGCTTCACGAAGGTGTCGGTCACCACCTTGGAGAGCTTGTCATCCATGGTGAAGTATTCGCGGCTCCAGTCCACGCTGTCGCCCATGCGGCGCATTTGCGTGGTGATGGTGTTGCCGGACTTTTCCTTCCACTCCCACACCTTGCTCACAAAGTTTTTGCGCGCCTCGGGCGGGGTGGGGCCCATGTCGTAGCGGCTGATGCCTTGTTCCTGCAACTGGCGTTCCACCACGATCTGCGTGGCAATGCCTGCGTGGTCGGTGCCCGGCACCCACACGGTGTTGAAGCCCTTCATGCGGTGGTAGCGCGTGAGGCTGTCCATGATCGTCTGGTTGAACGCATGGCCCATGTGCAGCGTGCCCGTCACGTTGGGGGGCGGCAGCTGGATGGAGAACGCTGGCTCGCCCGCCTGCGGCGCGCCCGTGCCACGGTGGCCTGCGGCGCCATACCCGCGCTTTTCCCATTCGGGCCCCCAGTGGGCTTCCAGCGCAGCGGGTTCAAAGGACTTGGACAGGCTTTCGAGGCCGGGTTGTTGCAGGGGCGTGCTCATGGATGGTGTTGTGTTGCAGGAGGCCGCCGCTGGGGCGCCTCGACAGACAAGAGGGTGAGCCGGGCATTTTAAGGCAGGGCCGAGTGGCTTCGGCCACAGCTACATTTGTGTCTGTGCCAGAGGGTTACCGATATCGCCGGGCATGCTCTATATGGCCTGGATGCCTCAAGGCAAACGGACTGCCCAATGCAAAAAGCCCAAGTGGTGGAACCACTTGGGCTTGCATATGGCGGAGAGGGCGGGATTCGAACCCGCGGTGGGGATTAGCCCACACACGCTTTCCAGGCGTGCGACTTAAACCGCTCATCCACCTCTCCGAAGCCCGCTACTATAGCATTGCTTTTACGGGTTGCGTTTGAACTGTGTGAATTTCTTTCGGGCGCCCCGGGTGGGCCTGTCGTTCACTGGCCGCGCTGCGTGGTCTGCACCATCTTCATGGCAGACCCGATCAAGGCAGAGACCTCGGTCATGTTGCTGGGCACGATGAGGGTGGTGGTCGCGTCCGATGCGACTTGGCTGTAGGCCTCGACGGCTTTCTCCGCCACTTTGAGTTGCACCGCCTGCTCGCCGCCGGGCTGGCGGATGGCGGCGGCCACGCGTTCAATGGCGTGGGCGGTGGCTTCGGCCACGGCGGTGATGGAGGCGGCTTCGCCCTGGGCCTTGTTGATGGCCGCTTGCTTTTCGCCTTCTGAGCGGGCAATGAAGGCTTCGCGCTCGCCGGTGGCGATGTTGATCTGCTCTTGGCGGCGGCCTTCAGAGGCTGCAATCAACGCGCGCTTTTCGCGTTCTGCAGTGATCTGGGCCTGCATCGCGTGCAGGATTTCTTTCGGTGGGGTCAGGTCTTTGATTTCGTAGCGCAGCACCTTCACGCCCCAGTTGAGTGCCGCTTCGTCAATGGCCTGCACGATTTGTGCATTGATGATGTCGCGCTCTTCAAAGGTCTTGTCCAGTTCCAGCTTGCCGATGACTGAGCGCAGCGAGGTCTGCGCCAACTGGGTCACGGCCATGATGTAGTTGCTGGAGCCGTAGCTGGCGCGCATGGGGTCGGTGACCTGAAAGTACAGGATGCCATCCACCTGCAGCTGCGTGTTGTCGCGGGTGATGCACACCTGGCTGGGCACATCGAGCGGAATTTCTTTGAGGCTGTGCTTGTAGGCGACGCGGTCCACGAACGGCACCAGAAAGTTCAGGCCCGGGGTGAGGGTGCCTGCGTACTTGCCCAGGCGCTCTTTGACCCAGGCGTTTTGTTGGGGCACGACCTTGACGGAGCGGGCGATGAAGATCACCGCAATGATCAGGAGGACGATGGCAATTTCCATGAGAAGCCTTTGGTTTGCGGTTGAATAAAAAAGGGGAAGCCAGACAAATCGCGTTCAGATCGGGTCCACCAGCAAGCGGTTGCCGACCAGTTCGGCCACCCGGTGCATGCCCGTGGCGGGCTGCACGCCTGTGCGGTGGATGGCCGTCCAGGTGGCGCCGCGGTACTTCACGCTGGCGGTGCCGTCGGGGTTCCAGTGGTCGATCAGAATGGTTTCGCCCACATCCAGGTTCACGCTGCGGTCGGCGCGGGCAGATGGGTCGCCGGGGCGCTTGCGCCGCACGGCATGCCAGCCGATGACCGATCCTCCGCCCACCACGGCGGCCGTCACTATTTGCAGCGTGGTGGCCATGCCCAGGTGGGCCGCGATGGCTGCAGCGGCCACGCCCAAGGCCAGCATGAGCAAATAGAAGGTGCCGGTGAGCAGTTCTGCCGCCACAATTCCCCCGGCCAATAGCCACCAGAGGGTGGATTCCGCCATACAGCCTCCTTGCGTGCGGTGGCACGCGCCTGTGTGATGTGTTTAGTGCACCACATTCTGGGTCAAAAGAATGGCACTTCCAAGGCGTGTCACGGTTATTCCTTACACTTCGCGCCTATTTCGTTTTTTGGCCGGGCAGGCCACGGCTCCTTGGAGGCTGCGCATGAAGTTTCGCTTTCCCATCATCATCATCGATGAAGACTATCGTTCCGAGAACACTTCGGGTCTCGGCATTCGCGCGTTGGCGCAGGCCATCGAGGCTGAGGGCTTCGAGGTGGTGGGGGTGACCAGCTATGGTGACCTGTCGCAGTTTGCGCAGCAGCAAAGCCGCGCCAGTGCGTTCATCTTGTCCATCGACGATGAGGAATTCTCGGGTGGCGACGGGCTTGACCCCATCGTGCTGAGCCTGCGCAATTTCATTGGTGAAGTGCGCCGCAAGAACACTGAAGTGCCCATCTATGTGCACGGCGAGACCAAGACCAGCCGCCACCTGCCCAACGACATCCTGCGCGAGCTGCACGGCTTCATCCACATGTTCGAGGACACCCCCGAATTCGTGGCGCGCCACATCATTCGCGAGGCCAAGAGCTACCTCGAAGGCGTACAGCCACCGTTCTTCAAAGCGCTGCTCGACTATGCCGAAGACGGCTCGTACAGCTGGCACTGCCCAGGCCACTCCGGTGGCGTGGCGTTTTTGAAGAGCCCTGTGGGCCAGATGTACCACCAGTTCTATGGCGAGAACATGCTGCGCGCCGACGTGTGCAACGCGGTGGAAGAACTGGGCCAGCTGCTGGACCACAACGGCGCCATCGGCGAATCTGAGCGCAACGCCGCGCGCATCTTCAATGCCGACCACTGCTTCTTCGTGACCAACGGCACATCCACATCGAACAAGATGGTGTGGCACCACACCGTGGCGCCCGGCGATGTGGTGGTGGTAGACCGCAACTGCCACAAGTCCATCCTGCACAGCATCATCATGACCGGGGCCATCCCGGTGTTCATGAAGCCCACGCGCAACCATTTCGGCATCATTGGGCCCATCCCGCAAAGCGAGTTCGAGCCCGCCGCCATCCAGGCCAAGATCAAGGCCAACCCGCTGCTCAAGGGCGTGGATGCCAAAAAGGTCAAGCCCCGCGTACTGACGCTGACCCAGTCCACCTACGACGGCGTGCTCTACAACACCGAGACCATCAAGGGCATGCTCGATGGCTACGTGGACAACCTGCACTTTGACGAAGCCTGGCTGCCGCACGCGGCGTTCCACCCGTTTTATGGCACCTACCACGCCATGGGCAAGAAGCGCACGCGGCCCAAGCACTCGGTGACATACGCCACGCAGTCCATCCACAAGCTGCTCGCCGGCATCAGCCAGGCATCGCACGTGCTGGTGCAGGACTCGCAAACCGTGAAGCTCGACCGGCCCTTGTTCAACGAGGCCTATCTGATGCACACCTCGACCAGCCCGCAGTACAGCATCATTGCCAGCTGCGACGTGGCTGCGGCCATGATGGAGCCGCCCGGCGGCACCGCGCTGGTGGAAGAAAGCATTCTGGAAGCGCTGGACTTCCGCCGCGCCATGCGCCAGGTGGAAGATGACTTCGGTAAGAACGACTGGTGGTTCAAGGTCTGGGGCCCAGAAAAGCTGGTGGACGAAGGCATGGGCCGCGCCGAAGACTGGATCATCCGCAGCGATAGCAAGAGCAAGAAGGCGGGCGCCAAGTGGCACGGCTTTGGCCAGTTGGCCGACGGCTTCAACATGCTGGACCCGATCAAGTCCACCATCGTCACGCCGGGCCTGAACCTGGACGGCAAGTTCGACAAGACGGGCATCCCCGCCTCCATCGTCACCAAGTACCTGGCCGAGCACGGCGTGGTGGTCGAGAAGACGGGCCTGTACAGCTTCTTCGTGATGTTCACCATCGGCATCACCAAGGGCCGCTGGAACACGCTGCTGACAGCGCTGCAGCAGTTCAAGGACGACTACGAGAAGAACCAGCCTATGTGGCGCATCCTTCCCGAGTTCTGCCAGCAGCACAAGCGCTACGAGCGCATGGGCCTCAAGGACCTGTGCCAGCACGTGCACGAGATGTACGCCAAGTACGACATCGCGCGCCTGACGACCGAGATGTACCTGTCGGACCTGACGCCTTCCATGAAGCCCTCGGATGCGTACGCCCACATTGCCCAGCGCAAGACCGAGCGCGTGGAGATCGACCACCTGGAAGGCCGCATCACCGTGGGCCTGGTCACGCCTTACCCACCGGGCATTCCGCTGCTCATTCCTGGCGAAGTTTTCAACAAGAAGATCGTGGACTATCTCAAATTCGCCCGCGAATTTGCCAAGCTGTGCCCCGGCTTTGAAACCGACATCCACGGCCTGGTGGAAGTGGAAGACGAGAACGGGCAGGTTCGTTTCTACGCGGACTGCGTGGCCAAATCTTGATTCCGGCCTGATCGTTGCCTCAAGGGCCACCCCGGGCCCTGGCCGCTGACCAGGGTTTGAGTCAAAAAGGCTGCTAGCGCTTATCCATCAAGCGCTAGCAGCTATTTTTTTGATAGCTTATTGTTGAATCGACGTGGGCGCTGTGGCCGCTGGCATGTCCAGCCGCACCCGCACAAAGCTGGCAAAACGTGGCAAGCCGCCCTCGTGTGTGCCGCGAAAGCGGTAGGTCACCCAGCTGCCAATGGGCGGTGGGTCGGCGCGGTCGGCGTCGGTCAGGCCTGCACCCAGCTTGAATCGTTGGCCTGTGGGCATCTCCACCAGCAGCGCGCCCAGCCGCCCGGCGTGTTTGCCTTTGCCGGGCAAATGCCCCACCACCCGAGCCTCGGTGTCTTCGTGGGTCTTGAGCTTGATGAGGTCGTCACTGCGGCCTGACCGGTACAGCGAGCTGCCTTTGTGCAGCATCAGCCCCTCGCCCCCGGCGCGCACCGTGCGTTGCAGCAGGGCCTGCAAGGCGGCATCGGTGGCCACCCGTTGCTGGGGCACGGCCTGCACCCAGTTTTGTTGGATGGAGGTGACCAGTGCTTTCAATGCGCTCAGGCGTTCGTCAAAAACGCCCCCGTGGGCGGGCAGATCAAACACCATGAAGCGCATCTGCCGCCAGGCCACATCATCAGGCTGCTGCTGCCGTGTGGTGGACTGGGCGTGTGTAAAGCGCCCGCGCCCGGCCCACAGCTCGCCATCCATGGGCGTGTTGGGCCAGCCCGCGGTAAACCACGCGGGTGCTGCCACGGTCTCTCCGCCGCGCGTGCGCAGCGTCTGCCCGTCCCAGTAGCCGCGCACTCCGTCGTACTTCTCGCTGACCCAGTAGTCGGCCAAGGGCATGCCAGGGCGGTACACGTTGGCCAAAAGCAAGGCGGGTGCGTCGGCGGCCCAAGCCGGGGGCACTGCCAGCGGCAGGAGGGTGCTCAGGGGCGCCAGGCCCAGCCAGTTCAGGCAGCGTCTGCGGTGCATAGGGCGATGTCGTAGTGGGAGAGTGCTATCAAAAAAATAGCTTCTAGCGCTTATGGGGTAAGCGCTAGAAGCCAATTTGTCATTGAGCCTGTTCAGCCCTGCAGAGCTTTAGACCTGGTCCGCGCTCAGGCCTGCCGTCTGGCTGAAGCCGCCGTCCACGTAGGTGATCTCAGCCGTCATGCCCGAGGCCAAGTCGGACAGCAGGAAGGCCGCCACATTGCCCACGTCTTCAATCGTCACGTTACGGCGCAGGGGCGAGGCATCGGCCACGCGGGACAGCAGCTTGCCAAAGTCCTTGATGCCGCTGGCGGCCAGCGTTTTGATGGGGCCTGCGCTGATGCCGTTGGCGCGGATGCTGCGGCCGTCAGCCGTGCGTCCCACGGCCTCGGCCAGGTAGCGCACCGAGGCTTCGAGGCTGGCCTTGGCCAGGCCCATGGTGTTGTAGTTGGGGATGGAGCGCAGCGCTCCCAGGTAGCTCAGCGTGATCAGCGACGACTTGTCGTTGAGGTAAGGCAGGGCCGCCTTGGCCATGGCTGGGAAGCTGTATGCGCTGATGTCGTGCGCGATGCGAAAACCTTCGCGGCTCAGGCCGTCGAGGAAGTTACCGGCAATCGCCTCGCGGGGGGCAAAGCCAATGCTGTGCACAAAGCCATCGAACTTGGGCCACACCTGGGCCAGGTCGGCAAACATGCGCTCGATTTGCTCGTCGCTGCCCACATCACAGTCAAAGATCAGCTTGGAGTTGAACTCGGCGGCAAAGTCGGTGATGCGGTCCTTGAAGCGCTCGCCCACGTAGCTGAAAGCCAGCTCGGCGCCTTGTTCGTGGCAGGCCTTGGCGATGCCGTAGGCGATGGAGCGGTTGGACAGCACGCCGGTGATGAGCAGCTTCTTGCCGGTCAGAAAACCCATGTTTGTTCTCCTTGTGGAATGGGGATGGGGCCTGCAGGCGCTGTGCATGTGGATATGCGCTGCCTGCTGCTGTGGCCGATGAACGTAGTGCAGAATTGTCGCATGTGGCTTGTTGCAATCTGCTCTCGTTGGGTCCGCGCGGTGTTGTGTGCTGTGTGTGGCATGGTTATTGGCTCGGCGTCATGGGCCGAACACGCCTATTCACAGTTTGGTGATGTGAAGTACCCGGTGGGCTTTACGCATTTTGACTATGTCAACCCTAGCGCTCCGAAGGGCGGAGAGATTCGTTTGGTCCCGCCCATTGCGGTCACCAATTTCGATAAATTTAATCCGTTCACGCTGAAAGGAACCCCGCCAGCGGGGATGTTGGAGTTGGTTTTCGAGTCACTGCTGACGGGTAACCTGGAGGAGCCGTCCACGGGATATGGATTGCTCGCAGAAGACGTGGGCGTGTCTCCTGATGGTTTATCGGCGACCTTCCGGATTCGTAAGGAAGCGCGTTTCAGCGATGGATCTGCGGTGCTGGCCGCTGATGTGGTTCATTCGTTCAACACGCTGATGAGCAAGCAGGCCTCACCCCAGTTTCGGACAATTTTTGCTGACATCAAGACAGCTCGCATGTTAGGCGAGCGACTGGTTAAATTTGAGTTCGCAAGCTCTAACCGAGAGTTGCCACTCGTAGCTGGAAGCATTCCCGTTTTCAGTCGGAAATGGGGTGCTGGGAAGCCTTTTGACGAAGTAGTCACTGATTTGCCGATTGCATCAGGACCTTATCGGCCTTCCGGGGCTCAGTTGGGTCGCGATATTACTTACGTTCGTGACAAGAACTATTGGGGGGCATCCTTGCCTGTGCGCAAGGGGCTGTATAACTTTGATCGGATCACCTACAAACTCTATTTGGACGACACCAGCCGTTTTGAGGGGCTAAAAGCGGGTGAATATGATTTGAAGCGGGAGTTCGTTTCAAAAAACTGGGCGCGCCAATACACGGGCAAAGCGTTTGATTCCGGTGTGGTCAAAAAGCAGGTGTTTGAGCATCGCAATCCTGGGGACTTCCAAGGCTACACATTCAACTTGCGTAATCCCAAGTTCAAGGACATTCGCGTCCGCAAAGCCATTGCACTGACGATGGATTTTGAATGGCTCAACCGTCAGATGTTCTATGGCTTGTACAAGCGGGTGGAGGGCTATTTCCCAAATAGCGATTTTCATGCGTCTGGGTTGCCAGGACCTGCAGAAATGGCCTTGCTTGAGCCACTGCGCGACAAGTTAAACCCCGAAGTTTTTGGCCCTGCCTTGCGATCACCCAGTACGCTACCGCCATCGAGCTTGCGGGATAACCTGCGCCAGGCAAAACAGTTGCTGGCGGAAGCGGGGTGGGTCTACCGCGACGGAGCATTGAGAGACACCAAAGGTGAGGCGTTCGAGATCGAATATCTGAATTCACAGCCATCGTCGGTGCGGTTGGTCAGCCCCATGCAGATTGCTTTGAAAAAGCTGGGAATTGATCTGAAGATACGTAATGTGGATGGGGCCTTGTATCAGCAGCGGATGGATGAGTTCGAATTCGAGTTGGGCAGCCTTCGCATTCCAGGGCGAACTTCTCCTGGTAGCGATCTCTTTGAATACTTTGGTTCCAAGGCCGCAACCACCCCGGGGTCAGCAAACATGTGGGGTATTACCGATCCGGCCGTGGACAGTCTGATTCGCTCGGTGCTCTCAGCAAAGTCCAAGGAAGATGTGTCTGCTGCGATGCGCGCACTGGATCGGGTGTTGTCGCACGGCTACTACTCGATTCCCCAGTGGTACAGCGACGAGTTTTTTGTGGGCTACCGGCCCGCTGGTTTTGTCTTGCCTACAACGATCCCGCCCTATTACCAGCCAGACTCCTGGGCTGCCGCCACATGGTGGGCTTCGCCAACCAACCGCTAGGTTCAGACTGCATGCTCAGCTACATACTCAAACGCATCTTGTTGATGGTGCCCACGCTGCTGGGGGTGCTGCTTCTGACCTTTGTGGTCATTCAGTTCGTGCCGGGCGGGCCGGTTGAGCAACTGGTGTCGCAGCTGCAAGGGCGCTCTTCTGGTGGTGAGGGGGCTGCTCCGAGTTCTGGGGCTGGGGATTACCGCGGCAGGCAAGGGCTGAGTCCAAAGCAGATCCAGGAAATTAAGGAACTCTATGGATTTGACAAGCCTGCGCATGAGCGCTTCGTGAAGATGCTTTGGTCATTTGCGCGGTTTGACCTGGGGCAGAGTTTTTACCAGCGAAAGGCGGTTTCGGACCTGGTTCGCGAGAAGCTGCCCGTCTCCATCAGCCTGGGCCTGTGGACTTTCTTCATCAGCTACCTCGTGGCCGTGCCGCTGGGCGTAGCCAAGGCGGTGCGGGCGGGCTCGCGGTTTGATTTGGTCACCACGCTGCTGGTGCTGGTGGGCTACGCCATTCCGGGCTTTGTGCTGGGGGTGGCGCTGCTGGTCATCTTTGGCGGGCAGTTGCAGTGGTTTCCGCTGCGCGGACTCACCTCGGCCAACTGGGCGGATCTGTCGCTGTGGGGCAAGGTCACCGATTACCTCTGGCACATTGCGCTGCCCATCACGTCCATGGTGTTGGGCAGTTTTGCCGTCACCACCATGCTCACCAAAAATGCATTTTTGGAAGAGATCCGCAAGCAATACGTGCTCACGGCCCGTGCCAAGGGCCTGAGCGACCGGCAGGTGCTGTGGAAGCACGTGTTCCGCAATGCGCTCATCCCCATCATCACCGGCTTTCCGGCGGCGTTCATTGGCGCGTTCTTCACCGGCTCGCTGCTGATTGAAACCCTGTTCTCGCTCGACGGCCTGGGCCTGCTCAGCTACGAGAGCGTGATCCGCCGCGACTACCCGGTGGTGCTGGGCACGCTGTACCTGTTCACGCTGATTGGTCTGGTGACCAAGCTGGTGAGCGACCTGTGCTACGTGTGGGTGGACCCGCGCGTGAAGTTTGATTGATGCGTGCGACTCTTCCAATGAAGCCTTCCGCAAACCCATCTTCTGCGCCCGTGTCGCTGTCCCCCTCTCGCCGCGCCTGGCTGCGCTTCAAGCGCAACCGGCTAGGCTACTGGAGCCTGTGGCTGTTCTGCGCTCTAGTGCTGGTCAGCCTGTGCGCTGAGCTGGTCAGCAACGACAAGCCGCTCATCGTGCGCTACGAGGGGCAGACCTACTTCCCCATGCTCAAGGACTACCCCGAGAAGACCTTTGGCGGCGACTTTGAGACCCCCACGGATTACCTAGACCCCTTCATCAAAGAGCGCCTGAGCACGGGCAGCAACTGGGCGCTGTACACCCTGAACCCTTACGGTCCCAACACGCTCAACTACTTTGCCAAGTCGCCCAACCCTTCTGCCCCCACGGCCGACAACTGGCTGGGCACGGACGACCGGGGGCGTGACTTGCTGGCGCAACTGCTCTATGGCTTTCGGGTGAGCGTGCTGTTTGGTCTGGCGCTCACGGCCACCGGGGTGGTGCTGGGCATGGTCGCGGGGGCCATTCAGGGCTTTTTTGGGGGTAAGACGGACCTGGCCTTTCAGCGCTTTATCGAAATCTGGGGCTCCATGCCTGAGCTGTATTTGCTCATCATCTTCAGCGCCGTGTTTGCGCCCAGCATCGCTTTGCTGCTGATTTTGCTGAGCCTGTTTGGCTGGATGGGCCTGTCGGACTATGTGCGTGCCGAGTTTTTACGCAACCGCCAGCTTGACTACGTGAAGGCTGCACGGGCCCTGGGCGTGAGCAACACGCAAATCATCTGGCGCCACATCCTGCCCAACAGCCTTACGCCCGTGGTCACCTTCCTTCCGTTTCGCATGAGTGGGGCCATCCTCGCGCTCACCTCGCTTGACTTTCTGGGGCTGGGTGTGCCGCCCGGCACCCCCAGCCTGGGTGAGTTGCTGAGCCAGGGCAAGAACAGCATCGATGCGTGGTGGATTTCGCTGTCCACCTTTGCGGTGCTGGTGGTGACCTTGCTGCTTTTGACATTCATGGGCGATGCCCTGCGCGATGCGCTCGACCCACGAAAGGCTGACCAGTGATGCCACAGCCTGTGACTAAGCCTCTGCTGCAGGTGGCCGACCTGCGCGTTCGCTTTGGCACCAAAGAGGTGGTGCGCGGCGTGAACTTTGACATCGCCCCCGGTGAAAAACTCGCGCTGGTGGGCGAGTCGGGTTCGGGCAAGACCATCACCGCATTGAGCCTGCTGCGCTTGGCGGGCGATGCGGCGGTTTCAGGCCGGGCCCTGTTTGCCGGGCGTGACTTGCTGGCCCTGACCGAGCGTGAGATGCGCGGCGTGCGCGGGGGCGAGGTGGCCATGGTCTTCCAGGAACCAATGACGGCCCTGAACCCGCTGATGACCATTGGCCAGCAGATTGCCGAGATTTTGTTGCTAAAAAAGGGCCTGACGGGCGCGCAATGTGCGCAGGCAGCTATTGAATTGCTAGCAAAAACCGGCATCCCTGAGCCTGCGCGGCGCGCCAACAGCTTTCCACACCAGCTCTCGGGTGGCCAGCGCCAGCGCGCCATGATCGCCATGGCCCTGGCCAGCAGCCCCAAACTCTTGCTGGCCGACGAGCCCACCACCGCGCTCGACGTGACGCTGCGCGGCCAGATTCTGGACCTGCTCTCTGAGCTGCAGCGCCAGACCGGCATGGCCGTGCTGCTCATCACGCACGACCTGAACCTGGTGCGCCGCTTTGCCGACCGCATCGCCGTGATGGAGAAGGGCGTGCTGGTAGAGCAGGGCGCTGTGGCCGATGTGTTTGCCAACCCTCAGCATGCCTACACCCGCCGCCTGCTGGCCAGCCAGCCCCGGCGCGATGTGGTCGAGGCGGTCCCGCCCGCAGGCACGCCGCCCGTGGTGCAGGCGCACCAGTTGCGCGTGACCTACCCCACGCCTCTGCCTGGCGTGCGGGGCTGGTTCAAAAAGGGCGAGTTTGTGGCCGTACAGGGGGCTGATTTGCAACTGCTGCCGGGGCAAACGCTGGGGGTGGTGGGCGAATCAGGCTCGGGCAAGTCCACCCTGGCGCAGGCCATTTTGGGGCTGCTGCCCTCGGGTGGCGACCTGAAGGTCAACGGCCAGGCGTGGCAACAGCCCGCCACGCGCAACACCCCTGCCAACCAGGCCTTGCGCCGCCGGGTGCAGGTGGTGTTTCAAGACCCGTTCTCGTCGCTCTCGCCGCGCATGACGGTGGAAGAGATCGTGGGCGAAGGGCTGCTGGTGCACGAGCCCGCCATGCCAACTGCCGAGCGCCGCAGCCGTGTGGAAGCAGCCCTGGCCGAGGTGGGCCTGACCGAGGCGCAATTCCCCGGCTTGCTGGCGCGCTACCCGCACGAATTTTCAGGGGGCCAACGCCAGCGGCTGGCCGTGGCCCGCGCCCTCATCGTGCAGCCCCAGGTGCTGGTGCTCGATGAGCCCACCAGCGCGCTCGATGTCACCATCCAGCAGCAGGTGCTGGCCTTGCTGCAGCGCCTGCAGCGCGAAAAGGGCCTGAGCTACCTGCTCATCACGCACGATGTGGAGGTGATCCGCGCCATGGCGCACGAGGTGCTGGTGATGAAGGACGGCGCCATTGTGGAGTGCGGGACGGTGGACGCCGTGCTGAACAGGCCTGAACACCCCTACACGCAGAAGCTCGTGGCTGCAGCCACGGTGGCTGCCCCGCAAGCGTAGTTCGCGGCACGCTGTCGGACGGCGGTCAGGCGAAGGTGTCTACGTTTTCGCCCAGGCCGGGTGTACGTTGGCGGCCGGGTGTGGCGCTGTTGTTTTGCTTGGTCTGGGTTTCGGCGGCTTTTTGTGCCTTGGCAAGCTCGGCCTGCTTTTGCTTTTCGATCTGCGCTTGCTGGTTCTGGCGCTGAATGGCCTCAATTTGCGCTTGCACCATCTGGATCTGCGCTTGCAGAGCCTCTACCCTTTGCTTCTTGGCCTTGGCGTCCATGTCAGAGGTGGCCACGTTTTTGAGTTCGTCAGTCAACTGGCGCAGTTGCTTTTGCAGTTTGGCGATTTCGCTGGAGGACTGGGCGCCCGATGCACTGCTGGTGGAGGAGGCGCTAGAGACTTGCATGGCAGGGTTATCGGCATATTCGCGCAAAACTGAACGGGCCTCAATGCATTCTTAAGACTGGGCGTGTAGCCTGTGGTGCTTCGGAATTTGGATCAGAGCCCATGAACTTCAACGAACTTGACGACAGCGAAGACACCCAGCACACGCCGCAAGAGCGCGCCGCTGCGGCCTCGCGCAGCACCTGGGTCAGTGTTGTTGTCAACCTGGTGCTCAGCACCGTGCAGATCGTGGTGGGCGTACTGTCCAAATCGCAGGGCTTGATTGCCGACGGCATCCACTCGTTGTCCGATCTGGTGGCTGATTTTGTGGTGCTGTTTGCCAACCACCACTCGCAAAAAGACGCTGACGAAGGCCATCCCTACGGCCACCAGCGGTTTGAGACAGCAGCCTCGTTGGTGCTGGGCTTGCTGCTGCTGGCCGTGGGTGTGGGCATGGTGTGGTCGGCAGTGCTGAAGCTGGAGAACCCTGACACCGTGCCCCAGGTGCACGCCGTGGCCCTGTGGGTGGCGGGCGGCGCCTTGCTGGGCAAGGAGCTGCTGTTTCGCTACATGCTGGCCGTGGCCAAGCGGGTCAAGTCCAGCATGCTGGTGGCCAACGCGTGGCATGCTCGGTCGGATGCTGCCTCATCTCTCGTGGTGGGCGTGGGCATTGCGGGCAACCTTGCGGGCTACCCCATCCTCGATCCGATTGCGGCCTTGATCGTGGGCTTCATGGTGGGCAAGATGGGCTGGGAGTTTGGCTGGGACGCCATGCACGACCTGATGGACCGCGCGGTGGACGAGCAAGAGGTACAAGCCATTCGCCAGACCTTGCTGGACACCCCCGGCGTGTCCGGTGTGCACGATGTGCGCACGCGCAAAATGGGCGACATGGTGGTGGTGGACGCCCACCTGGAGGTGGACGCACTCATCACTGTAGAAGCCGGACACGACATTGCCGTGCTGGCGCGTCAGCGCGTTCTGCAGCGCCACCGTGTGCTCAACCTCATGACGCATGTGGACCCTTGGCGCAAGCCTGATCTGGACCATGCGCTCAAGCCTTGAGGTTTGCAGGCTCTTTGAACCGGTTTTCAACCACTGTCCAACGCACATCGCCCGCCACGGCCGTGCGTTGGTGATCACTCCATGGTGCAAAAGGTATCTGAATGAACCATCCCGCAGGTCCGTCGGGTAAGCCAGGCCAGCCATCTGGCGGCGGCACAGCCACAACCGCAGCCACGGCAACGCGGACGAGCGCGCAGGCCATTGCAGCGGCAGGGGCTGAGCACCGGCGCTACCACTCGCAGCATGCGCACATGGCCCCCACCTTTGGTGCAGACCAGTTTGCCCTGCGGGCCGAGGCCTTTGCCCGATTTTTTGGAACCCCGTTGTTCCTGGGCGCGCAGACCGTGGTGGTAGCGGTGTGGATCGTCATCAACTCTGCGGGGTGGCTGCACTTTGATGTGTACCCCTTCATTTTGCTGAACCTGGCCTTCAGCCTGCAGGCGGCCTATGCCGCGCCCTTGATCTTGCTGGCCCAAACCCGGCAGGCTGCCCGCGACAAAATGCACGCCGAGGCCGATGCCCAGCACCGCGAGGCACTGGCCGTGGCCAACGAACAGCGCCAGTTGATCGCTGCGCAAAACGCCACCCAGATGCTGGAGCTGCTGGAGCAAAACACCCGCCTGACCGAGCTGACCAAACAGCTGACGGAACGCATCGAGGCACTCACCGTCGAGATGCACGAGCGCATTCGCCACGGCCTGCCCCCGTCAGGGGTGCAGCCACCGGGCACCAGCACGCAAGCTCGCGCCCAGACACCGCCGTAAAGTGCTTAGAACAGGTTCTTAGATACTCCCGACACGCCATGCCCACACACTCTCACGAACCGCTCCAAAGCCCCAGCTCAACGGTTGCCCCCAGTGTGCTGGCCGATTTGCCGCCGTGGGCTGCAGAGGTCATCGAGCGCATGAGGATGGAGGGCGCACCCACCGTGCCCACTGAATTCGCACAGCCCCTCGCGCTGCTGAACCTGGGGGCACACACCACGCAGGTGTGCTTGTGCAGCCCTGCTGAGGCACGCCCCGCGCACCTGTTGGTGTTGCCCTTGGGGATAGAAGCCACGGCACAGCGCTTTTTTCGCGCCGCCATCCCTTCGCCGCTGGATCTGGAGACGGCCATTGCCCATGTGGAAGACGAGGTGTACCTTGCGCACCAGCAGTACCTGCCCTGGGCCGAGGCGGCCCAGGCGGTTGGTGGGCCTGTGGCGTGGTGGAGTGCCGACGAGGCTTTGGCCGAACTGGCTGGGCTTGCTGGTGTGCCCGCCGCTGTCGACCAGGTGCTGGCACTGGACGCCATGGAGCGGTTGTTCCAGCGCCTCACCTACGTTGCTCAGGGGCGGCCTGCCGCCAGCGAAGGCTTGCCTGAGCGTGCATCGTTTTTCGCCGCCTTGCTGCTGCTGCGCGAGCTGATGCACCACATGCCGTTTCACACGCTGCATGTGGCAGGGCAGCCCATGCCATCACGCTGACGGTGGTGTGCCCGCCTCTTGGGGGCGGGTGAAGGTGTTGCTGGCAAACCAGGTGCCCAAAAAATCCACCAGTGCCCGCGTCTTGGCCGACAGGTCGCTGCGCGTGGGGTACACCAGCATCACATCGGCAGGTGGCAACTGCCAGGCGGGCAGCACAGCGATGAGCTGCCCCGTGCCCAGGTGCGGGGCCACATCCCATTCTGAGCGTAGCAACACCCCCCGGCCGTCCAGCGCCCAGGTGGTGGCGGCGCCACCATCGTTGGTGCTGAGCATGCCGCGTACCTTCACCGTTTCTTGCCGCGCGCCCTGGCTCAGGTGCCAGGTGCCGTAGGTCTCGTCGCTTTCGCGGATCACGATGCACTGGTGGCCCAGCAGGTCGGCGGGTTGCTGCGGTGTGCCTGCGCGGGCCAGGTAGCTGGGGGCGGCGCACAGCACACGCCGGTTGGCCCGCAGGCGGCGCGCGGTCAGGCGTGAATCGGGCAAATCACCAAAGCGCACGGCCGCGTCAAAGCCTTGTTCCACCAGATTGATGGGGCGGTCGGTCAGGTGCAGTTGCACCTCCACCTCGGGGTAGGCCTGGGCAAAGGCCGACAGGGCAGGGGCCAGGTGCACACGGCCAAAGCCCAGCGTGGCAGCCAGCTTGATGAGCCCCCGTGGCGTGCTGCGGGCGCCTGCCACGGTACGCTCCAGCGCATCGAGGTCGGCCAGGATGCGGGTGCCCTCAAGCAGGTAGCTTTCGCCCTCCGGCGTCAGCGCCATACGCCGCGTGGTGCGGTGCAGCAGGCGCACGCCCAGTCGGTGTTCCAGCTGCGCCAGGCGTCGGCTGGCCGCAGGCGGGGTGATGCCCATTTGCTGCGCGGCGGCAGCCAGGCTGCCTTCTTTCATCAGCAAGGCAAAAAAACGCAGGTCTGAAAACGCGTCCATGGGGTTCATTCGTGCTTTGGATTGATGAATGAATTGATTTTGAATCTATTTATGCGGTTTGGAATGGCTCCTACCATCGCGATCTCATTGCTTGAACCCATCGCCCATGTCTGACGCACTGTTTCCGGGCTTTACCCCGCACCGCATCGCCACCCCCGACGCCCATCACATCCATGCGTTGGTGGGCGGCGGCGGACCGCCGCTGCTGCTGTTGCACGGGCACCCGCAGACTTCGGCCATCTGGCACAAGGTGGCACCCGTGCTGGCGCAGCACTTCACGCTGGTGCTGGCGGACCTGCGGGGCTATGGCGACTCCGCCAAGCCCAAGGGAGACCCGGAGCACCTGCTCTACAGCAAGCGCACCATGGCCGCCGACATGCGGGCCGTGATGCGGCACCTTGGCCATCGGCAGTTCGCGGTGCTGGCCCACGACCGTGGCGCGCGCGTGGCCCACCGCTTGGCGGCCGATCACCCGGATGCCGTGCAGCGCATGGTGCTGCTGGACATAGCCCCCACGCTGGCCATGTACGAACAAACCAGCAATGCCTTCGCCCGTGCCTACTGGCACTGGTTCTTCCTGATCCAGCCCGCGCCGCTGCCCGAGCGCCTGATTGAGGCCGACCCTGCCGCCTACCTGCGCGATGTGATGGGCCGGCGCAGTGCGGGCCTGGCGCCGTTCGATCCACGCGCCCTGGCCGAGTACGTGCGCTGCCTGGCCTTGCCCGGCACAGCACACGGCATCTGCGAGGACTACCGCGCCGCCGCAGGCATCGACCTGGAGCACGACCGCGCCGACCGCGACGCGGGCCGCCAGCTGCCCATGCCGCTGCTGGCCCTGTGGGGCGATCAGGGCGTGGTGCACCAGTGCTTTGATCCGCTCAAGGAGTGGCAGCGCGTGGCGGGCGACGTGCGCGGCCATGCGCTGCCCTGCGGCCACTACATCGCCGAAGAAGCGCCCGACGCGCTGCTCAACGCGGCACTGCCTTTCCTGCTGGCAGGCCTATAGCCCGTACACCCGTACACCCACCACCACTCCCACGCCCAGCACGATGTCCATGACCATCCCCAAGACGCTGTACCAGAAGCTGCTTGCATCGCACACCGTGGCCGTTCTGGACGAACAGAACGTGCTGCTCTTTTGCGACCTGCACCTGATGAACGAATACACCAGCCCCCAGGCCTTCGCGGGCCTGCACGAGGCGGGGCGCGGCGTGCCCATGCCGGGGCAGAACGTGGCCGTGGTGAGCCACATCATCCCCACGCACCCGGTGCGCCACCGCGTCATCCAAGACGCACCTTCGGCCCTGCAGGCAAGCAACCTCAAGGCCAACTGCGACCGCCACGGCATCCCGCTGTTCGACACCAACGACCCGCTGCAGGGCATCGAGCACGTGATTGCGCCCGAGCACGGCATGGTGCGCCCGGGCATGGTCATCATCTGCGGCGACAGCCACACCACCACCTACGGCGCCTTGGGCGCGCTGGGCTTCGGCATCGGCACGTCCGAGGTGGAGCATGTGCTGGCCACGCAGACCCTGGTGTACCGGCTTGCAAAGAACATGCGCATCCGCGTGGACGGTGCGTTGCCTCTGGGTACCACTGCCAAGGACCTGATCCTTCTCATCATCAGCCGCATCGGCGCGCAGGGCGCGCGCGGCTTCGTCGTCGAGTTCTGCGGCAGCGCCATCAGTGCCCTGTCGGTGGAGGCGCGCTTCACGCTGTGCAACATGGCCGTGGAGGCTGGTGCGCGTGGTGCCTTGATTGCACCTGACGCCACCGCCATCGACTACGTGCTGGCCCGCGCGCCTGATATCACTGGCGCATGGCGCGAGCAGGCGCTGGCGCATTGGGCCACGCTGCGCAGCGATGGGGATGCGGTGTTTGATGTGGAGCATGTGTTTGAAGCGGCCGAAGTGGCCCCCTTCGTCACCTGGGGCACCAGCCCCGACCAGGCCATGGCCATCGATGCCACTGTGCCGCAGCCCGCCCAGTTGGCCGATGCTGCCGCCCGCAGCAGCGCCGAGCAGGCCCTGCGCTACACCGCGCTCAGTGCCGGGCAGGCGTTGCAGGGCGTGCCGGTGCAGCATGTGTTCATTGGCTCGTGCACCAACGCCCGCATTGAGGACCTGCGCGAGGTGGATCGCATTGTGGGCCACCGCCGCGTGGCCAGCGGCGTGCGCGCCATGGTGGTGCCCGGATCGGGGGCCGTCAAGGCCCAGGCCGAAGCCGAAGGCATTGCCGCGCGCCTGGTGGCCGCAGGCTTTGAATGGCGCCAGCCCGGCTGCTCCATGTGCCTGGCCATGAACGACGATGTGCTGGCGCCCGGCCAGCGCTGCGCCTCCACCACCAACCGCAACTTTGAAGGCCGCCAGGGCCGGGGCGCCATCACGCACCTGATGAGCCCGGCCATGGCCGCTGCTGCCGCCATCACTGGCTGCATCACCGACGTCCGCAGCCTGGAGACCGCCGCATGACCACCCACCCCCACACTGCCGACCACAGCGTGATTCGCGGCCATGCCGCCGTACTGGTCACGCCCAACCTTGACACCGACCAGATCATGCCCAAGCAGTTCCTGCGCGGCATCGACAAGGCGGGCCTGGCGCCCGGCCTGCTGTACGACCTGCGCTTTGATGGGGCCGGGCAGCCCCGCGCAGACTTTGTGCTGAACCAACCCGCCTTTGCTGGCGTGGATGTGCTCATTGCGGGCGCCAATTTTGGCTGCGGCTCCAGCCGCGAGCACGCCGTGTGGGGCATGCAGCAATACGGATTCAAGGCGGTGGTGGCGTCCAGCTTTGGCGAGATTTTTTACTCCAACGCCCTCAATAACCGCCTGCTGCTGGCCATGGTGACCGATGCCGATGTGCAGGCCTTCATGGCGGAGGCCGCTGCGCAGCCCGGCCCTCTGGCGCTCACCATCGATGTATCGCAGCGCGTGGTGCGCAGCCCCGGGCACAGCGCGGGCTTTGTGTTGTCAGACCGGCACCAGCACATGTTTGTGCAAGGGCTGGATGTGATTGGCGCTTCGCTCACGCATACTGCGCAGATCCAGGCGTTTGCCCTGCAGCACTGGGCGGCCCAGCCCTGGGTGCGCGATGTGGCACGGCACACCCGCGACCGGCTGGCGGGTTAAGCCAGCCATCTCCGCCGGTGCAGCGCTTTACTTGGCTGCCGCAGGCTTGGCTTCTGCCAGGGCCGCCTGGGTCTTTTTGTAGACCTCCATCACCGTGGCAAAGTCACGCTCGAAGTTGATGGGCAGCATGGTGTCGTTGCCTGGCAGCAACTGGCGCAGCTTGGGCGAGAAGCTGTAGGCGTACGAGCATTTCTGCACGCGGTTTTGCACATCGGGCGAGGCGGTCTTGCCCAGGGTCCAGGTCTCGGTCATGAAGGGCGCGCTCTCCCACAGCGTGCGAATGCTCGATCCCTTCACATCGCCCTTGAGCACCATGCGCTGGTACAGGTCGCTGGCCACAGCGGCTGCGGGGTAAAAACCGTGCATCACACCCGTCACCGAACGCTCGTGTCCGTTGGAGAAAACCACTTCGTAGTTCTTGTCCGGCACCAGCCCGATGGCGGGGAACAGCGCGCGCGGCGCCAGGTTGCCCGAGTTAGAGGTGGGCGTGGAGTGGGCAATCTTCTTGCCGATCAGGTCCTTGGGTTCTTTGAAGGGGCTGTCCACCCGCGCAATCAAGATCAGGTGGTAGGAGTTGCGCTTGCCCGATGCCTTGTTGCCCGGCACGGCAAAGGGCGTGGGCTGGCCTGCTGCCACCAGTTGCGGCACCAGGCCGGGGTTGACCTGGGCCAGTTGCACCTTGCCCGACGTGATGCCTTCGATCAGCTCTTTTTCGCCCAGCAGGTCGATGTTGGAGCTGCGCTCCAGCGACTCGCCTTGCTGGTTTTGCAGGTCCAGGTTGCCGCAGCGTGCCAGGTGGTTGAAGTAGTCGCCCCACAGCAGCATGGTCTCGGCCTTGGCATAGGTCTTGGGCATGGCCACCACCAGCTTTTCGCGGGGGCTGCTGGCAAAGTTGGGGGCCGGGCTGGCGGCAGCGGCGCGGGCCTGGGCTGCTGCGTTGTTGTTCTGTGCCGTGGCGGTGCCCAGCACTGCAGTTGCGCCTGCCAAAAGCACCACCCAGCGTGCATCACGTCGCATGTTGTTCCTTCCTGAATGTGTGAGTCTTGGACCGACGGTGCCAAGCCGACAAAGTATGCAGGAGGATTGTTGTTTAAACGTAAATTTTGTGACGTTTGTGTGACGGGGCTGCGACACGGAGGGGCCAGTGCAGGCCTCCAACAAACCTGTACCCGGCCTATCCGGCAGTGCTTCAGCGCTTCTTTTTCTTGTGGCTCGGGTGCTGCGCCACCTTGGCGGGGGCACCCAGGGCGGCGCGCGCCAGGGTGTCGGCGGCGCTGTTGCGGTGGCGGGGAATCCACTGCAGCTGCACGCTGTCAAAGCGCGCCAGCCAGGCGCGTGCGTTGTCAAACCATTCGGCCAGTCTGGCGATGGGCGCGGGGGCGCGTTTGTCCTGTTGGGGTGGTTGCAATTGTTCGATGAGGATGGTGCTGTCGCTGTACACCGCCACGGCCCGTGCACCCAGCGCATGGGCGTGTTGCAGCGCGGCGATCAGGGCGCGCAGCTCGGCCTCGTTGTTGCAGCCCACCAGGCTGCTGGTGAGCGACAGGCTGTGCTGCTGCCCATCGGGGGCCAGCAGGGTGGCCCCCAGCCCCATGCGGCCAGGGTTGGGGATGGCGCTGCCATCGCAGTGGATGACCCAGAGCCCCGGCGGCGCAGGCTGCGCCACGGGCAAAGTGGGGTGCTGGGCCATGCAGGCGTGAAGGCGGTAGCGCCGGGCTGGCTCAGCGGTAAAACGCTTCGACCGTGCCCTTGAGCTTGATCATCACGGGCTGGCCCTTGCGGTCCACCGTCTTGCCCGAAGGCACTTTGACCCAGCCTTCGCTGATGCAGTATTCCTGCACATCAAAACGCTCTTTGCCATTGAAGCGGATGCCGATATCGTGTTCGAACACGGCGGCATTGTGGTGGGGGCTGCGCGGGTCGGACGAGAGGTGGTCGGGCAGGGCGGGGGCGGTGGTCGCTTCGGTCATGGGGGCGGGATGGACAGGGATGTTAAGGGGCGAGATTTTCGCGGATTTGCGGGCCGGTGTGCGGGGCTTGCCTTGCCAGTCTGCGGGGTTTCCGGCCTTTGGGTGGGTGCGAGGTGAGTCGCACAGGCTGTCTGTGCCGCTTTTTTTTTGATAAAAATGGCCTGTGGCGCTTGATAGATAAGCGCTGGCAGCTATTGATTTAATAGCGTTTTCGTTGCGTTCCCTGATTCAAGCCAACCGGGGTTTGCGCGCCACTACCCATTCGTACAGCGACTGCGCGGCGGCCGACAGGCTTTGGTCACGCCGCCGCACCAGGTAAATCTGGCGCTGCAGCCCGGGCAACGGCAAAGGGCGCGTGACCACCCCCGGCTGCTGAAAGTGAAACAGCGTGAGCGCGGGCACCACGCTGATGCCCAGGCCCGCGCGCACCATGCCCGTCACGGTGGCCAGCTGCTCCACCTCCATCAGGGTGTGCATGGCCTGCGGGCGAAAGGCCGCCTCCAGGTACTGGCGCACGCTGCTGTTGCGTGCCAGGTGAATGAAGGGGTAGCCCGCCAGGTCGGCCACCGTCAGGGGCTTTCTGCGCCGCGCCAGCGGGTGCCGCTCGGGGCACACTAAGTAAAAGGCATCGCTGCAAAACGGCTCGGCCTGCAGCGCAGGCGTGTCCGCGCGGATGGCCGCCAGAGCAAAGTCGGCCGTGCCGTTGGCCACGCGGTCAATGCAGGGCTCAGATAGCACATCGGCAATGTCCACCGCAATGCCGGGGTGCGCCTGCTGGTAGCTGGCCAGCACCTGCGGCAGCCAGCCCGCCGCCAGTGATGGCAGTAAGGCCACTGCCACGCGACCGCGTTGCAGCGTCACGGCATCGCGCAGCGCGGCCACGGCGGCCTGCATTTCGGCGCGAATGCGGTGGGCGGATTCGAGAAAGTTCACCCCCTCGGGCGTCAGGTCCACATGCCGCGTGCTGCGGTCAAACAGGCGCGCGCCCAGCGCGTCTTCCAGCGCCTTGATCAGCGCGCTGAACGCGGGCTGCGACAGATGGCATTGCACGGCAGCGCGGGTAAAGCTGCGGTGCTCTGCCAGCGCCACAAAGGCATCGAGCTGGCGGGCGGAAAGCGCGGGGTTCTCATTCATTTGTTTTGCAGATGGATTGATTGCAACAATCGATTTCACAGAATAGCGCAGCCTGCTTACATTGCACCGCAGGAGACAGCGACTGATGTCACAACACATTCCCCACCTGCGCATTGGCTGCGCGGCAGGCTTTTCGGGCGACCGCACCGATGCCGCCGCGCCCGTGGTGCAGGCCCTCATCGCCAGCGGCCAGAGCGGCGTGCTGATTTTTGAAACCCTGGCCGAGCGCACCCTGGCACTGGCCCAGCTGGCACGCCGCACCCAGCCCGATGCAGGCTACGAGCCGCTGCTGGTGGACCTGCTGCAGCCCGTGCTGGCCGAATGCCTGGCGCACGGCGTGCGCATCGTCAGCAACTTTGGCGCTGCCAACCCTGCGGGCGCGGCACGCCGCATCCACCAACTGGCGGCCGAGCTGGGCCTGCGCGCACCGCGCATTGCGGTGGTGCAGGGTGACGACCTGAGCGGCCTCCAGCACCGTGCCTTGCTCGAGCGTGCCCTGGGCCCCGCCATGCCCACCGAGCCCATCGTCAGCGCCAACGCCTACATCGGCGCACAGGCCATTGCCGATGCGCTGCGCGCCGGGGCCGACATCGTGGTCTGCGGCCGCGTGGCCGACCCCTCGCTGGTGCTGGGCCCGGCCATGGCGCATTACGGCTGGGCGGCAGACGACTGGGACCGCCTGGCCCGCGCCACCATGGCGGGCCATCTGCTGGAATGCGGCGCGCAAGTCACCGGCGGCTACTTTGCCGACCCCGGCTACAAAGATGTGCCCGGCTTGGCCACCCTGGGCTACCCCATTGCCGAGATCGACCCCGACGGCCACTGCACCATCACCAAGCCCGCAGGCACGGGCGGCTGCATCAACGAGCGCACCGTGAAGGAGCAGCTGCTGTACGAGTTGCACGACCCAGCGGCCTACCTGACCCCTGATGTGGTGGCCGACATCACCGCCGCGCAGGTGCTGCCCGTGGGGCCTGACGCGGTGCGGCTGGAAGGTGTGCGCGGCCACTCGCAGCCGCCCACGCTCAAAGTGAATGTGTGCTTTGAATCCGGCTGGTTTGCCGAAGGCGAAATCTCTTACGCAGGCCCCCGCGCCGAGGCCCGCGCCCGCTTGGCAGGGCAGGTGTTGCGCGAGCGGCTGCAGGGCCTGGGCCCAGTGCGCGTGGATTTGATTGGCGTGACCAGTGTGCTTGGCGACGACGCCAGCACCTGGCTGGATGCGCCCGCTGCAGACATGGATGCCACCCGCGATGTGCGCTTGCGCGTGGCCCTGCAGCACCGCGACCACGCCAGCGCCCAGCGCCTGGTGCGCGAGGTGACGGCGCTGTACACCTGCGGCCCCGCAGGCGGCGGCGGCGTGCGCACCGCCATGCGCCCGCGCCTGGGCACCGTGTCGTGCGTGGTGCCGCGCAGTGCCGTGGTCACCGGCTACCAGATGTGGAATGAAGGAGGCCTGCAATGACCGACACGCGCACTGCGGATGCCGCCACCATGCTCACCGTGCCCCTCTACCG
Source organism: Acidovorax sp. 106 (assembly GCF_003663825.1). Classification (NCBI taxonomy): domain Bacteria; kingdom Pseudomonadati; phylum Pseudomonadota; class Betaproteobacteria; order Burkholderiales; family Comamonadaceae; genus Acidovorax; species Acidovorax sp. 106. Next base: position 202,078 of record NZ_RCCC01000001.1, on the reverse strand, counting down.
ACTGGCCCACAGCCGCACGGGCGACAAGGGCAACCGGTCCAACCTCAGCGTCATCGCCTGGCATCCCGCGCTGTGGGATGTGCTGGTGCAGCAAGTGACCGAAGAGGCCGTGGCCCGCCACTTTGCCGCCCGCCAACCCAGCCGCGTCGCACGCTACCTGCTGCCCCAGCTGCACGCCATGAACCTGGTGCTGGACGATGTGCTGGACGGCGGCGTGAACGACGCCCTCAACCTCGACAGCCACGGCAAGACGCTGAGCTACTGGCTGCTGTCGCTGCCCGTGCAGGTGCCTGCTGCGCTGTGCCCGCACCTGGCTGGGCCCGCAATCTGACGCCCCCCGTTTTCGTTTGACCGTACCCATAGAACAGAAGGAGACAACATGCCCGCTAACTACTTTGCCTTGAACCGACGCCACGCCCTGGCTGCAGCCGCTGGGGCCCTGATGGCCTTGTCCATCGCTGCACCCGCTGCCGCGCAAACCTTTCCGGCCAAGCCCATCACCTTCGTGGTGCCCTTTGCCGCAGGCAGCGCCACCGACCAGCTCGCGCGGGCTGTGGGCCAGTCCATCACCAACGACACCAAGCAGGCCGTGGTGGTCGACAACAAGGCCGGTGCCAGCGGCATGATTGCCGCCGCCGCCGTGGCCAAGGCCGCGCCTGACGGCTACACCCTCCTCATCACCACCAACACCACCCACGCCGCCAACGAGCACCTGTACAAAAAGCTCTCTTACGACCCAGTGAAAGACTTTGCGCCCATCACCGGCCTGGGCAAGGGCGGGCAGGTGCTGGTGGTCAACCCCGCATCGCCGCACAAGAGCGTGGGCGACCTCGTGGCCTTTGCCAAGAAGAACCCCGGCAAGCTCACCTTTGGCAGCGGCAGTGCTTCGAGCCGCGTGGCGGGCGAGATGTTCAAGCAACTCGCAGGCGTGGACATCCTGCACGTGCCGTACAAGAGCAACCCCTTTGCCATCACCGACCTGCTGGCCGGGCAGATCGATTTGATGATCACCGACACCTCCACCGGCATGCCGCAAATCAGCGCGGGCAAGCTGCGGGCGCTGGGCTACTCCACCCAAAAGCGCAGCCCCCAGCTGCCTGAGGTGCCCACCATCGACGAAGCCGGTGTGAAGGGCTACGACATGGGCTACTGGTTTGCCGCCTACGCCCCCGCAGGCACGCCCGCCGCTGTGGTCAACCGCCTCAACGAGCTGATGCAAGCTGCCACCAAGAGCGCCACGGCCAAGTCGTTCTTCGACATGTCTGGCTCCGAGGCCTGGACCACCACGCCCGCAGACCTGGCCAAGTTCCAGGCGGCCGAGACCCTGAAGTGGGGCAAGGTGATCAAGGCCGCTGGCATTGAGGCGGAATGAGTGCCCTTGGCAGGGTTTAAGTGAAAAGTGCCTGCAACGCTTATTGGATAAGCGCAAGAAGCTATCAATAGTGTAGCAATGCGGGCCGTGGCAGGCGGGCAGGCGCTACCACGGCACCCCTTCAAACCGCTCCACCAAAAAATCCAGCAGCGCCCGCACGGCGGGCGACAAGTGCCTGCGCGATGGGTACAGCGCATAGATCGTCATCACCGGCAAACCCCACCCTGGCAGCACCGCCTGCAGCTCGCCGTTGTGCAGGTGCGGGTTGACGAGGTAAGTGGGCTGCAGCGCAATGCCGCCGCCCGCCAGCGCCGCACGCATCAGTGTGGTGGCCTCGTTGGCGCTGAAGTGGCCTGACACGCCTACCCGCTCCACCACATCACCCTGCGTAAGCTGCCACACGCTTTTGCCAAAGTTGGCATAGCTCAGGCAGCGGTGCTGGGCCAAGTCGGCGGGCTGCTGCGGCGTGCCGTGCGCGGCCAGGTAGGTGGGCGATGCGACCAGGGCCGATGTGCACTGCGCCAGCGGTCGACCGATGAGGAGTGGATCGGGCTCGGCGCTGATGCGGATGGCCAAGTCGATGCGCCGCTCCACCAGGTTCAGCGAGCCTTCGCTGGCATCCAGATCAATCTTGAGCTGCGGGTGCTGGGCCAGAAAGTCGGCAATCGCCGCACCCAGTTGCGCAAACGCAAACGACACACTGCAGGTCAGCCGCAACTGGCCGCGCAGCTCCCCCTCGGCCGTGGTGGCGGTCTCTTCTTCCAGGTCTTGGGTCAGCGCCAACATCTGCTGGCAGCGGCGCAGAGCCAGCTCGCCCGCGTCGGTCAGTGTCACGCTGCGGGTGGTGCGCTGCAGCAGGCGGGCCTGCAGCCACTGCTCCATCTCGCCCACATAGCGCGTGACCATGGCGCGCGACATGTCGAGCGTGTCGGCCGTGGCGCTGAAGCTGCCGCTGGTGGCTACTTCGGCAAATACGCGCATGGCGGTCAGTCGGTCCATGGGTGTTTATTTGATCGATTTGTGCAACAAGTTTGCGCATTTTATGGCGTTTATTAGATCGATTGGTGCAAATAAACTTCTTCCTGTGATCGACGCAACCCCCTCAAATTCTGGAGAAACCGCCATGTTCCGCACCACCCTCATCGCCGCCACCCTGTCCCTGGCCTTTGCTGGCGCCCAGGCCGCCCAGCCCCTGCAAGTCAAGGTCTACAACGCCGATGGCAACAGCTTCAACGTCAACTCCACCCTGGTCTACGGCGAGAAAGAAGCCATGGTCATTGACGCAGGCTTTACCCGTGCCGACGCACTGCGCATCGCTGCCAACGTGCTCGACAGCGGCAAGGAACTCAAGACCATCTACGTGAGCCAGGCCGACCCTGATTACTACTTTGGCGTGGAGACCATCAAGGAAATCTTCCCCAAGGCCGAGGTGGTGACCACCCCCGCCGTGCTGGAAAAGATCAACGCCAAGCTCGCAGGCAAGCTCGGCTTCTGGGGCCCCAAGATGGGCGCCAATGCACCACGCACGCCCGTGCTGCCCAAGGCCCTGAGCGGCAACACCCTCACGGTGGACGGCCAGACGGTGGAAATCCGTGGCACCACGGGCGCCCTGGCGCACCGCCCCTACGCCTGGATTCCATCGATCAAGGCCGTGGTGGGCAACATCGGCGTGTTTGGCACCAACATGCATGTGTGGACAGCCGACACCCAGACCGTGGCCGAGCGCAGCGCCTGGGTGGCACAGCTGGACGAAATGGCCGCCCTGCAGCCCACCGTGGTGGTGCCCGGCCACATGCCCGCAGGCACGGCGCTGGACGCAAGCAACGTGACCTACACCAAGGGCTACCTGCAAGCGTTTGAGAAGAATGCCGCCGCGACCAAGACCAGCGCCGAACTCATCGACGCGATGAAAAAGGCCTACCCCGCCGCCCCCATGGGCCTGTCGCTGGACATCGGCGCCAAGGTGAACAAGGGCGAGATGAAGTGGTAAGCCGCGAGTGGGCGCTCGCCCCTCCGTTTGACGTATGAAAGGAACCAGATCGTGACCGCTACGCACCCCCTCCAGCAAGTCCTGCTGCATCTGCACGCCGGGCGCTGGAACGCGGCGCACGATCTGGTGCAGCACGACGGCTCCATGCTGGGCGCGTGGCTGCACGGCATCCTGCACCTGCAGGAAGGCGACCTGGAAGATGCCGAAAACTGGTACGACCGCGCTGCCCGCCACTTTCGCAGCCGGGGCACGCTGGCCCAAGAGATTGCGGCGTTGGAAGCTGCGCTAGCCGTACCCGCTGCGCTAGCAGTGACACCACTCACATCCACGCCGCCTGAATTTGAAGAGAGACCCTGATCCATGACCGCTATGCCATCCATGCCCACCATCACGGTGACCTATCTGTTCGACCCCCTGTGTGGCTGGTGCTATGCCGCTGCACCTGCGCTCAAGTACCTGCAGGGCGTGGAGGGCATCGATGTGGCACTCGCACCCACCGGCCTGTTTGCGGGCGCCGGGGCGCGGCCCATGGATGCGGAATTTGCCGCCTACGCCTGGGCCAACGACCAGCGCATACAGCAGCTCACGGGCCAGCCCTTCACGCAGGCCTACCGCGATCACATCCTGGGTGCTGCCAACGGCCGTTTTGATTCCGGCCCCGCCACGCTGGCCCTGACCGCCGTGGCCCAGACCGCGCCCACACGCGAGCTGGATGCGCTGCACGCCCTGCAGCATGCCCGCTATGTGGAAGGCCGCGACAACACCGATCCTGCTGTGATCGCTGAAGTGTTGAATGCACTGGGCCTGCAGGCTGCTGCTTCCCGGCTGCACGAGCCCGATGACGCCTTGCGCGCAGCCTTGCTGGAGCGTGTGGCCGCCGCCCGCGCCACCATGCAGTTGCTGGGGGCCCAAGGCGTGCCGCAACTGGTGGTTACAGGGCAGGGCGGGGCGCTGCAGCTGCTGGGCGGCGATGCGCTTCTGGGGCCGCGCGAGCAATTGCAGGCGCTGGTGCGGGCGGCTGCGGCTTGAATGCAGCGCAGCGTGCCACTTTTAAACACTAAGAGCCGTTCACGCTGAGCCTGTCGAAGCGCGGCGCAATGCTTCAACCGGCTCGGCCCTCACGATGCGCACTCACTCCATCGACGGGTCGATCAACACCTTCGCCCCCGTGTTGCGCGGACCATAGAAGGCAATCGCCTCGGCGCTGAGTGCCCCCGCCAGCGACACCGTGCGTGCGTAGTGGCTGGCAAAGGTGGTTTTCAGCTCTGCCGCCACGCGCTGGCGCAGCGCCTGGGCCGCCTCTTCGCCAATCTTGTGCAAAAACGGGAACAGCAGCCACCCGCCCATGCCCCAGGCCATGCCAAAGGTGCGGTGCACTTCGGTGGGCCGTGTGTCCAGGTGGCCATACAGGTACACCTGCTTGAGCACCGCCGATCCGTAGCGGCTGTACTCCTTGGCTGTGCGGTTGATGGCGGCCTCCATGCACTGCAGGATCTGCCCTGCCAGCGTGCCGCCGCCCGTGGCATCAAACGCAATGGTGGCGCCCGTGGCGGTCAGCGCATCCGTCAGGTCAGCCATAAAAGTGGGCGCGCTGCTGTCGCACACATACTGGGCTCCGATCTCACGCAGCAGCGCCGCCTGCTCCGGCTTGCGCACGATATTGACCAAAGCGATACCGTCCTTCTGGCACACCTTGTTCAGCATCTGCCCCAGGTTGCTGGCCGCAGCGGAGTGCACCAGCGCGGTGTGGCCTTCACGCTTCATCGTCTCCACCATGCTCAGGGCCGTGAGCGGGTTCACAAAGCACGATGCGCCTTCTGCCGCTGTGGTGCCCGGTGGCAGCACCAGGCACTGCGCGGCAGGCACGGCGCGGTATTGCGAATACATGGCACCGCCAATCACCGCCACGGTGCGGCCCAGCAGCGCCTGCGCAGCGGGCGATGCGCCTGCCGCCACCACCAGGCCCGCCCCTTCATTGCCCACCGGCATGCTCTGGCCCAGGCGCGCCGCCATGTGGGGCATGGCGCGCTCAGGGATGCGGGCCGTGGCCACAGGTCGCTCTGCCGTGCCGGTGACCTGCACGGTAGACAAATCGGCTGGGCCCAGCAGCAGGCCAATGTCCGACGGGTTGATGGGCGTGGCCTGCACCTGGATCAGCACCTCGTCATGCCCCGGTGTGGGCACGGCCGTGGGCTCCAGGCTGATCTGCAGCGTGCCATCGGGCTGGACGAGGGAGCGCAGTTGCAGGGCGGTGGTGGGGATGGTGGCGGTGGTGGTCATGGCGCGCTTTCAGTGGAAAAAACGGCTGCGCCATTGAGAGCGACTAACAAAACTCAGCGTAGCGGGCCTGGCTAGGGACCCTCTGCACAAATCACTGCGTCGTGTGCATCTGCGGCCTCGGGCGGTCTGCTCCGCAAGCAAATACTCGCAATAGCGACGGCTATTGCTGCGTTTTGCGCCTTGCAGCCCATCCCGATCCGCAGCGCCCACTTTCTGCTCGATTCGTGCAGAGGATCCCTAGGCGCTCCGTCGCAGGCAGTACGCGAGGTACGACAAGACGGAACAACCACGCCAGGGGAGTTTTGTTAGCCGCTCTTATTCCATGGTGCAGCTTGGTATTGCGCATTAGAACTTGGCTGCGCTGCAATCACGGTCGCGCAAGTGGCTTTGAGCAGGTTCTTGGTGCGGCTAACACGACTCAGCGAAGCGGCCCCCTGGCTAGGCGCTCCGTCGCAGGCATTAAAAGCGGTACGACAAGGCGGGGCAACGACGCCAGGGGAGCTGTGTTGGTCGCTCTTAGCCGTCACGACCCCAAACACCAACGCCTGGTGCGCCCCTGTACACGCCAGCACGCCCTCCACCGATGCCAGCGTGGCGTTGTACCGCATCAGCGTAAGGTTGCCAGCGGCGTACACGCCGGGCACGGTGTCATTTTGCTGGCATCGGTGCGGACATACGGGCCCATGGGGCCTTCGTCGAAGGCGCAGCCTAGCTATTCGGCCAATGGGCTGGTTGGGCGCGTGGTGGCTAGTGGCTGGAGGCGGTCAGCCGATGGCTGTCTTTACGAGGCAGCCGCTCCCACCTTGGCCGCAATCTCTGTCAGGCGGTCGATGGGCTCGGGGCAGTGCTTGAGGTATCCCTGCGCGTAGTCCACCCCCATCTCCTTGAGGCGCAGCAACACCTCAGGGCTTTCGACAAACTCGGCTACCGTTTCCAGTCCCATCAGTCTGGCGACATCGGCAAAGCAGCGCACAGCCGCCTGATCCAGAGGATTGCTGATGAGGTTTCGGATGAACTGCCCGTCGATCTTCAGGTAGTCCACAGGCAGGGCTTTGAGGTACCCGAACGACGACGCGCCAGCGCCGAAGTCGTCCAGCGCGACTTTCACCCCGGCGGCGCGGACCTGGCCGATGAAGATCGCCGCATCAGCAAGGTTGGTGACGGCGGCTGTTTCTGTGATTTCGATGCAGAGCCTGGAGCAAACCGTTGCACCTGCTGCGGCGAACAATGCGAGTGCCCATGCGTGAAACGCCCTGTCGCCCACAGATTGCCCCGAAAGGTTGACGCTGAGGCTGTCGATAAGGCCTGGCTCGTGCAGGCTTTGGAGCCAGCGGACCGAGTTTTGTAAAACCCAGCGGTCAATGCGCGATGCCAGATGAAAACGCTCGGCGGCAGGCAAGAACACTCCGGGCTGTACCAACGATCCATCGTCGTTTCTCAAACGCAGCAGCACTTCGGCGTGAATACCCGGCGCTTGATCCCTCAGGCAATGAATACGCTGCGCAAACAGCACAAAGCCATCGTGGTCCAGCGCGTGCTGGATCCGGGTCGTCCACTGCATCTCATGATTTCTCTCGCGCATGGTTACGTCGGTTTCAAACCATGCGTGGACGCGATTTCTCCCGGCCTCCTTAGCTGCGTAGCAAGAGGCATCCGCAGCCTGCTGAATGGCTGCGGTATTGGCCCAGCGCTTGTCCAGCGGAACGAGGCCAATGCTTGCGCCGATCCGAAAACGTTTCTCTCCATGGACAAACCGAAAGTCGTTCATGCGGTCACAGATCTTTTGGGCAACCCGGCTCGCCTGTTCCATGGTGCAGTGTTCCAGGATGATCGCGAATTCGTCACCCCCCAAGCGCGCAAGGGTGTCGCGCGCGCGGATCGAGTCCCCCAGCAGCTTGCTGACCTGCTGCAACAACTGGTCCCCGATGGCGTGACCACACGCGTCATTGACCAGCTTGAACTGGTCCAGATCAATGTAGAACAGCGCATGGCTGCTGTCGTTGTCTTGCGCATGGCGCAGCGTTCTGAGCAATCGCGACTCGAACTCCGCGCGATTTACAAGATCGGTCAGCGCATCGTGCGTGGCCCGATAGGTCATCTCGCCACTGAGCCTGCGCTGCTCACTGACATCATGGAAGACGAGGACAACGCCGAGCATTTCGCCCTGCGGACTGCGAATGGGGGCCGCTGAGTCCTGGATGCCGTATTCAGTGCCGTCTCGCGCAATGAGCAAGGTTTTGGGGGCCAGGCCCACCGTCTTGCCCTCGGCCAGGCACGCCGCTACCGGGTCGGGTGCTGGCTCGCGCGTTTCTTCGTTGATGATGTGAAATACCTGCAGCAAGGGGCGCCCGATCGACTCCGAAGACAGCCACCCTGTCATTCGCTCGGCCACAGGGTTGAGCCAGCTGACCAGACCTTCGGCATTGGTGGTGATGACGGCGTCCCCAATCGACTGGAGTGTGACCCTCATCAGTTCATGTTGCTGCGCGAGTTCGGCGCTGAGCCGCTGCATGGCATCGTCACGGCGTTTTCTCTCGGAAATGTCGACGTGGATACCAAACATCCACTCAGGCTTGCCGTCGGCGGTGCGCGTGATGAGCCGCCCCCGGTCCTCGACCCAAATCCAGGAGCCGTCCCGATGGCGCAAGCGCAGCTCGGACACATAGGCATCGCTGCGGCCCGCGAAATGCTCTCGCAGCAGTTGCTGAGTCTGGGGCAGTTCGTCCGGGTGGGCGATGTCCGCGCGGTACTGATTCGTTATGACCCCCAGTTCTTCGACGGTCCAGCCAATGATCTCTGCCCAGCGGGGGTTGACGATCACCTCGCCGGTTCGGACGTTCCATTCCCAGGTGCCAGCGTTGGTGCCCTCTATCAGATTGCGCAAACGCGCATGCTCCCTCTGGAGCTCGCGTTCTGCACGCCTGCGAAGCGTCACATCCTCGAAGACGGCCAGACTGCGCGCAGGCTGACCTTGTGCGTCTCGCTCCAGAATTGCTGATAGCAGCACGTCGATGATCTCTCCGCTGCTCGTGATCATTTGGTAGGGCACTGCGTCACATCGGCCCGTCGCGAAAAAGGTCGGAAGTACGTCCTCTTTGGCGCGCCGGCGGGATTCTTCGGTGAGGAAGTCTGAAGACAGTCTGCCAATGACTTTGTCCCGACGGTATCCAAGGCAAGCGAGCCACGCATCGCTCACGTGCAGAAGTCGGCCTTGGGCATCAATCGAGTGCAGCATGGCTGGCGTGGTCTCGTACATCGCCTGCAGCCGACCCTGCGCGACCACTAGTGCCAGTTCTTGCTCTCGCCGCTGCGTGGTTTCCTGAAGCGTACCGCGCAGGCCACTGATGCTCCCTGACGCCTCGCGCACAGCTTCGCCGCGCGCCTCCACCCAGCCTGGGCGGCCATCGGGTCGACAGTAGCGCAGATCGAGGATGTAGTCCTCGCCAGTGCACAGCGCATGGGATACCCGCTCTGCGAGCTTGGCATAGTCTTGCGGCTGGTAGATGCGAGATTGCTCTTCAAAACTGGGTGCTGGAGCCTGCGGGTCGCCGCCGAGGATCGAGTACATCTGTGGAGACCACGTAACGACATCCCCCTCGACTTGCCAGCTCCAACTGCCCGTTTGGCCGAGCCTCTGGGCTTCTTCCAGTGCCAACTGCGCTGTCTTGAGTGCCGTAACGTCACTGACATTGACGAAGAAGCCAAGTACCTCGCTGCCTGCGATATCGGGCACGTAGTGCGCCAGGATGTGGCGGCGACTTCCATCAACATTGGTCACTGCACGTTCGAAATTCTGTTCGTGCCCTGCCAGCGCCGCATGGGCGTATTCCTCGTTCCATTCGATGATGCGTTCGCCCAGCAGCGCTTCGCGTGACATGCCGATCAACTCGTGCGGCTGCCTGCCAAACCATTGCGCGTAGGCATGGTTGGCAAAGCGGCATCGCCGATCCTTACCCCAGTACGCCACCATACTTGGGATGGCGTCAGTGATGGCGCGAATAAAGCGCTGGCTTTCGCCGAGCGCCAGGCCCGCCGACTCTGCCAGGTTGCGCTGTTCAATGAGTTCAGCCTCGAAGCGGTGGCGCTCGTGGGTGGAAACAAGGCTCCAAAAATAGGCGGGAGCACCCTGGTGTTCCCCCCGGCGGCTATTGAGTAGCACAGGCACGCGGGTTCTGTCGCCGCCGCTGACTTGAAGATGGATCTCGCTGATCTGCCCGTCCCGCAGCAAGGTGGGCCAGATATGGGTCTGCAGGAAGATTCTGCTGGCAGGCGGCAGCAGTTCCTCGAACAACGCCCCGATGCGATCCTCTCGTGCTCCCCCGATAAGCGCGAGAAGTGCCGCGTTGACGTCCAGAAGGCGACCCGCTTCGTTCGTGACGACCACCGCGCAGGGCAATTGGTCCAGCAGATTCATGAAAGGGGCCTTGCCCTTGCGTCAGGCTGCGACGGCAGCGTGATCAAGATAGTCACGCATGGCATGGATCACGAGGGATGGGTTGCTCATGTGCCCGCAATGGCCGGCAACGTCGAGCACTTGCAGTGTGCTGCCCGGCAGGTGTGCATGCAAATACTCTCCGACGGAAAGGGGTGCCAGAGTATCGCTGCGGTGTTGCAATAGCAGTGATGGCCGCGAGACTTTGGCAAGGTCAGACCGGTTGTCCGCGAAGAATGTGGCCCTGGCGAACACCTTTGCAGCTACCGGGTCCGTCGAGCAAAAACTGTTTGTCAGCGTGCTGGTGACCTCGCCGGCCCCTGCATTCCCCGCAACCACGGGCGCCAGGTAGTTGGCCCATCCCATGTAGTTCTGATCCATCAGCGCCAGCAGACCTTCGAGGTCGTCACGCTCGAAGCCCCCCGCGTAGCCGGGCGGGTCATTCAGAAAGCATGGCGATGGGCCCAGCAAAATCAACCGGTCAAACAGCGAAGGCCGCTCGATGGACGCGAGCATGCCGATGCTGCAGCTGACGGAATGGCCCACAAAGGTCACCCCCTCGCTGAGGCCAAGGGCATCGCACACTTCCAGGACGTCCAGCGCGTAGCCCCGAAGATCGGCATACCGCATTCGGTCAAACGCGGTGCGGTCGGAGCCGCCGCTGCCCACATAGTCGAACAGCACTTGGCGATGCGTAGCTCTGAACGCAGGTGTAATCAAACTCCACATGTCTTGATTGCACCCAAAGCCGTGCGCGTACATCAGCACAGGGCCTTCGTCGCCCAGGACTTTGACATTGTTTCGCTTCAAAACGCTGCTCATGGCGCATCTCCTCAGGTTGATACGGTATCAGGGCAAACCGGTTCCCACAAATTGGTAGGGTGCCATGGACTATAGCGACGCAGGCGCTGCTTGGCCGGGTGAGATGGGCGATGGCGCGGCCAAACCCCGCGTTTGACAATAGTTTGCAGTTTGCCTGTGAATCCGGGTGCAACGCCATCTCACTGGTGTGATACGGGCAAGATCGTGGCGTCACAGCTGTGTGTGACGGCCGTTATCTCGTTTGCGATCCAGCACTTGGCAGGCATGAAGGACTCCAAGGAGATCTTTGCGATCAAGAGGGACGGTGAGGCGCCGATCTTCAGCATGACCGAGTCTATGTTGGACGCTGATCTGTTCTCCGCTGTGCTGGAACTGGTCGCTGCGCTCTGATAAAGCCCTGTGCGCCAGTTGTTTTGAGCGCCCCCAGGTTGCAGCAACCGGGCCGGGCACGTCCTGCAGTGTTCTAGGGTTTGCCCTAGTCATTGAATAACGTACTAGTTAGTACATTGCATGCACTTTGACAAAACAGGGCGCTTTTTGGCGCCGGATGTGCATGACTTCCCAAGTTTCCAAGCCAGCCTCAGCGGCTGGCAACGCCAGCCACAACCCCCGCAAGGCGGCCCTCGCCAGCTGGATCGGTAGTGCTGTCGAGTACTACGACTTCTTCATCTACGGCACGGCCGCTGCGCTGGTGTTTGGCAAGTTGTTCTTTCCGTCCATTGACCCGCAGCTGGCCAACGTGGCTGCGTTTGCCACGTTTGGCGTGGCATACATCACCCGGCCCTTGGGGGCGGTGCTGTTGGGACACATTGGCGACAAGTTTGGGCGCAAGAAGGTGCTCACGCTCACGCTGCTGCTCATGGGCTTTTCGACCTTCATGATTGGCGTGCTGCCCACGTACGAGCAGATCGGCTTTGCCGCGCCAGCGCTGTTGGTGGTGATGCGTTTGCTGCAAGGCATCTCGGCGGCGGGCGAGCAGGCCGGGGCCAATTCGATGACGCTGGAGCATGCGCCCGACCACCGCCGCGCCTTCTTCACCAGCTTCACGCTGTCTGGCACGCAGGCGGGGCTCATCCTGGCCACGCTGGTGTTCATTCCTATCTCGGCTTTGCCTGAGGACCAGTTGCTGGCCTGGGGTTGGCGTATTCCGTTCCTGCTCAGTGCAGTGGTGGTGGCGGTGGGCTTTTGGGTGCGCCGCACCTTGCCTGAAACGCCCGCGTTTGAAGAAGACGCGCAGGCCAAGGGCAAGGCCAAGCTGCCGGTGGTAGAGCTGTTCACCCAGCACAAGGCGCAGGTGCTGCGCGTGGTGTTTGCTGCGCTGGTGTCGGTGGTCAGCACCATCTTCAGCGTGTTCACGCTGTCGTATGCGGTCAACACCGTGCACATCCCGCGCGCCACCATGCTCACGGTGCTGGTGCTGGCCAACGTGGTGGCGCTGGGTGCGATTCCGCTGTGGGCCACGCTGTCCGATCGCATCGGTCGCCGCCCGGTGTTCATCTTGGGCGCGCTGGGCTCTGCTGCGCTGATCTGGCCCTACATGTGGGCGCTGAGCACGGCCAACATTCCGCTGATTTTTGCGCTGGGCATTTTGCTGTCGGGCGTGGTGTACAGCGCTGCCAACGGCGTGTGGCCCGCCCTGTATGGCGAGATGTTTGACACCCGGGTGCGCCTGTCGGGCATGGCCATTGGCACGCAGCTGGGCTTTGCGCTGGGCGGCTTTGCGCCCTCCATCAGTGCGGCCATTTTGGGCACTGGCCCCACGGGCTGGGTGCCGGTGGCAGCGTTCACCACGGGCGCAGCGGTGGTGTCAGCCATTGCAGCCTTTTCTGCGCGTGAAACCTATCGCGTGCCCATGGCCCAGCTGGGCAAATATGGCGCAGCACCGGCAGCCCCCGCCACGTCGCCACAACAAGGAGCACAAACCGCATGATCTCCGGCAAAACCGCACTCATCGCCCACCTGGGCTACCCCACGGAGTCGTTCAAGGCCCCGATGATCTACAACCCCTGGTTTGAAAAGCAGGGCATTGATGCGGTGGTGGTGCCCATGGGCGTTAAGCCCGAGGACTACACCGCCACGCTGGCCGCGCTCTCGCGCTTTACCAACCTCAAGGGCGCCTTGGTGACCATGCCGCACAAGGTCACCACCTTGTCGCTGGCCGATGAAGTGACGCCCACCGCCCGCATTGCCGGGGCCTGCAACGCGCTGCTGCTGCGGCCGGACGGCACCTGGCTGGGCGACCAGTTTGACGGCGCAGGCTTTGTGCGCGGGCTGCTGCGCAAGGGGCGCACGCTGCGCGGGGCCCGCGTGATCGTGTCGGGTGCTGGCGGTGTGGGCTCAGCCATCGCGGCCTCTTTGGCCGCTGAGGGCGTGGCCCACATCAGCCTGTATGACACCTACACCGCCAGCGCAGAGGGCCTGGCCGAGCGGCTGCGCGCCCACTACCCGCAGCTGGTGGTGCAGACGGGCTCCAACGACCCTGCGGGCTTTGACGTGGTGGTGAACGCCACGCCGCTGGGCATGAAAGAAGGCGACCCGCTGCCCTTTGATGTGGACCGCATCGACGCTGGTGCCATGGTGGGCGAGGTGGTGATGAAGACCGAATACACGCCGCTGCTGCAGCTCGCGCTGGCCAAGGGCTGCGGTGTGCAGGTGGGCACAGACATGCTGTTCGAGATGATTCCGGCCTATCTCGAATTCTTTGGCTACGGCACGGCCACCGCCGACGAATTGCGCGCCGTAGCGCAAATCCAGTATTGAGCCAGATGTAGGAAACCAGTGGGGCAGGGTGTTCTTGATCAAGCCTGTCTGAGTCAGAAATATCCGTTCGGGCTGAGCTTGTCGAAGCCTTGCGCAGCTGCTTGGGCAGCCCTGTCCTGAGCCTGTCGGAGGGCTCAGCGTGAACGGGTCAGATGGGCTCAGACCGAATCAAGAACACCCGCCCTTTTTGCATTGAGAGCGCTCGTCGCAAGAGCGCTGAAACAACCGAAGGTGTACGCATGCGCCGATCCATTGCCACCGTCTCCTTGAGCGGAACCCTGCACCAGAAGCTTGAAGCCATTGCCGCTGCGCGGTTTGATGGCATTGAGCTGTTTGAGCCCGACTTCATCAGCTTCACCGGCAGCGCGCGCGAGTTGCGCCAGCAAGCCGCCGACCTGGGCCTGGGCATTGACCTGTACCAGCCGTTTCGCGACTTTGAAGGCATGCCGGATGATCTGTTCCGCCGCAGCCTGGACCGTGCCGAACGCAAGTTTGACGTGATGCAGGAGCTGGGCTGCCCGCTGATGCTGGTGTGCTCCAACACCTCGCCTGCATCGCTGGGCGATGCCGAGCGCGCCGCAGCGCAACTGCATGAGTTGGCCGAACGCGCCAGCCGCCGCAACCTGCGCATTGGCTACGAGGCGCTGGCCTGGGGCAAGTGGGTCAACCTGTACCAACAGGCGTGGAACATTGTTGAAAAGGCCGACCATCCGCACCTGGGGCTGATCCTGGACAGCTTCCACACCCTGTCGCTGCGCGACGACCCGATGGGCATTGCCGACATTCCGGGCGACCGCATCTTCTTTGTGCAGATGGCCGACGCGCCGCTGCTGGCGATGGACGTGCTCCAGTGGGCGCGGCACCACCGCAACTTCCCCGGCCAGGGGCAACTGGATGTGGTGACGTTTTTTGAGCAGGCGCTGCTGGCGGGCTACCAGGGCAACCTGTCGCTCGAAATCTTCAACGACGTGTTCCGCGAAACGCCCAACCGCCGCACGGCCTTGGACGCTATGCGCTCGCTGCTGTTTTTAGAGAGCGAATGCAAGAACCGCCTGATGGCCCGCACGCAGGCCACGTCGAGCGAGGCCCGGGCCCCCGCCGCCACCCGTGCGCTGCAGCGGCTGGACCTGGCCGCACCGCCTGCCGTGCAGCCCGTGGGCGGCTTCAGCTTCATCGAGTTTGGTGTGGACGAGCCCACGGGCCACGCGCTGGCCAGCACCTTCACCGCCCTGGGCTTTGAGCACACGGGCCGCCACCGCAGCAAGGCGGTGGATTTGTACTGCCAGGGCGATATCCAGTTCGTCATCAACACCCAGCCGGGCTCGGAGGCCCGCCAGCGCTTTGACGAGCTGGGCCCCTCGGTGTGCGCCATGGGCTTGGTCGCGCCCGACCCGGTGCAGGCCGCCAACCGCGCAGTCGCCCTGCTGTCGGCCCGGCATGTGAGCCCGCTGGGGCCGAATGAGCTGCAACTACCCGCCATCATCTCGCCCGGCGGCGCGGTGGTGCACTTTGTGCACGGGGGCTCCACGCTGGACGCTGACTTTGTGGCGCCCGTGCCCCGCGCGCCTGTGCCCGCGCAGTGCGGCCTGACGCATGTGGACCACATGGCGCTGGCGCTGGCCAACGACCAGCTCGACACCTGGACGCTGTTTGCCCAATCCATCCTTGGCCTGAACGCGGGCGAGAGCCTGGAGCTGGCCGACCCGTTTGGGCTGATCCGCAGTTGTGCGCTCACCAATGCAGAGCGCAGCCTGCGCCTGGTGCTCAATGTCTCCAAAAGCCAGCGCACGCGCACGGCGCAGCAGGTGCGGGCCACGGGCCGATCGGGCGGCGGCGTGCACCACATCGCGCTGGCCACGAACGACATCTTTGCCACCGTGCAGCGCCTGGCGGCCCAGGGCGTGAAGTGGGTGCCCATCAGCCCCAATTACTACGACGACCTGCTGGCCCGCCTGGACCTGGACGAGGCCCTGGTGCGCCGCATGCAGGCGCTGAACATCGTGGCCGATGTGTCGCCGGGCGGCGGGCGCTTTTTGCACGCCTACACCGAGCCCTTTGCCGACCGCTTTTTCTTTGAAGTGGTGCAACGCGAAGGCGGCTACGACGGCTATGGCGCCGTGAACGCAGCCGTGCGCATGGCTGCGCAAGAGCAGGCGCAGTACGCAGACGCGGGCCGCTGAGGGTTCGGGGAGGGTGGGGACGGCAGTGCCTTGCTGGCCGCAGCGAGGGGAAATTGCCCCCTCTCCCCTCGCGGGAGAGGGTTGGGGAGAGGGGCTGTACAAGCACCGCGCCTGTTTCACCCCCTCTCCCCGGCCCTCTCCCACCAGGGGAGAGGGAGTGAGGGCCATCGGTTATCGGTGGCTCATCAGCAAAAATGACCGCTAGCGCTTGCAGAATAAGCGCAAGCAGCTATTGATTTGATAGTGAATTGGCAGGTGATCACAGACACGGCCCAGCCCCGCGCCCCTACCGCGTAGGCGGGTGGGACGCATCTGCTCTGCCTGTTTGCGCCACCACTGCGCCTGTTCGGTGGTGCGCCGGGCGCGTAAAGTCGCAGGCGGCCGCAGGCCTTGCTCTGTGTTTGTGCCGTCCCCTACAAGCCTCCACACAACGACCCCATGACCGAATTTGTTCGCACCCGGCTGCGCGCCCTGGCGCTGTGGGGCGTTGCCCTGGCCTGCAGTGCTGCAGGGGCTGCGCCCGGCGCTGTGGATGCCGCTGGCGTCCAGCCCGTACCCGCTGCCGCTGCGCCAACTGCTTTGCCATCGGGCATGGCATCGCGCGTGCTGGCCTGCACCGCTTGCCACGGCAAAGAAGGGCGCGCCACGCCCGAAGGCTACTTCCCGCGCATCGCAGGCAAGCCCGCAGGCTACCTGGCCAACCAGTTGCTCAACTTCCGCGACGGGCGGCGCAGCTACCCGCAGATGGCTTACCTGTTGGAGCACCTGAGCGACGACTACCTGCGCGAGATGGCCGCCCACTTTGCGGCGCTGGACGTGCCTTACCCCCCGCCGCCAGCACCCCAAGGCGCCCCCGCGCAACTCGAACAAGGCCGCAAGCTGGTGCAGCAGGGCGACGTGGCGCGAAAGATTCCGGCCTGCATGCAGTGCCACGGTGCGGCCCTGACAGGGGTGACCCCGTCCATCCCCGGCCTGCTGGGCCTGCCGCGTGACTATGTCAACAGCCAGCTCGGCGCCTGGAAGACCGGCCAGCGCAAGGCCCATGCGCCCGACTGCATGGCCGATGTGGCCCGCCAGCTCACGCCCGAGGATGTGAGTGCGGTGTCTGCTTGGCTGGCCGCGCAGCCGGTGCCCGGGCACGGCAAGCCCGCCACCCGCCTGCTTGCGCCCATGCCCGTGCGCTGCGGCGGTGTGGCCGAAGGAGGCCGCCCATGAAGCTGATGAACCTGCAGCGACTTTTGCGGTGGGTGTCCGGCACCCTGGCCACGGTGGGTGTGGCCGCTGCCGCCATCGTGGCGCTGAACCTGCGCGGCGAAGCCCCTTTGCCCACGGCCGAGACCCTGCAGACCACCCCCGCGCTGGTGGCGCAGGGCGAGTACCTGGCCCGCGTGGGCAATTGCATGGCCTGCCACACCGCCCAGGGCGGGGCAGCATGGGCCGGTGGCCGGGGCATTGAGACGCCGTTTGGCATGATTTACAGCCCCAACCTCACGCCTGACAAAGCCACGGGCCTGGGCGCGTGGACATCGGCCGAGTTCTGGCGCGCCCTGCACCACGGGCGCAGCAAGGATGGGCGCCTGCTGTATCCGGCGTTTCCGTACCCCAGCTACACGCACGTCACGCGTGAAGACTCGGACGCCCTCTACGCTTATCTGCAAAGCCTGAAGCCCTTGGCGCAGGCCAACCAGGCGCACGCTCTGCGCTTTCCGTACAGCACCCAGGCGGCGCTGGGGGTGTGGCGGGCGCTGTTCTTTGCGCCCGGTGCCCCGGCGGCGCAGGCGGCCTCTGCAACTACCACCACCGCTCCCGACTACCAACGAGGTGCTTACCTCGTCAACGGCCTGGGCCACTGTGCGGCTTGCCATACGCCGCGCAACGCATGGGGTGCCACGCGCGATGGGCAGGCGCTCGCCGGGGGGCTCATCCCTGTGCAGAACTGGCTGGCCCCGGCGCTCACCGACCCCGCCCAGGCGGGCGTGCAGGCTTGGAGCGAGGCCGATGTGGTGGCGCTGCTCCAAACGGGCGTGGCCCCGCACGGCTCAGTCATTGGCCCCATGGCCGAGGTGGTGTTCCGCAGCACCCAGTACCTGAGCGATGCCGATGCCCGTGCCATGGCCGTGTACCTCAAAGCTCTGCCGCGGCAGGCCAAGGAGCCATCCGCGCCGCCAGCGCCACCCGCCGCATCGGCCATGGCGCGCGGGGCCAAGGTGTACGAAGCCCAGTGCGCCCAGTGCCACGGCGCGCAAGGGCAGGGCGCGAAGGACGAGGCGGGGCAACCCGCCTTCCCGCCCCTGGCGGGCAACCGTGCCGTGGTGCTGGCCGATCCGACCAACCTGGTGCGCGTGGTGCTGCAGGGCGGCTACCTGCCCGCCACGGCGGGCAACCCGCGCCCGCATGGCATGCAGCCCTTTCAGCACCTGCTGGGCGATGAGGACGTGGCCGCCGTGGCCACCTTTGTGCGAAACAGCTGGGGCAACCAGGCCGCCAGTGTGGGTACCATCGAGGTTTACCGCGCCCGCGAACGGCGCAGTCCGTGATCCCGTTGTAGCCCTGGCCCTTGCTTTGCGGGCTTGAGGAGTTGACCCGATGCCCAGCCCTGCCGCCCTGCCTGTTGAATCCCACGCTGCCACCCCTTCCACCCCCCAGCCCAGCGGTTGGTGGGCCGTGTGCCTATGCGCGGGCTGGTGCGGCACCTGCCGCGACTATCGGGCACTGTTTGACACCCTGGCCCAGGCCCACCCCGATGTGCGCTTTGAATGGGTGGACATTGAGGACGAATCGGAGCTGGCAGGCGACCTGGATGTGGAGACCTTCCCCACGCTGTTGATTGCCGATGGGCGCAAGGCGCATTTTTTGGGCCCCTTGCTGCCCCAGGCCGCCGTGCTCGATCGATTGCTGGCCACCCTGCGCAGCGGTGCCCCTTCTGGCGCCGCCACCGACCCCATGGCGCAAGAGGTGTTTGACCGCGTGCGTGCAGACCGCACCGTGGCGGGTGCTTGATGCTACTAAATGTATAGCTTCTGGCGCTTATTTATCAAGCGATAGAAGCCATTTTGACTTGTAATGTCTGACACCTTCTGGTTCGATCCCGACTCTTTGCGTGCCTTGTGCGAGGACGGCCCCTGGATGCGCGGCAAGGCCTTGCTGGCACAAGGTTTGGTGGGCGAGCCGGACATTGAACCAATGGACGAAGGCTGGCGGATACAGGCCCTGGTGCAGGGCACGCAGCACCTACCGTATGAGGTGGCCGTCACCATGGCGGTGATGCCCGATGGTCAGGTGGACTACTGGCGCAGCGTGTGTGACTGCCCCGTGGGTCGCCAGTGCAAGCATGCCGTGGCGTTGATGCTCAAGGCGGCCCGCCTGCCGCTGAGCGATGAAGCCCGCGCTGCTGCGGCCCCGCGCAAGGGGGTGAGCGCGGCTGCAGCCTCCTTGTCGGCCCGCGAGCGCATGGCCGCCGTGCAGCAGGCCGAGGCGCAAACCCAGCTGGTGAACTGGCTGGCCGCACTGGACCGCGTTGCCGGGGGCGATGTCGTGCTCAGCCCCACCGACCGCAGCGTGCGGCCTGAGCAGTATCTGTATCTGGCGTCAGTGGTGGGCGGGGCGCGCCAGCCCACCCAGTTGCAGCTCGAAGCCGTGGTGTCCTACCCCAAGCTGACCGGCGGCTGGGCCAAGCCCAAGCAAGTGCGCACCCAGCCCGCCAAGGGCCAGGCGGTGTACGACCAGGCCAGCGAGACCGATCGCCAGGTGCTTCAACTGCTGCGCGCCATGCCACGCAGCCAGGGGTATTACTCGGCCTACAGCGGCGCGCCCTGCGCGGTGCTGGAGGGGCAGGTGGGCTTGCTGGCGCTGCAGCAGGCGGCCAGCACCGGGCGGCTGTTTGCAGATGCGGGCGGCTCCACCGTGGGTGAGCCGCTGCGCTTTGCCCCCGCGCGCGCCTTGCAGTGGCTGTGGCGCGAAGTGCCCGCGCAGCCCGGTGCCTTGTCGGCCGAGCCCGCCTGGCAACTGCGCGCCGCCCTGGCGGGCGATGGCGGCACGCTGTGCCATAACAGCCCGCCCTTGTTCGTCGACGCCGAGCGGGGCGAATGCGGGCCGGTGGACCTGGGCGCCGTCTCTGCCGCCCAATTGGAGGTGCTGCTCAAGGCCCCCGCACTGCGGGTGTCGGCCATCGAAAAGTACCAGGACGAAATGGCCCGCAGCCTGCCCCATGTGCCGCTGCCCCCGGTGGTGCAGGGTGTGCAGCGGGTGCAGGGCGTCGTGCCCCGGCCCTGTTTGTACCTGGCCCCCACGCCGCTGGCCCAACGGCCCACGCTGGGTCTGGTGATGGCGCGGCTCACCTTTGACTACGCAGGCCACCGGGGCTGGTGGCCGGGGCAGGGCGCGCAGGTGATGGTGGCGCCGCTGGACGGGGGCGATGGCCCCAAGGTGCTGCTGCAGCGCCACCCGCAGGCAGAGCTGGAGGCGATCCAGAAACTGATGGCGCTGGGCCTGCTGGCCGCCGATGATGGCGTGTTTGGCCTGCCCGGCGAGCGTTCGCAGCAGGCCTGGATGCCCTGGGCCGATGCGGGCTTTGTGGTGTTCAGCGAGGCAGGGTTTGACGTGACCCAGGACCCAGCCTTGCAGGGCTGGGTGAGTCATGCGCAAAACCTGACGGTGGCGCTGGCACCGCAGTCGGTGGCCGTTGCGCCGCCGGCGGTGCTGGCGGGGAGTGGCGATACAGGCGAGCCGCTCAGCCCGTTTGCACAGGTTGCCCGGAGCGAGCGCGAGGCAGGGGGCGATGGAGTGCCCGATGCCCTTCTTGACGAAGTGGCAGACACTTCGCCCTGGTTCTCGCTGTCGCTGGGTGTGGAGCTGGACGGCCAACGCCACAACGTGCTGCCCTGGCTGCCCGACCTGATCGCCCAGGCGGCGCAGCACCCGCCCGACCCCGCCACCGGGCAGCCGCAGCTGCCGCCGTTTGTGTATGTGCCGCGTGGCGACGCGCAGGGTGGCTTTGTGCGCCTGCCCACCGAGCCACTGCGCCCCTGGCTGGCCGCCTTGCTCGAACTGGTGGGCGAGCGGGGGGGGGATTTTGCCCAGCCCAGCCTGCGCCTGTCGCGGCTGGAGGCCTTGCGCGCCAGCGCCGCCCTGGGTGAAGGCGCGGTGTGGCAGGGCGCGGCTGCGCTGCAGGCCCTGGTGCGGCAGCTGCAGGGCGCCAGCCCCATTGCCGAAGTACCCGTGCCCGCCAGCGTGAACGCCAGCCTGCGCCCGTACCAGCAGCAGGGGCTGAACTGGCTGCAGTTTTTGCGGGCCCAGGGCCTGGGCGGCATCTTGGCCGATGACATGGGCCTGGGCAAAACGCTGCAGACGCTGGCCCACATCCAGGTTGAAAAGGACGCGGGCCGCCTCACAGCCCCGGCGCTGGTGATTGCCCCGGTGAGCCTGATGGGCAACTGGCACAGCGAGGCCGCGCGCTTTTGCCCCGGTCTGCGCAGCCTGGTGCTGCACGGCGCTGGCCGCCATGAACTGGCCGATTCGGTGGCCGAGCACGACCTGGTCATCGCCCCCTATTCGCTGTTGCAGCGCGACCGCGAACGATGGCTGCAACTGCAATGGCACTTGGTGGTGCTGGACGAGGCGCAGAACATCAAGAACGCCAGCACCAACGCGGCCCAGGTGGTGTCTGCGCTGCAGGCGCGCCACAGGCTGTGCCTTTCGGGCACGCCCATGGAAAACCACCTGGGCGAGATCTGGAGCCTTTTTCACTTCCTCATGCCCGGCTTTTTGGGCAGCCAGCAGCGGTTTCGGGAGCTGTTTCGCAACCCGGTGGAAAAGCAGGGCGACAGCGGGCGCTTGGCGCAATTGCGCGCGCGGGTGGCGCCGTTCATGCTGCGCCGTACCAAGGCGCTTGTGGCGTCTGAGCTGCCACCCAAGGTGGAGACCGTGATGCGCGTGGAGCTGACGGGCGCGCAGGCCGATTTGTACGAAACCATCCGCCTGGGCATGGAAAAGACCGTGCGCGAAGCCTTGCATTCCAAGGGGCTGGCCAAGTCGCAGATCACCATCCTGGATGCGCTGCTCAAGCTGCGCCAGGTGTGCTGCGACCCGCACCTGGTGCCGCTGGAGTCCGCCCGCCAAGTGCGCGAGTCGGCCAAGATGGCGCAGTTGATGGAGCTGCTGCCCGAGATGCTGGCCGAGGGGCGGCGGGTGCTGCTGTTCTCGCAGTTCACCAGCATGCTGGGCTTGATCGAGGCCGAACTCAAGGCCCGGGGCTTGCCCTGGGTCAAGCTCACCGGCCAAAGCCAAAAGCGCGACGAGATCATCCAGCGCTTTACCAGCGGCGAGGTGCCGCTGTTCCTCATCAGCCTGAAGGCGGGCGGTGTGGGGCTGAACCTGCCCCAGGCCGATACCGTCATCCACTACGACCCCTGGTGGAACCCTGCTGCCGAGGCCCAGGCCACCGACCGGGCCCACCGCATCGGCCAGACACAGCGCCTGTGGGTGGTGAAAATGGTGGCCCAGGGCACCATCGAAGAGCGCATTCTGGCGCTGCAAGAGCGCAAGGCACAGCTGGCACAGGCCATTTATGGCGGCGATGCCGCACGCAAGGAGCCGTTGTTCACCGAGGCCGACTTGCACGAACTGCTTTTGCCCCTGTCGGCGCTGTGAGTGCCGTGCGCCTGGGGGGGGAATGCCACGTGCCATGGCATGGAAATGGCCGTTTGGCAACAGGCTGGCTTTGCAAATCAAGGCGTTACAGGCTACAATACGTATCTCACGACCAAGCGGGCGGGTACCAACCGCCCGTTTTTTTTGGCCGTTTGGTTTTGGAGCTCGAAGCTGTCAGAAGGAGAGTCTTCTGGGGGTTATCGGGTTTTTTGTTTTTCCCGGGATTGAACTGAACACGTGGCACTGCAGCAAATCGTCGAACAAATTGTGATCGGTCTGGGCTATGACCTGGTAGAGATTGAGCGCTCTGCCGGTGGCCTGCTGCGCATCACCATTGATTTGCCCTGGGTGGCGCCTGTTGTGGATGCCCCCCAGCCTGTGCTGGATCAGTTTGTTACGGTGGAAGACTGCGAAAAAGTCACCCGCCAGCTGCAATTTGCACTGGAGGTGGATGGCGTTGAATACAAGCGCTTGGAAGTGTCATCCCCAGGCATTGACCGCCCCCTTCGCCACGAGCAGGACTTCGTGCGCTTTGAAGGCTCGGTCATCGACATCACCTTGAAGGCGCCCATGGGTGCAGCAGCGGCGGGCCAAGTCAGTGCCAACCGCAAGAAATTTCGCGGCACGCTCGAGCGCGCCGAGTCCGGGGGCTGGCAGATCGTCTGGAGAGACGAGCCTGCGGTCAAGCCCGGCCAGAAAGTCAGCAAAAAACGGGTGCCAGCACCATTGCAGGCACTGGGCTTTGCCCTGGATGAGTTACGTGATGCGCGCTTGGCGCCCATCGTGGACTTCAAGGGGCGTGCCGGCAAGGCAGAGCAGGGCGCTGCCTGAGCTGTTCAGAACAATTGGGATGGCAGGCTGCCCGCTGGGGTCTGCGTCTTCGGGTGATTGAAATAGGAGAGTCGTCGCATGAATCGCGAATTGTTGATGTTGGTTGAGGCCATTTCGCGCGAGAAGAACGTGGAGCGTGATGTGGTCTTGGGTGCGGTGGAATCGGCCCTGGCCCAGGCTACCAAAAAGCTGTACCAAGGCGAGGTGGACATCCGTGTGTCCATCGATCGCGACAGCGGCAACTACGAGACTTTCCGCCGCTGGTTGGTGGTGCCCGATGACGCCGGTCTGCAAAACCCCGAAGCCGAAGAGCTGCTGATGGATGCCCGCGAGCGCGTGGCCGATATCGAAGTGGGTGAGTACATCGAAGAGGGCGTGGAATCCGTGCCCATCGGTCGCATTGGCGCCATGGCGGCCAAGCAGGTCATCCTGCAAAAGATCCGCGACGCTGAGCGTGAAATGCTGCTCAACGACTTCATGTCGCGTGGCGAAAAGATCTTCACCGGCACCGTCAAGCGCATGGACAAGGGCGACATCATTGTCGAGTCCGGTCGTGTGGAGGGCCGCCTGCGTCGCAGCGAGATGATCCCCAAGGAAAATCTGCGCAGCGGCGACCGTGTGCGCGCCATGATCATGGAAGTGGACCTGACGCTGCGTGGCGCTCCCATCATCCTGTCGCGTTCGGCCCCCGAATTCATGGTTGAGCTCTTCCGCCAGGAAGTGCCCGAAATCGAGCAAGGCCTGCTGGAGATCAAGAACTGCGCCCGTGACCCCGGCTCGCGCGCCAAGATCGCCGTGCTGAGCCACGACAAGCGCGTGGACCCCATCGGCACCTGCGTTGGTGTGCGTGGCACCCGCGTGAACGCCGTGACCAACGAGTTGGCTGGCGAGCGTGTGGACATCGTGCTGTGGTCTGAAGACCCCGCCCAGTTTGTCATTGGCGCGCTGGCGCCTGCCAATGTGTCCTCCATCGTGGTGGACGAAGAAAAACACGCCATGGATGTGGTGGTGGACGAGGAAAACCTTGCCATCGCCATCGGCCGTGGTGGCCAGAATGTGCGCCTGGCTTCCGACCTGACAGGCTGGAAGATCAACATCATGGACGCTGCCGAGTCTGCCCAAAAGCAGGCCAACGAGTCCGATGCCTCGCGCCGTCTGTTCATGGAAAAGCTGGATGTGGACGAAGAAATCGCCGACATCCTGATCTCCGAAGGCTTTGCCACCCTGGAAGAAGTGGCCTATGTGCCTCTGCAGGAAATGCTGGAGATCGAATCGTTTGACGAAGACACCGTGAGCGAGCTGCGTGCCCGCGCCAAGGATGCGCTGCTGACCATGGAAATCGCCCGTGAGGAAAGCGTGGATGAGGTCTCTCAAGACCTGCGCGACCTCGAAGGCATCACCCCCGACCTGATTGCCAAGCTGGCTGAAGGCGGTGTGCACACACGTGACGACCTGGCCGATCTGGCCATTGATGAGCTGACCGACCTGACCGGGCAGTCTGCAGAAGATGCCAAGGCCTTGATCATGAAGGCCCGCGAACATTGGTTCGCGGCGGGGCAAGAGTAAAGGTCAGGGAGGCACGAACCAAATATGTCCAGTAATACTGTCGCCGAGTTCGCAAACGAACTCAAAAAATCGCCTGAAACTCTGCTCGACCAGCTCAAGGCTGCGGGTGTGAGCAAGGCTGCCCCTTCGGATGCCCTGACCGAGCCTGACAAGCAAAAGTTGTTGGCTTACCTACAGGCCAGCCACGGCACCGCTTCGGGTGATCGCAAGAAGATCACCATGGTCAAGAAGTCCACCAGCGAAATCAAGCAGGCCGACGCCACCGGCAAGGCCCGCACGATCCAGGTGGAAGTGCGCAAGAAGCGCACCTTCATCCAGCGCGATGAAGGCGTCGAGTCCGCTGCTGAATCTGCCGCGCCCGCCGTCGAGGAAGCCGTGGTCTCCAGCGAGGACATCGAACTGGCTCGCCGCGAGGAAGAAGCCCGCCGCCAGGCTGAGCTGATTCGCCGCCAAGAGACAGAGCTCGCCGAAAAGCGTGCCGAGCGCGAAGCCCGCGAAAAGCGTGAGCGCGAAGCCGAAGAGCGTGCCGCCGCCTACGCAGCCCAGGAAGCCGAAAAGAAGGCGCAGGCGTCTGCCGTGAAGCAGGAAGCCACCCGCGAACAGGCTGCCGAAGCGGCTGCGCGCAATGCCGCCCAGACCGAAGCCCGCGAGAAGGCCGCTGCCGAATCCAAGGCGCGTGCCGACGAAGAAACTGCGCGCGCTGCCGATCTGGACGCCCGCCGCCGCAAGGCCGAGGCCGAAGCTGCAGCGATCCGCTCCATGATGGCAACGCCCAAGAAGGCGGTCATGGTGGCCAAGAAGCCCGAAGAACCCAAGCCAGTGGCCAAGCCCGCTGCTGTGGGTGACGCCAAGAAGGGCACCTTGCACAAGCCTGCCGTTGGTACCGGCACAGGGCCGCGCAATGCGGGTGCTGCTGCACCTGCTGCGCCTGGCGCAGGGGCTGGCAAGGAAGTCAAATCGGCCAAGCTGTCCTCCAGCTGGGCCAATGACACGGCCAAGAAGAAAGAAATCAAGACCCGCGGTGACAGCAGCGGTGGTGTGGGTCGCAACAACTGGCGTGGTGGTCCTCGTGGCCGCCGTGGCGACAACCGCGATCAGCGTGATGACCACCAGCAATCTGCGCCGGTGGAAGCCCGCATCATTGAAGTGCATGTGCCTGAAACCATAACGGTGGCGGAGCTGGCGCACAAGATGTCGATCAAGGCCTCTGAAGTCATCAAGGCTTTGATGAAGATGGGCCAGATGGTCACCATCAACCAGCCGCTGGACCAAGACACTGCCATGATCGTGGTGGAAGAACTGGGTCACAAGGCTGTGGTGGCGGCACTGGACGATCCAGAAGCCTTCACCGACGAAGATGCAGGCCAGCAAAACGCAGAGTTGCTGCCTCGTGCCCCTGTGGTGACCGTCATGGGCCACGTGGACCACGGCAAGACCTCGCTGCTGGACTACATCCGCCGCGCCAAGGTGGCTGCGGGCGAAGCCGGTGGCATTACGCAGCACATTGGTGCCTACCACGTGGAAACTCCACGCGGCATGGTGTCGTTCCTCGATACCCCCGGTCACGAGGCCTTCACGGCGATGCGTGCCCGCGGTGCCCAGGCCACCGACATCGTGATTCTGGTGGTGGCCGCGGACGACGGCGTCATGCCCCAGACCAAGGAAGCCATCAAGCACGCCAAGGCGGCTGGTGTTCCTATCGTGGTGGCCATTACCAAGGCCGACAAGCCCGATGCCAACCCAGATCGCGTCAAGCAAGAGCTGGTGGTGGAAGAGGTGGTGCCGGAAGAATACGGTGGTGATTCGCCGTTCGTGCCTGTGTCTTCCAAGACGGGTATGGGCATTGACGCACTGCTGGAGCAAGTGTTGCTGCAGGCCGAAGTGCTGGAGCTGAAGGCACCGGTGGAATCGCTGGCCAAGGGCCTTGTGATCGAAGCCCAATTGGACAAGGGCCGCGGCCCCGTGGCCACGGTGCTGGTGCAATCCGGTACGCTCAAGGTGGGTGACATTGTGTTGGCAGGCCAGACCTATGGCCGCGTGCGTGCCATGCTGGACGAAAACGGCAAGGTCGCTAAGACCGCAGGTCCTTCGATCCCGGTGGAAATCCAGGGTCTGACGGAAGTGCCACAAGCCGGTGACGACTTTATGGTCATGACCGACGAGCGCCGTGCGCGCGAAATCGCCACCTACCGTGCTGGCAAGTTCCGCAACACCAAGCTGGCCAAGCAGCAAGCCGCCAAGCTGGAAAACATGTTTGCCGACATGACGGCGGGCGAGGTCAAGACCCTGCCCATCATCGTCAAGGCCGACGTGCAGGGTTCGCAGGAAGCTTTGTCGCAATCGTTGCTCAAGCTCTCGACCGACGAAATCAAGGTCCAACTGGTGTACGCCGGTGTGGGTGGTATCAGCGAGTCCGACATCAACCTGGCGATCGCCTCCAAGGCCATCGTGATTGGCTTCAATGTGCGTGCCGATGCCGGCGCTCGCAAGACAGCCGAAGGCAATGGCGTGGACCTGCATTACTACAGCATCATTTACGACGCTGTGGACGAGCTCAAGGTCGCTATGTCGGGCATGCTGGCCCCAGAGCAACGCGAGGAGATCATTGGTACGGCCGAAATCCGCACTGTGTTCGTGGCAACGAAGATCGGCACGATTGCCGGTTCGTACATCACGTCCGGTATGGTGCACCGCAATGCCCGCTTCCGTCTGCTGCGTGAAAATGTCGTGGTCTACACCGGCGAGGTCGATTCGATCAAGCGCCTCAAGGACGACGTCCGTGATGTCAAGGAAGGTTTTGAGTGCGGTATCAAACTCAAGAACTACAACGACATCAAGGAAGGCGATCACCTCGAATTCTTTGACATCAAGGAAATTGCCCGGACGCTGTAAGGCGACCCGAGTAAGAGCGACGACGATATGGCAGCGAAGAAATCCTCCACTCCCAACCGCGCCTTCAAGGTAGCCGATCAGATCCAACGCGATCTGACGGAATTGATCGCGCGCGAGTTGAAAGACCCGCGCGTGGGCATGGTGACGCTGCAGGGTGTGGAGGTCACTCCTGATTACGCCCACGCCAAGGTGTTCTTCAGCCTGCTCACGGGCGACCCTGTGGAGACACAGGTGGCGCTGAACCAGGCCGCAGGCTTTTTGCGCAATGGTTTGTTCAAGCGCTTGCACATCCATACGGTGCCCACGCTGCACTTCATGTTCGATCGCACCTCTGAGCGGGCGGCCGATATGAATGCGCTGATTGCGCGCGCCGTGGCTTCTCGCGCCAAAGACGACGAGGAAGCATGACCGAGCGCGCTCCCCGCATCCGGGTGCAGCGGCGCCCGGTGCACGGAGTGCTGCTGCTCGATAAACCCCTGGGCCTGTCCAGTAACGACGCCTTGCAAAAGGCGAAGTGGCTGCTGCGCGCCGAAAAAGCGGGCCATACCGGCACGCTGGACCCGCTGGCTTCCGGCGTGCTACCGCTGTGCTTTGGTGCTGCCACCAAGTTCAGCCAGTTGCAGTTAGAGGCGGCCAAAACCTACGAAGCCATTGCGCTGCTGGGCACCACCACCACCACCGGCGACGCCGAGGGGGATGTGCTGGAGCGCCGCGACGTGCTGCCCGAGCAGGTGACGCCAGAGCGCATCGCTGCCGTACAGCAACAGTTCACGGGCCCGATCAGCCAGGTGCCGCCCATGCACAGTGCGCTGAAGAAGGACGGCAAGGCGCTGTACGAATATGCCCGTGCAGGCATTGCCGTAGAGCGCGAAGCGCGCAATGTGGTCATTCATGCATTGAAATTGACCCTGGTGCATACAGATCAAGCGCAGGTAGCTATCAAAATGATAGTGACTTGCAGCAAGGGGACGTACATCCGTACCCTGGGGGAAGACATTGGTGCTGCGCTGGGGGTCGGGGCTCACCTGACCTTTTTGCGCCGCATTGATACGGGGGGCCTTGGCATTGAGCGCTGCGTCACACTGGCGCAGCTGGAGGCCATGGACGAGGCAGGGCGTCTGGCCTGCCTGGAGCCCCCTGAGTCGCTGCTGGTGGGGCACACGCGTGTCACGTTGGACGGCGACAATGCGGCCCGGTTCCTGTCGGGCGTGCGCCGCCGTGGAGCTTGGCCTGACGCCAGTGCCGTGGCGGTTTTTGGCGACAAGCCTTCGGCACTGCTGGGGGTGGGCCATATCGTTGGCGGGGAGCTGGTGCCGGGCAGGCTCCTGAGTCCGCTGGAAATTCAACAAATTTTGGAAAGCACGCCGCAACCACAGGCCAGCGGCACATTGGAAAAACTATGACTAAACAAATCCGCAATATCGCGATCATTGCCCACGTTGACCATGGCAAAACCACCATGGTTGACCAGCTGCTGCGCCAGTCCGGCACCTTTGCCGACCACGAAAAGGTCGTCGACACGGTGATGGACAACAACGCGATTGAAAAAGAGCGTGGCATCACCATCCTGGCCAAAAACTGCGCCGTGAGCTGGAAGGGCACGCACATCAACATCGTGGACACCCCTGGTCACGCGGACTTCGGCGGTGAAGTGGAGCGCGCCCTGTCCATGGTGGACAGCGTGGTGTTGCTGATCGACGCGCAAGAAGGCCCCATGCCCCAAACGCGTTTCGTGACCAAGAAGGCCCTGGCCTTGGGCCTGCGCCCCATTCTGGTTGTGAACAAGGTGGACAAGCCCGGTGCCAACCCCGACAAGGTCGTGAACGCTGCGTTCGACCTGTTCGACAAGTTGGGCGCGACCGACGAACAACTCGACTTCCCCGTGGTGTATGCCTCGGGTATCAACGGCTGGTCTTCGCTGGAAGAAGGCGCTCCTGGCGAGCAGTGGGGCCCCGACATGTCGGCCCTGTTCGACACCATCCTCAAGCACGTGCCCCCGAACACGGGTGATGCGAGCGCGCCACTGCAACTGCAAATCTCGGCGCTGGACTTCTCCACCTTCGTGGGCCGCATCGGCGTGGGCCGTATCAGCCAGGGTACGCTGAAGCCCATGATGGACGTGGTCGTCATGGAAGGCCCTGATGGCAAGGCCGTCAAGGGCCGTGTGAACCAGGTGCTGACCTTCCAGGGTCTGGACCGTATGCAGACGCCGATGGCTGGCCCTGGCGACATCGTGCTGATCAACGGCATCGAAGACATCGGTATCGGCGTGACCGTGACCGACCCGGCCAACCCCGCACCGCTGCCCATGCTGAAGGTGGACGAGCCCACGCTGACCATGAACTTCTGCGTGAACACCTCGCCTCTGGCAGGTCGCGAAGGCAAGTTCGTGACGAGCCGCCAGATCTGGGACCGTCTGCAAAAGGAACTGCAGCACAACGTGGCCCTGCGCGTGAAGGAAACCGACGAAGAAGGTATTTTTGAAGTGATGGGCCGTGGTGAACTGCACCTGACCATCCTGCTGGAAAACATGCGCCGCGAAGGTTACGAGCTGGCTGTGTCCAAGCCCCGCGTGGTGTTCAAGGAAATCAATGGCGAGAAGTGCGAGCCTATCGAGCTGGTGACTGCCGACATTGAAGAAGGCCACCAAGGCGGCGTGATGCAAGCCCTGGGCGAGCGCAAGGGCGAGCTGGTGAACATGGAGTCCGACGGCCGTGGCCGCGTGCGCCTGGAATACCGCATCCCGGCCCGTGGCCTGATCGGTTTCACCAACGAATTCCTGAACCTGACGCGCGGTTCCGGCCTGATCTCCAACATCTTCGACAGCTACGAGCCGCACAAGGGCGACATCGGTGGCCGCAAGAACGGCGTGCTGATCTCCATGGACGATGGTGAAATCTTCACCTACGCTCTGGGCAAGCTGGACGACCGTGGCCGCATGTTCGTGAAGGCGAACGACCCCGTGTACGAAGGCATGATCGTCGGCATCCACAGCCGCGACAACGACCTGATCGTGAACGCCACGCGCACCAAGCAGCTGACCAACTTCCGCGTCTCCGGCAAGGAAGACGCGATCAAGATCACGCCCCCGATCGACCTCACGCTGGAATACGGCGTGGAATTCATCGAGGACGACGAACTGGTCGAAATCACGCCCAAGAGCGTGCGCCTGCGCAAGCGCCACCTGACCGAAAACGAGCGCAAGCGCGCTGGCCGTTCCTGAGCGGACCGGTGAAGCACGCGCACTGAGCCTTTGGCGGGTGTGCGTTGCTCTCGCAGAAAAAGGGCCCAGCCATGCTGCGGCCCTTTTTTTCATTTGATTTGATGGTTTGACACAACCGATCCATGTTGAAACTCACACATTCCCGCGCGGTGCTCCTCATGGTGGTTGTGACCCTGCTGTGGTCCATCGCCGGGGTGGTGACCCGCCACCTGGAGCAGGCACGCAGCTTTGAGGTGACTTTCTGGCGCAGCCTTTTCACCCTGCTCAGTCTGCTGATCCTGTTGCCCGCTGTGCAGGGGCGAGAGGTGTTTGGGGCGATGCGCAGGGGTGGGGCGGCCCTGTGGCTGTCTGGGCTGTGCTGGGCGGTGATGTTCACCGCCTTCATGGTGGCCATGATGCTGATGCCTGTGGCCAATGTGCTGGTGACCATGGCGGCAGGCCCGCTGCTCACGGCGCTGTTTGCGCGCCTGTTCATTGGCCATCGCATTGCGCCACGCACCTGGGCAGCCATTGGCTTGGCCGGGCTGGGCATTGGCTGGATGTATGGCTCGCAGATGGCGGGGTTGCCGCTGTCGGGTACCCTGGTGGCGCTGTGTGTGCCGGTGGCAGCCGCTGCCAACTGGACAGTGGTGCAACACTCCCAACGACACGGTCACGCCGTCGATCTGGTGCCTGCGGTGTTGGTGGGGGCAGTGCTGTCGGTGCTGGTCACTTTGCCGTTAGCTCTGCCGTTTCAGGCCACGCCGCATGATTTATTCTTGCTGGCTTTGCTGGGGGTGTTTCAACTGGCCATCCCCTGCGTGTTGGCGGTGCGCTGTGGCCGCGTGCTGAAGGCGCCTGAGATGGCTTTGCTCGGCCTGCTGGAGGTGATCTTTGGCATCCTCTTGGCCTGGCTGGGCGCGGGTGAGCGCCCGGCCCCCGCCGTGTTGGCTGGTGGCGCCCTGGTGATTGGTGCCTTGGTGTTGAATGAAATGCTGGGTTGGAAGGAACAAAAATGACGGAGACAGTGATGACGGAAGTATCGAAAGACGTGGTGAGTGAGGTGCGCGGTCAGGTCGGGTGCATTACCTTGAACCGGCCCCGGGCGCTGAATGCGCTGTCGCTGGGCATGGTGCGCGAGCTGATGGGTACTTTGCTGGCCTGGCAGACAGACCACCGGGTGCTGGCCGTGGCCATCCGGGGCAGCAACAAAGAAGGCCCCTTTGGCGCCTTTTGCGCGGGCGGTGACATTCGCTTTTTGCACCAGGCGGGCAGCCAAGGCAATCCACAGCTCGAAGATTTTTTCACCGAGGAATACGCGCTCAACCACCTGATCCACAACTACGCCAAGCCCTACATCGCCTTCATGGACGGCATCGTGATGGGTGGCGGCATGGGCATCAGCCAGGGCGCAGCGCTGCGCGTGGTGACCGAACGCACCAAGATGGCCATGCCTGAGACGGCGATTGGCCTGTTCCCCGATGTGGGTGGTGGCTACTTTCTGAGTCGCTGCCCCGGCAGCGTGGGTGAGTGGTTGGCCCTGACGGGTGACACCATTGGCGCGGGTGATGCCATCGAGAACCAGTTGGCCGATGGCTGTCTGCCGTCAGACCAGCAAGCCGCCGTGTGGGAGGCGCTGGGCAGCCAGCCGTTTGCCGACGGGCAGGCGGTCCGGTCGTTTGTTGCTTCAAAATTTGTAGCTGCTAGCGCTTATCACACAAGCGCTAGAGCTCAAATTGACCAATATTTCTCGCTGTCCACCGTCGGGGCGATTGTCACGGCGCTGGAAGCGGCGGACACCGATTGGGCGCGCACTGCGGCGGCCACGCTGCGCAAGCGCTCGCCGCTGATGCTGCACGTGGTGCTGGAGCAGATCCGCCGGGCACGCGGCATGGGCCTGGCCGATGATTTGCGCATGGAGCGCGACATGGTGCGCCACTGCTTCTATCTGCGCCCTGGGCAGAGTGAAACCGTGGAAGGTATCCGCGCCCTGGCGGTAGACAAGGACCACGCCCCGCAGTGGAACCCCGGCCGAATTGAAGACGTGACGCCTGAAATGGTGACGCCGTTCTTTGCCAGCCCTTGGCCGGCGCATGCGCACCCGCTTGCCAACTTGGCCTGATTTTTGGCGCGGTACAGCTTGCGTTGGCATGAAAAAGCCGCTCGGCGAGCGGCTTTTTACTGTGGGCTGACCGGCTGAAAGGGTCAGCGGTTGCGGCTTTTCATGGCCCGCTCCACCTCTCGTTTGCCCTCGCGGTCTTTGATGGTGTCGCGCTTGTCATGTTCGGCCTTGCCCTTGGCCAAGGCGATTTCGCATTTCACAAACCCGTTCTTCCAGTGCAGGTTCAGGGGGACGAGGGTGTAGCCCTTTTGCTCGACCTTGCTGATCAAGCGTTTGATATCGTCTTTTTTGAGCAGCAGCTTTTTGGTGCGTGCCGACTCTGGGTTCACATGGGTGGAGGCCGTCTTCAGCGCCTGGATCAGGCAGCCCAGCAGGTACAGCTCGCCTTCGCGGATGAGCACGTAGCCATCGGTCAGTTGCACTTTGCCCTCGCGCAGCGCCTTGACCTCCCAGCCGTGCAGCACCATGCCTGCCTCGTGGCGTTCTTCAAAGAAGTAGTTGAAAGCCGCTTTCTTGTTGTCAGCGATGCGGGACGATGGATCGGGTTTTTTGGCCATGAGGAATTAGATAAGACGCAAACCGGAAGATAAAAGGCCTCCCTACAATTGTCGCTGTCTCGCAGCTGCGATTCTAATTTCCTCTGACCCCTTGCACCCGCCAGCCATCATGCTGTGTGTAGCGGTCCTGTTTGCATGAAAACCGTTCAAAAGTCTGTCCTCATCTGGTATTCCCCCGAAGAAATGTTTGCCTTGGTCACTGGCGTGGAGCAGTACCCTGAATTTCTCCCTTGGTGCGACCGGGCCCGGGTGCTGGAGCATGTGGAGGGTGGGATGACAGCCGAAGTGGGCATCGCCCTGGGCGGGATTCGCCAGACCTTTGTGACCCGCAACACCCACGTCTCTGGCCAGAGGGTACAGATGCATTTGGTGAAAGGCCCGTTCTCGCAATTGGAGGGGGATTGGCGCTTTTTGCCTGTGGGCGATGGCAGCCAGCGGGCGTGCAAGGTAGAGTTGCAGTTGAACTATGGCTTTAGCAGCATGGCACTGGCCGCGTTGGTGGGCCCCGTGTTTGACCGCATTGCTGCCACCATGGTGGATGCCTTCGTCAAGCGTGCGGAGCAGGTGTATGGATGAGCCGCCCACCAAGAGTGGCGGCGCAATGCAGCCGCTCAGGATTGTGCTGGTGGCGTGCACGGCACCCCGTCAGACGCAGCAGTGGCAATTGAGCTTACCCCAGGGGGCTACCGTGGCCGATGCCCTCAAGGCCTGCGGACAGGGCGCTGCACTGTCTGTAGGGTGTGAAGAAGGGAATAGGGGGCTGATCGGTGTATGGGGTCGGTCTGCGGCCCCAGAGACGGTGCTGCAAGACTTGGACCGGGTGGAGCTGTACCGCCCTCTGAAAGTGGACCCCAAGGTCGCCAGGCGCGAGCGTTTTGCCAAACAGGGCGCCCGCAGCACCGGGCTCTTTGCCAGTAAACGCCAAGGTGCCAAGGCCGGGTATTGAACAAAGCCGAAGCTAGAGCCGCAGCCTTGTCTAGCTGCGCGGCGCTGGGGTCAGCAGCGCACTAGCGTGCGCAGTCCGTTGCCATGATGTCGCTGGCACGCTTGATTTCAGCGTTGCGACTGGCTTCGTCCATAAAGACACGCTCGCCCTGGGCATTGACCTGCATGGTGGGGCGGCCCGTCTCCAAGTCGGCCTTGGCGCGGCGGGCGCGTGTGCAGTTTTCCGCCTTGGCGCGCGCCAGCTTCTCTTCTTCGGCCTTTTTCTTGGCGGCTTCGGCGGCCTCTGCCTGGGCTTTTTTCTCTTCCAGCTCTTTGTCCTTGCCTGCGCTGGCGGGCTTGGTAGGTGCCTTGGCTGCCGTGGCCGGTGCGGCATCGTCGGCTCCGGACGCTGCGGCGCCAGCGTCTGGCGCAATGCGCACTGCAGCGGACCCGCCGGGTTGCTTCAGGATGCTCTTGGCGGGGATGTCGGACGGAGGTGGGCGGTCGCTGAACACCTTGCGGCCGTCTTTGTCGATCCACTGCCACTGAGCGGCGGCGCCCAGTGCCCAAGTGCAGGCCACGGCCAGCAGGAGAAGCTTGTGCATTTTCATGGCGATGAGTTTAGCCGTGCACGCTGTTTGTTGTCACAGCAATAGCACATGGTTACAGATGGACGGACGTCTTGATGCAACGGATGGTAGGGCTCTGGCCAGCGTGTCACGAAGCAGTGCGGGTACAATCCGTCTTTTGGAGCCTTCTCATGCGCCTACTTGGAAAAGCGCTCACCTTCGACGATGTGTTGCTGGTGCCAGCGTACTCCCAGGTCCTGCCCAAGGACACGTCCCTCGCGACGAAACTCTCCCGCAATATCCAGCTGAATCTGCCACTCGTGTCCGCCGCCATGGACACCGTGACCGAGGCGCGCTTGGCCATTGCCATCGCCCAAGAGGGCGGTATCGGTATCGTTCACAAAAACCTCACCCCGCAAGAGCAGGCAGCGCATGTTGCCAAGGTCAAGCGCTATGAGTCCGGCGTGCTGCGTGACCCTGTGGTCATCACTCCCGAGCACACGGTGCTGCAAGTGCTGCAGTTGTCAGAGCAACTGGGTATTTCTGGCTTCCCGGTGTGCGATGGTGGCAAGGTGGTCGGCATCGTCACGGGCCGCGATCTGCGCTTTGAAACCCGTTACGACGTCAAGGTCCACCAGATCATGACGCCGCGCGAGAAGCTGATCACCGTCAACGAAAAAGACGGCACGACGCCTGAGCAAGCCAAGGCGTTGCTGAACAAGCACAAGCTCGAACGCATCTTGGTGATCAACGATGCCTTTGAACTCAAGGGCCTGATCACGGTGAAGGACATCACCAAGCAAACCAGCTTCCCCAATGCAGCGCGTGACGCAGCAGGCCGCCTGCGCGTGGGCGCGGCGGTGGGCGTGGGTGAAGGCACTGAAGAGCGCGTTGAAGCGCTGGTGCGCGCCGGTGTCGATGCCATTGTGGTGGACACCGCCCACGGCCACAGCAAGGGCGTGATCGACCGTGTGCGCTGGGTCAAGCAAAACTACCCGCAAGTGGATGTGATTGGCGGCAACATCGCCACGGGCGCTGCAGCGCTGGCGCTGGTCGAAGCCGGTGCCGATGCCGTCAAGGTCGGTATTGGCCCTGGTTCCATCTGCACTACCCGCATCGTGGCTGGCGTGGGTGTACCCCAGATCATGGCCATCGACAATGTGGCTACGGCGCTCAAGGGCACCGGCGTGCCACTGATCGCCGACGGTGGCATTCGCTACAGCGGTGACATTGCCAAGGCTTTGGCCGCTGGTGCCAGCACCATCATGATGGGCGGCATGTTTGCGGGCACCGAAGAAGCGCCTGGCGAAGTGATTCTGTTCCAGGGCCGCAGCTACAAGAGCTACCGTGGCATGGGCTCCATTGGCGCCATGCAGCAAGGCAGCGCCGACCGCTACTTCCAGGAATCGACCACCGGCAACCCCAATGCCGATAAGCTGGTGCCAGAGGGCATTGAAGGCCGCGTGCCCTACAAGGGATCGATGGTCTCCATCGTGTTCCAGATGGCTGGCGGCGTGCGCGCCTCCATGGGCTACTGCGGTTGCGCCACCATCGAAGAGATGAACAACAAGGCAGAGTTCGTCGAGATCACCACCGCTGGCATCCGCGAAAGCCATGTGCACGATGTACAGATCACCAAGGAAGCCCCTAACTACCGGGCAGATTGATCTTTGGTGCTTCTAATCTGACTAGATTGAAAAGATCTGGTCAGACTGATATAGTCTGGTCTGAATTCACCATTCAGGCCAGACTTTTTTACTTATGCAGTCCGTCGGCATCTACGAAGCGAAAACCCGGTTCTCTGCCTTGATCGAGTTGGTCGAGCAGGGCGAGGAGGTGCGCATCACTCGCCACGGCAAAGAGGTGGTGCGCATGCTGCCTGTACGCCGCCGTCCCGTCATCTCGGACGAGCAGATTGCCCGCGAGCTGGGCCAGATGGACGCACTGCATGCCAGCATCCAGCCTGCCGAGTCGTCGATGGTGGAGGCTCTGCGCCACACAGGGCGGAGCGCCGCATGACCGCTTTCGTGCTCGATGCATCTGTCACCGCCGCCTGGCTGTTGCCTGATGCCGCCAGCGACCACACGCGCCGGCTGTACACCCTGATCCGCCGCGATGAGGTAGAGCCCCAGGCGCCCAACCTCTGGCACTGGGAGTGCCACAACATCCTCGCCAGCGGTGTGAACAGTGGGCGTATCCCCGCCGCATCCGTCGAGGGCCTGTGGAGCGTGCTCGAAGCCATTCGCCACCGTGTGGAGCTGCACGAGCTGGCCCCCGCGCAGCACAAGGCCGTTCTGGATGTGGCGCTGGAGACCTGCCTGCCTACTTTCGATGCGGCATACCTGTGGCTGGCCCGCTCGTTGCGCCTGCCACTGGCCACCTTTGATCCCCAACAGATCGCTGCCGCTCAGCGCAGCGGTGTCCCCCTTCTTGACCTCTCCCGCCTTTGACGGAACACCACCATGCAACACCAGAAAATCCTCATCCTCGATTTCGGCTCGCAAGTCACCCAGCTCATTGCCCGCCGCGTGCGCGAGGCCAACGTGTACTGTGAAGTGCACCCTTGCGATGTGACTGACGAATGGGTGCGCGACTACGCCAAGGACGGCTCGCTCAAGGGCGTGATCCTGTCGGGCAGCCACGCCAGCGTGTACGAGGTGGATGACAAGGCTCCGGATGCGGTGTTTGAACTCGGCATTCCGGTGCTAGGCATTTGCTACGGCATGCAGACCATGGCCCAGCAGCTGGGCGGCAAGGTCGAAGGCTCCAACACCCGCGAATTCGGCTATGCCGAAGTGCGCGCGCACGGCCACACTGAGCTGCTCAAGGGTATTGAGGACTTCGCCACGGCCGAAGGCCACGGCATGCTGAAGGTGTGGATGAGCCACGGCGACAAGGTGACCGCCTTGCCCCCAGGCTTCAAGGTGATGTGCTCCACACCTTCGTGCCCCATCGCAGGCATGGCCGACGAGAGCCGCCGTTACTACGCCGTGCAGTTCCACCCCGAAGTCACGCACACGGTGCAGGGCAAGGCGCTGCTGGAGCGCTTCGTGTTGGGCATCTGCGGCACGCGTGCTGACTGGATCATGGGCGACTACATCGAAGAAGCCGTCCAGAAGATCCGCGAGCAGGTCGGTGACGAAGAAGTGATCCTGGGCCTGTCGGGCGGTGTGGATTCGTCCGTGGCCGCAGCGCTGATCCACCGCGCCATTGGCGACCAGTTGACCTGCGTGTTTGTGGACCATGGCCTGCTGCGCTTGAACGAGGGCGACATGGTCATGGACATGTTCGAGGGCAAGCTGCACGCCAAGGTCATCCGCGTGGATGCTAGCGACCTCTTCCTGGGCAAGCTGGCCGGGGTGAACGAGCCCGAGCAAAAACGCAAGATCATCGGTGGCCTGTTTGTGGATGTGTTCAAGGCCGAGGCTGCCAAGCTCAAGGCGGCAGGCAATGGCGCCAAGGGGGCCACTTTCCTGGCCCAGGGCACGATCTATCCCGACGTCATCGAATCCGGCGGCGCCAAGAGCAAGAAGGCCGTCACCATCAAGAGCCACCACAACGTGGGTGGCCTGCCCGAGCAACTGGGCCTCAAGCTGCTGGAGCCCCTGCGCGACCTGTTCAAAGACGAAGTGCGCGAACTGGGCGTGGCCCTGGGGCTGCCGCCCGACATGGTCTACCGCCACCCCTTCCCCGGCCCCGGCCTGGGCGTGCGCATCCTGGGCGAGGTCAAGAAGGAATACGCCGACCTGCTGCGCCGCGCCGATGCCATCTTCATCGAAGAGCTGCGCAACTTCAAAGACGAAGCCACCGGAAAGACCTGGTACGACCTCACCAGCCAGGCTTTCACCGTCTTCCTGCCCGTCAAGAGCGTGGGCGTGATGGGCGACGGCCGCACCTACGACTACGTGGTGGCCCTGCGCGCCGTGCAGACCAGCGACTTCATGACCGCCGACTGGGCAGAGTTGCCTTACGCGCTGCTCAAGAAGGTGTCGGGCCGCATCATCAACGAAGTGCGCGGCATCAACCGTGTGACGTATGACGTGAGCAGCAAGCCGCCAGCGACGATTGAGTGGGAGTGAAATCAGGTCCTTCGGGGACTATCGCTACTTATCGAAAATCCGACGTAACGTATTGATTTAAAAGGAAATACGTCACGACAGCTATCGGTGACTATCGCCGGGCAGCGAAACGGATTGACGGTAGAGGTGACGGTAGAAACCGGAGGCCGGATTAAGACCTTCTTGTTTACTATCGAGACCAAATCGGTCTCTCCCGACTCGGTATTTCCGAAATACAGGGCGGCGCTGTTCGTCCATGGATGCTTCTGGCATCGGCATGGCGGCTGTCGATACCTCACCCGGGCCTGCCAGCGGGGCGTCGTCCCGGACTTGCATCCTGCGGCCGCAGCGAGTTTTGGTATTATTGATAGAGAATCATTCTCAATACTGATGTCGCTGACAGATTGACAGAAGATGCAAGTGCGACGCACCGCCGGGGATCTCATGGAGATCGACATGCCCGATCCGCATTCGTTGTCCCAGGACGACGTGATGCACTGGCCATCGCACATGGGACAGGGCGCGACGCGGCTGTGTGCGCTGGATGACGGCTTGCTGCTGGGTGTGACGCAGGGCAGCCTGCACAGGCCCACGCGCATTGCCTCTGAGCAGCCCAGCTGTCTGGTGAATCTATGCTTTGTGGTCGATGGGCAACTCGGCGCTGAGTCCGAGTCACCGCTGCCTTCACTACGTGGCGGGGCTGGTGCCGCGTTTGCTTGGTTTTTGCCGCAGGCGCGCTGGACGACCGAACTGTCGCAATGCCATCGGCTGGCTGCCCTGGACCTGTCGGTCTCGCGCGAGTTCGTTCTGGCCTGGGCCGAAACCTGGCAGCTGTCGTTGCCCAATGCCTGGGTCAGCGCGGTCGAAGGCAGCGATGTGCCCCTGATCGAGGTCGGTGGCATGCCGCCGGCTATGCTCGGTCACGCCCGCCTTTTGGTCAACCAGCAGGGACAGACCAGCATGCAGCGCTTGCGCCGTGAATCCATGGTGCTGGAGTTGCTGTCGGAATACCTGTTTGCTCGCGTAGAGGCCCAGCGCCGCACACCGGCCAGTTGCAAGCTGGCACCTATCGAAATCGAAAGGGCGTTAGATGCGGCATCGCGGTTGGCAAACCGGCTGCAGGATCCGCCCGGTGTCAACGAAATTGCGCGCGAGGTCGGCTTGTCCGGCTCGCGCCTGAAGCTGGCATTCAGTCAGATTTTCGGCTGCGGTGTCTACAGCTATGTCAAAGCGCTGCGCCTTGAGGCCGCGCGCTGCGCGCTGATCGAGGGCCAGCAGGTCAAGGCGGCCGCGCTGTCGGTGGGCTACACCAGGGCCGGGCATTTTGCTCGCCATTTCCGAGAGCGCTTTGGCATTGTGCCGGGCCGCTACGGTGGCTGAGTCGGCATGCATTTCACGCGACTCTTGCCTAGTGGATTGAGGCTGCGAATCTTGTCTGCACCGGGCAGTGGGTTGCTCGATTGTGTTGGCTTGGTCGCGCTGTACGTGCGTGCCGGCGTGCT
Organism: Acidovorax sp. 106; assembly: GCF_003663825.1. Taxonomy (NCBI): domain Bacteria; kingdom Pseudomonadati; phylum Pseudomonadota; class Betaproteobacteria; order Burkholderiales; family Comamonadaceae; genus Acidovorax; species Acidovorax sp. 106. Next base: position 161,371 of record NZ_RCCC01000001.1, on the reverse strand, counting down.
ACTTGTGGATGGAGCGGCCGTACCTGCTGGCCAAGCCTGGATTGGGCGGGGGCAACAAGTTACTGCAGTAGCCACGCATGACACTCTTGATGCCGTTCTGATTGATACCCCGGGTTGCCCACGCTTCGACGACGAATCGCTGTCGGGTTCTGGGGGGCTGTGTGCGGTCGACGCAGAATCGGCGGTGGCTATGGAGCGCATCACGGCCTTGTCGGTGCAGTCCGGTGCGGCCAGTGTCCTGGGCTGCCATTTCGAGGCCATTCGCTTGCTGACTGCTCCTGCCGCCAGCCGGACCCCGGCGCCCGACGACCGACTGCTGCGTGCCGCCGCCATCCTGCGCATGCGCATGCAGAACCCGCCCGGCATCGAGGCCCTGGCCCGAGAGGTGGGGCTTAGCCCGGCTGCGCTCAAGCGGGCCTTTCCTGTCGCCTTCGGCAGTCCGCCCTATGCTTGGTTGCGGCGCGAGCGGTTGATCGAGGCGCGGCGGCTCATCGAGCAGACCAAGCTGCCTATCGCCGACATCGCGAACAGCGTGGGTCTGGCTGCAGGCGGGCATTTCGCGGCGGCCTGCCGCCTGCTTTTCGGCAAGGAGCCGCGCGCCTTGCGCGAAGCGGTTCAGGTCCCTGATGGAGCCGCGCAGAACACTGGCCGCATGCCCCCCCGCGAATAATCGCCAGGCGCACTTGCCGCGCCCGCCCATAAGGAAGCCATGCTCAGCCTCTGCCAGAAACCACTTCGCCAGACCCTTGCCATCATGCTGCTCGCCGCGGCAGGGCCGCTCGCCCAGGCCCAGGGTGTGCCCGCCGCAGCACCGGCCACCGCCAGGGCGGCCTCCCCGGTGCAAGCCGCGCCCAGCGGGCGCGACATCGTGCAGCGCGCGCGCCAGGCCGACACCCACCGCGACGTCTACCGCCGCTACCTGATGACCATAGAGCGCGACGGCGTGGTGCTGCGCCGCGGGCTGGAGAGCTACTCCATGCGCCTGGCCGACGAAAGCCGGGGCCTGCTGGTCTTTCACGAGCCCTCGGATGCGCGCGGCATCAAGTACCTGACCTGGAACTACGACGACATCGCGCGCGACGACGACATGTGGATGTTCCTGCCCAGCGAGCGCATCGTGCGCCGCATCGCGGGCAGCGCGCGGCGCGGCTCTTTCATGCGCAGCGATCTGCTCAATGAAGACCTGCAGGACCGCAGCGTGGACGACGATGCGCACCAATGGCTGCGCAGCGAGGCCTGTGGCGAGGCGATCTGCCAGGTGATCGAGTCGCGGCCGGTGCGCAGCGACGTCTCCGAGTACGCGCTGCGCGTGACCTGGGTGCGCGAGGACCTGTGGCTGCCAGTCAAGGTCGAGTACATGGACCGTGCGGGCCAACTGGTCAAGACCGCCAGCTACCTGGATTTCCAGCGCTTCGGCGATGTCTGGAGCCGCACCCGGACCGTGGTCACCTCGGCCGACGGCCGTTCGCGCACCACCTTGCTGGCCCAGGAGACGCGCATCAATGGCGGCCTGGCCGCGCGGCTGTTCGAGCACGCCAGCCTGCGCTGAAAGGTGGCTGTCGCTACCAAAAGTCCGCCGACCGACACCAACTCTCCGCCTGCCGCGTGCTCTGTCCTTTTGCAGCCGCGGTCCTCTGAGCACAATTGGCATTGATTGAGAATTGTTCGCAATTGATGTGCAATCTGTGTGGTGAGGAGAAAAGATGAAGCAGAAGAAATCCGGGCGCGCCGCTCGACCGAACAGCGGCCTGCGCATGCAGCCGCTTGCGCTGTCCCTGCTGGCCTTGCTGGCCACGTCGGCGGCCGTGGTACGGGCGCAGGAGGTGGCCGAACAGGTGGCCGTGGAGCAGAGCCTGCCTGACGTGCAAATCACGGCACAGAAGGTGCTGCAGGACAACCAGAGCGTGGGAGCCAGCGTCTATGTGCTCAGCGGTGCCGATGCGAAAGAGCAGGGCATCACGAGCACGAGCGACTTGGTAGGCCGCATTGGCAACCTGCATAATCTGCAGGGGGGCAGTACGCCGCTGCTGTCCATCCGGGGCATCGGCCAGCGGCTGAATACGCCCGGCGTCGGGCTGTATGTGGACGACGTACCCTACTTGGACCATTTCGCCTTCCCCGCCAATCTGCAGCTGTTCGACATCGAGCGCATGGAGGTGCTGCGCGGGCCGCAGGGCACGCTGTACGGAGGCAACACCATGGGGGGAGTGCTCAACATCGTGACGCGCCAGCCCGATGCCCAGTTGCGTGGCGAGACGCGTTTCACGGTGGGAAGCCACGGCCTGCGCCAGGCTAGCGCCGATCTGAACGTGCCGCTCAATCAGCAGGATCTGTTTCTGGGCATTTCCGCTGCCACCATTGAGCGCGACGGATACACCAAGAACACATTTCTGGGGCGTGATGCTGATCCGTTGGACGAGCGCGGCCTGCGATTGAGGCTGCGCTATCTGCCTAGCGATAGTCTGGATATCACGCTGGGCCTGGATGTGTCGCGCATCCGCGACGGCTACTACGACAAGGCGTTGGCCACCGGCCGCCGGCTCGAAGACACCGTTCCCCACCGCGTGGCCTACGATTTCCCGGGCCGCGACGACAAGGACTTGCGCGGCGCCTCGCTGCGCGTGCGCTACGACGCTGATCGCTTCACCCTGACTTCGATCACCGGCCTGCGCGACAACAAGTACACCTTCACCGGAGAGTTTGATGGCACGCCCCAGCCGGTGGCCAACGACGTCTACTCCGTCAAGCAGCGCCAGTGGACGCAGGAGCTGCGCCTGAGTTCGCGCACGGCCGAAAATATCGGTCTGTCCTGGCTGGGCGGCGTCTTCCTGTTCAACGACCGGCGCCAGGGCAACGACCGGCTGGCCATGGTGCCCATGGGCGTGGATACGCTGACCGGCAGCATGTACCGCACGCGCGGCACGGCCTTCTTCGGCAATGTCGAGTACTGGTTCATGCCGTACTGGGGCGTTCAGGCTGGCCTGCGCCATGAGCGCGAGACGGTTTCTTATGGCGCCGAGTCCACCTCCTTCATGGGCTCCATGCCGGTCGCGAATACGCCATGGCAGGGTCATGGGCGCTCGTTCTCGCAGACTGCGCCCAAGGTTGGCGCGATGTTCAAACCCGCCGACGGCACGCTGCTGTACGGCACCGTGGCTAAGGGCTACCGCAGCGGCGGCTTCAACACTGTCGTGCTCAGTGAGGCTGACCGCGCCTACGGTCCCGAGACCAATATCAACTACGAGGCCGGCTTGAAGTTGGTGTCGCAGGACAAGCGGCTGCAGTTCAATGCGGCCGTCTTCCGCTCCAACATCGACAACCAGCAGATCGGCCAGTCGCTGGGCGTTGGTACCGAAGTCACCCGCAACGCGGGCAAGTCCCGCCACCAGGGCCTGGAGTTCGACGCAGCTTATTTGCTGCCCGGCGGTTGGCGGTTGTCCGGATCAATGAGCTACCTGGATGCCAAGTTCCGCTCCTATACCGATGTGCTCGCCGGCACAGACTATGCGGGCAATCGGGTGCCCTTCGTGCCAAGCAGCATCTTCTCTGCGGCGATCCAAAAGCGCCATCTGCTGAGTAATGGTCTGAAACTGGTCGGACAGGTCGAAGTCAGTCATGTCGGATCCATTTACTACGACGCCGCCAACCAGTTGAAAGGTCAAGCCTTTAGCCTGCTGAACCTGCGTGTGGGTATTGAGGATAAGCGCTGGTCGGCCTCCATGTGGGTGCGTAACGCGACCGACCGAAAGTACATACGCGACGCTGGGGTTAACCCGCTGACCTTGACCTCCCAGGTTGCTTTCGGTGCACCGCGCACGTTGGGTATCGACGTGGCTGTCAAGTTCTGACCGCTGCTGAGGCCCCCGCACGGCGGGCTCGGCGATGGGCTACGGCCCTGTGCCGCAGCCCGGTCTGAAGTTCTTATCCCAACACGACGGAGAAACAGGAATGTCTAATGCAGACAAAGGCCTGGGCAGTGTCCTGCTCGATCGGGTCGCCGCCACCCCTGGCAAGACCGCGCTGCGCTTTCTGCGCCAGGGCGAGGAACAGACCGAGGCGGTCACCTACGAGGCGCTGCAGGCCCGCGCCGCAGGCCTGGCGCATGCGCTGGCTGCCCGGCATGCGCCGGGCAGCCGCGCGCTGCTGATGTATGACGCTGGCATCGACTTCGTGGTGGCCTTCTGGGCCTGCGTGCAGGCCGGCATCGTGGCGGTGCCCGTGCCGCTGCCCAAGCTCAACCGCAGCCTGCGCTGGTACGAGCACATCGCGCAGGACGCCCAGATCGGCTGCGTGCTGGGCGATCCTGCGCTGCAGGCGCGCCTGGCGCCAGCCTTCGCGGCCAGCGCACCGCTGCGAGCTCTGTACTGGGTCGCCGAGGACAGCTGCCACACGGCGCTGTCGCCTGTCGCCGCGCGCGGCGACGACTTGGTGCTGTTGCAGTACACCTCCGGCTCCACTGGTGCGCCCAAGGGCGTGCGCGTGTCCCATCGCAACCTGCTGGCCAACGAGGCCATGATCCAGTCGCGCTGGGGCAACAATGCCGGGTCCGTCATCGTCAGCTGGCTGCCGCATTTCCACGACATGGGGCTGATCGGCAAGATCCTGCAGTCGCTGTATGTGGGCGCCGAGCTGGTGCTGATGCCGCCGGCCGCCTTCATCCAGCGGCCCGCCAGATGGCTGGAGGCCATCACGCGCTACCGCGGCAGCAACAGCGGCGCCCCCAATTTCGCCTACGAGGCCTGCCTTCGCGACATCGACGACACGCAGCTGGCGGGGCTGGACCTGACCAGCTGGCAGGTCGCCTGGAGCGGCGCCGAGCCCGTGCGCCCGGCCACGCTGCACGCCTTTGCCCGCCGCTTCTCCGGCTGCGGCCTGCGCGCCGAGGCGCTGAGCGCCTCCTACGGCCTGGCCGAGGCCACGCTGGTGGTCGCCAGCGCCCACCCCGGCCCCACGCCGCTGCTGCGCGTGGACGCGGCGGCCCTGCAGCGCGGCCATGCCCAGGTGCTTGAACGCGCACAGCCCGGCCAGCTCGGCCTGGAATGCGCCGACGACGACTGCTGGCTGGCGGGCTGCGGCCCCTGGATGCCAGACCATCGCCTGCGTGTCGTGGACCCCAGCAGCCTGCAGCCGTGCGCGGCCGGCGAAGTCGGCGAGCTGTGGTTTGCCGGCGCCAGCGTCTCGGACGGCTACTGGGGGCAGACCCAGGCTAGCCTGGATGTCTGCCAGGCGCGCCTGGCGCCGGACGCCGGCGATACCACGCCGTATCTGCGCACCGGCGACCTGGGCTTCGTCGATGAAGGCCATGATGGGGCCGGTCAGCTCTATATCGTCGGCCGCATCAAGGACATGCTGGTGATCCGGGGCGTCAACCACGCGCCGCAGGACATAGAGCGTAGCGTGGCTCGCTGCGATGCCGCCTTCGTGCCCGACGGCTGCGCCGCCTTCCCCGTGATGGCCGGCGGCCAGGAGCAACTGGTTGTCGTGCAGGAACTGCGCCGCAGCCATGCGCGCCATGCCGATGGCGCCGCGCTGCTGCGCCGGGTGCGAGAGGCGGTGGCGGCCCAGCACGAGCTGCAGCTGTTCGCGCTGTGCCTCATCGTGCAAGCCCATCTGCCCAAGACCACCAGCGGCAAGGTGCAGCGCCAGTTGTGCCGCACGCTGTTCCTCGAAGGCCGGCTGGAGTGCTGCTACGCATGGCGCCGTGGCGAGGTCGATGTGCAGCAGGCGCTGTTTGCCGGCGCCGGCCAGCAAAGCCGTCGCTATGGCGCGCTGGGCCTGCCTGCCGCCGACTTGCCGCAGTCCGGCGAAGCGGCCACGCTGCAATGGCTGCAGCAGTGGCTGCAGTCGCATTGCGACGTCGACGGCGCGGGCTTCGACGCCGAGCTGAGCTTTTCCGCCTACGGCATGGACTCGGCGCTGACCGTGCGCATGGTCCACGCGCTGGCGCAGTGGCGCGGCATCGAGCTCGAGACCGAGGTCGCCTGGAACTACCCGACGCCGGCCCTGTTGGCGGCGCATCTGGCGACACAGCTGCATCCCTATCCCCGCGCACTGCGCGTGAAAGTGCCCGCATGACGCCCCCACGCGACGAAGACATCGCCATCGTTGGAGCGGCCTGCCGCTTGCCCGGCGGTGTGGACGACCTGCAAAGCTACTGGGCCCTGCTGCGCGAGGGGCGCGATGCGCTCGGGCCCGTGCCCCAGGAGCGCTGGGACCATGCGGCCCTCTTCGATGTGGACCCCGACGCGCCCGGTAAGAGCTATGCCGCGCAGGCCGGCTTTGTCGCGGAGGTCGACCGCTTCGATGCCGGCTTCTTCGGAATCGGGCCCGACGAGGCGGCGGCCATGGACCCGCAGCATCGCCTGCTGCTGGAGACCGCCTGGCATGCGCTGGAGTCGGCCGCCCTGGCGCCCGATGCAGTCTTCGGCGCCCGCACCGGCCTGTTCGTCGGCCTGTGCTCGGACGACTATGCGCAGCTGTCGATGCAGATGCACGAGCTGCCGGCGGCCTCCATGCACCAGCAGCTCGGCGGCATGCGCTCGCTGGCGGCAGGCCGCGTGGCCTACCACCTGAACCTGCAGGGGCCGGTGATGCAGCTGGACACCACCTGCTCGTCCTCGCTGCTGGCCGTGCACCAAGCCTGCCGCAGCCTGCGCAGCGGCGAGACCGACTGCGCGCTCGCCGGTGGCGTCAACCTGCTGCTGTCGCCGGCCCCGATGGTGGCGCTGAGCCGCCTGCGCGCGCTGTCGCCCAGCCAGCGCTGCCGCGCCTTCGATGCCGCAGCCGACGGCTATGCGCGCGGCGAGGGTGTGGCCCTGGTGGTGCTCAAGCGGCTGGCGGACGTGCAGCGCGCGGGCGATCCCGTCATTGCCGTGATCCGTGGCTCGGCCGTCAATCACGATGGCGCCAGCAATGGCCTGACGGCGCCCAACGGGCTGGCGCAGGAGCGCGTGATCGCCGCCGCGCTGCGCGATGCGGCGCTGCAGCCGTCCCAGGTCAGCTATGTCGAGGCCCATGGCACGGGCACGCTGATGGGCGATCCCATCGAGGTAGGCGCGCTGGCGCGCGCCTACGGACCGGCGCGCGGCGTGGCGTCCGAGCCGCTGTGGATCGGTTCCGTCAAGTCGAACATCGGCCACCTGGAGGCGGCGGCCGGCATGGCCGGTCTGCTCAAGCTGTGCGCGGCGCTGCAGCACCGGCAACTGCCGGCCAGCCTGCATGTGCAGCGGCTGAACCCGCATGTGCCCTGGGACCGCATCCCCGTGCGCGTGCTCACCGAGCGCCAGGACTGGAGCGCGCCGCGCTGCGCGGCGGTCAGCGCCTTCGGACTGAGCGGGACCAATGTGCACATGGTGCTCGAAGAGGCCCCCGCCGATGCGGCGGCGCAGCCGCCCGCCGGCACCCCCCCGGCCCTGTGCCTGCTGCCCCTGTCGGCGCGCACGCCCGAGGCCCTGCAGACGCTGGCCCGGCGCTACCGCGACTGCATGGCCGAGGGCGCCGGTACGGACCTGTGCACGCTGTGCTTCAGCACCGCCACCGGGCGCAAGGCCCTGCCACAGCGCCTGCTGCTGGCGGCCGACAGCCCGGCGCAGGCCGTGGCGCGGCTCGACGCCTGGCTGTTCGCCCCGGCCGCAGCCGCCGGCGTGTGGACCGATGCGGCCGCGCTGGACGCCGGCGCCTTGCCGGCCGCGCTGCGCGATGCCGGCCAGGCCTGGCTGCGCCGCAAGCCCGTGGACTGGTCCGCCTGCTTCCCGGGCCACCAGGGCCGCCGCTGCGCCCTGCCGCGCTATCCTTTTGCCCGCGAGCGCCATTGGCTGGCGCGCCAATGGGCCTTCACGGGCGATGGCAGCGTGCAGGCCGCAGGCGGCGATCTCTCATATGCACTGCGGTGGCAGCCGTGGAGCGCCACGCCATCCGCCCAACTGCCGGCTTGTCTGCTGCTAGGGGCCGACACCGCCCAGGCCCAGGCGCTGGCCCGTGTCCTGCAGGCGCAGGGCGCAGCTGGGCTGGCGAAGGGCACGGCGCAGTCGCTGCCGCAGGACGGCCACGCCGGTCACTCCGGTCACTGCATCTGGCTCGCACCCCAAGGGCAGACGCTGGAGGCCACGCTGGACGAACTGGCCACCGTGGCGCAATGGGTGCAGGCCCGGCCCGCCGCGATGCGGCTGTGGGTCGTGACCCGCCAGGCTTTCGGCGCCAATGGCGCCACTGACGGTACCGCAGCCGCCGAGGCCTCGGACCTGCACGGTGCCGCGATCTGGGGCCTGGCCCGTTCGCTGCGGCTGGAACTCGGTACGCGCTGGGGTGGCCTGGTCGATCTGCCGGCGGGCGAAGACAGCCGCCCGTTTGAACAACTGGCCGCCTGCCTGGCCACCGTCACGGCGGAAGACGAGTTCGCCATCCGCGAAGCGGGCCGGGCCATCGAGGTGCCACGGCTCGAAGCCGTGCCCCAGCGAGCCGGCGATGCGGCCTTCGCCTGCGACCCGGCCGGCAGCTATCTGCTGACCGGCGGTCTGGGCGCGCTGGGCATGGCGCTGGCGCAGGAACTGGTGCAAGCCGGCGCGCGCCACCTAGTGCTGGCCTCGCGCGAAGGCCCGCAGCGCCTGCTGCGCGACGCGGCCTGCGCCGGGCGCGTGGCCGCCTGGCGGGCGCGCGGCGTGGCCGTGGACGTGCTGGGCCTGGATGTGTCCCGGGCCGATGCGGTGGCGGATTGCCTGGCCCAACTGGCGCACGACGGCCGCCAACTCAAGGGCATCGTGCATGCGGCAGGCGCGCTCGACCGGGCCGGCCTGTCGGAACTGGGCCGGAACGGCGCCTGGGGCCCCGGCTGGCGCGCCAAGGTGGACGGCGCGCGCCATCTGGACCGGCTCAGCCGCGCTGCCGCGCTGGACTTCTTCTGGCTGTGCTCCTCGGTCACCGCGCTGTGGGGCATGCGCACGCTGGCGGCCTATGGCGCGGCCAATGCCTGCCTCGACGCCATCGCCGCGCAGCGCCGCGCCCAGGGGCTGGCGGCCCTGTCCCTGCGCCTGGGCCGGATGGAGATCGCCGGCCTGATGAGCGACGGCGACGCCGCCGTGCTGGACGCCATCGGTATCGCGCCGATGCGCCTGCCCGCGCTCATGGCCAGCATCCGCCAGGCGGCGGGCGCGGCCGATGCCGTGGCCACCCTGGTCTCGGCCGACTGGCCGCGCTTTGTGCGCCACCGGCGCGAGCAGGGAGCGGCCACGCTGTTCGAGCGGCTGGCTGCCGGGCCGGCCGAACCCGCTGAGCTGGCCGATGCCCCGGCCACCGCCCCCTGCGCCACGCGACCGGCCGGCGAGCTCCGCGACTGGCTGGCCCGGACCCTGGCCGAGGCCATGAAGCTGCCAGTGGCGCGCATTGAGGAGGCGTCCAATCTGTTCGAGCTGGGGCTCAACTCCGTGATGTCGGTGCTGGTGCGCCAGCGGCTGGAAGCCGCCTGGGGCCTGCGCACGGCCCCCACGCTGCTGTTCGAGCAGCCCAGCCTGGACGCGCTGTGCGCCTGGCTCAATGCGCAGTTGCAGGCACTGGTTCCCGTGCCGATGCCCGCAGGGCTGGCCGCGTCCGCCGCGATCGGCGCCGCGCCGCGCACCGTCTTCCTGTTCAGCGGCCAGGGCTCCATCCATGCTGGCATGGGCCGCAGCTTCTATGCCGGCGAGCCGGGCTTTCGCCGCACCGTCGATGCCTGCTGCGCCCAGCTGCAAGCGGAGTTCGGCCTGGACCTGCGCGAGCGCCTGTTCAGCACCGATCCCGAGGCGCTGGCCCACACCGGCGAGGCGCAGCCGGCGCTGTTCGTCATCGGGCTGGCGCTGGCCCGCATGTGGGAGGCTCAGGGCGTGCGTGCCGACCTGCTGATCGGGCACAGCGTGGGCGAGTTCGCCGCCGCCTGCCTGGCAGGCGTGTTCTCGCAGTCCGACGCGCTGCGCCTGGTGATGGCGCGGGCGCGCCTCATGCAGGCCTTGCCCGAGGACGGCGGCATGTGCGCAGTGTTCGCCGCGCCCCAAGCCCTCGACGGCTTGCTGGCGCGCTGGCCGCAGCTGTCGCTGGCGGCCGTCAACGCGCCGCGTCAGGTGGTGGTGTCGGGCGAGCGCAGTGCGCTGGCGGACTGCGTGCAGGTGCTGAGGCAGGCCGGCCTGGTCTGCCAGCCGCTGGGCGTGCGCCATGCCTTCCATTCGCCGTCCATGCAGCCCATGCGCGAGGCCTTCGCGGCCGTGGCGCGCACGTTGACTTACCAGCGGCCGCAGCGCGCCCTGATCTCCACCGTCAGCGGCCGGCGCGCCGGCGACGATATTGCCTGCGCCGACTACTGGGTGCGCCATGTCGAGGCCACCGTGCAGTTCGCCGATGCGCTGCGGCTGGCGCTGGACGAGGGGGCCGGGCGCTTCATTGAGATCGGCCCGCGCAGCGCGCTGACCGGGCTGGCCCAGGAAGTCGTTGCTGAATCCGGTAACCAGGCCAACGCCGGGCGTGCGGGCGAAGCGCCGCCAGGTCACCAGTTTCTGGCCACGCTGGCGCGCGAGGAGGGCGCCTTCGAGGCCTGGCAGGCCGCGCTGGCGGCGCTGCGCCCCGCCGCCATGGCCCTGCCTGTGCTGGTGCCCGAGCCCGCGCAGCGCCACCAGCCCTTCCCCATGACGCCTATGCAGCATGCCTACTGGCTGGGGCGCCATGCGGCTGTGGCTGGCGGGCGGGTCGCCATCCACATGTATCTGGAGCTCGATGTGCCGGCGCTCGACGTGGCGCGCATGGAGCGCGCCTGGAACGCGCTGGTGGCGCGCCACGACATGCTGCGCGCCATCGCGCGGCCCGACGGTTCCCAGCAGGTGCTGGCCGAGGTGCCGGCCGTGGTGCTGGTCTGCCACGACGCGAGCGGCGTCGATGCGGCGCAGCGCGAGGCCCACCTGGCCTCGGTGCGCGCCGCGCTGTCGCACCGCAATGCGGCGCTGGACCGCTGGCCGCTGTTTGAGCTGCGCGTGACGCACCTGCCCGAGGCCGTCTCGCGCCTGCATTTCAGCCTCGACGGCTGGTGCCTGGACGGCTGGAGCTACCAGATCCTGTTCCATGAGCTGCACCGGCTCTACACCGATCCGCAGGCGGCGCTGCGCCCGCTGGGACTGGGTTTTCGCGACTATGTGTTGGGGCTGCGCGCGCTCGAACAGGGGCCTGCCCATGCCCAGGCCTTGCAGCGCTGGCAGCAGCGCCTGCCGCAGCTGCCGCCGCCGCCGCGCCTGCCCCTGCGCGAGGCCAGCGGCCTGGCCGGCGACCCGGCTGCGGAAGTGGCCGGCGCGCGTCCCGGTTTCGGCCGCTGGCAGCGCCAGCTGGACCGCACCGTCTTCGCCGGCCTGCAGCAGCGCGCGGCGCGCCATTCGCTGACGGCGGCCACGGCCATGCTGGCCGCCTACGGGCGGGTGCTCAGCCGCTGGAGCGAGTCCACCGATCTCACGCTCAACGTGCCGCGCTTCAACCGCCAGCCGCTGCACGCGGACGTGCCGCGCCTGGTGGGCGAGTTTGCCTCTTTCACCCTGCTGGCCGTGCGCCGCCGGGCGGGCGAGGACTTCGCCACACAGGCGCGCGGCCTGCAGGCGCAGCTGTGGGAAGACATGGAAGGCCTGCCCGTGGCCGGCGTCACCCTGCTGCGCGAACTCAACCGCCTGCACCAGCTGCAGGCCCTGGAGAACGGGGCGGAGCCGGCCGCCGCAGGCGCGCCCGTGCTGATGCCCTTCGTGTTCACCAACATGCCTGAGGAGGCGCTGGACGGCGAGCACATCGGCCTGCTCGACGCCTGGGGCGACGACGGGCGCGTCAACGACTTCATCACGCAGACCCCGCAGGTCTGGATCGACTGCCAGTACCACCTGCGTGACGGCGGGCTATTCGTGTTCTGGGACGCGCTGCAGGCGCAGTTCGCGCCGGGCCTGCTCGACACCCTGTTCGACGCCTATGTCGGCCTGCTGCAGCGGCTGGCCAGCGACGACGCGGCCTGGACCGCCATCGATCCGCTGCCCTTACCGCCGCCGCAGGCGCAGGTGCGCGAGCGCGTCAACGGCCTGGTCGCCGCGCTGGCCCCGGACCGGCTGCATGAGCGCTTTGTGCGCAGCGCGCGCCAGCATCCCGAGCGCCCCGCCGTGCTGGGCCAGGGCGCGGCCATGAGCTATGGCGAGCTGCATGTCCAGGTGCGCGACATCGCCGCGCGCATCCTGCAGGCCCTGGACCGGCGCCCGGACCCTTCGCCGGCGCCCGTGGTGGCGGTGGTCATGCCCAAGGGCTGGCAGCAGGTGGCCGGCGTGCTCGCCGTGCTCGCGGCCGGCGCCGTGGTGCTGCCGCTCGATGCCGACCTGCCGGCCGCACGCCTAGCCTGGATGCTGGCCGATGCGGGCGCGGCCCTGGTGCTGGTGCGTGCGCAGGGGCCGGCCGGTCTCGCGGATCCGGCCGGCCTGGGGCTGCCGCAGCTGGTTATCGAAGATCGCCTGGCGCACAGCGACGCCGGTACGGACTGGCCCGTGCGCCCGCACGACGGCCTAGCCTGCATCATCTACACCTCCGGCTCCAGTGGCGAGCCCAAGGGCGCACGCATCGGCGAGCCGGGCCTGGTCAACGCCATCGACTACACGCTGCAGCGCTTTGGCATCGACCACCAGGCCCGCCTCCTGGCCCTCACGCCGCTGCACCACGACATGGCCTGCTTCGACTTGTTCGGTGCCGTGAGCGTGGGCGCGGCCATCGTCATGCCCGAGCCGGCGGGCGCCAGGGACCCCGGCCACTGGCTGCAGCTGATGCGCTCGCATGGTGTCAGCGTGTGGAACAGCGTTCCCGCCATGCTGGAGATGCTGCTCAGCCATGCCCGTGCCGACGAGGCCCTGGCGCGCCAGGCCTGCGCCCGGCTGGCCACGGTGTTCCTGGGCGGCGACTGGATCGCGCTCACGTTGCCGGAGCGGCTGCGGCAGCTGAGCCCGGCCGCCCAGGTAGTCAGCGTGGGCGGCCCTACCGAGACCACGCTGTGGAACGTGATGCATGCCGTCGAGGACGTCGCGCCCCACTGGCGCAGCATTCCCTATGGCCGGCCGATCGCCAACACGCGCTACCACGTGCTGGACGCGCTGCTGGAGGAGCGGCCCGACGGCGTGGTCGGCGAGATGCATGTCTGCGGCGTCGGCGTGGCGCGCGGCTATGTGGGCGACCCAGCGCGCAGCGCCGCCGCCTTCCTGCGCCATCCGCGCACCGGCGAGCCCATGTATCGCACCGGCGACCTGGGCCGCTACGGCGTCGACGGCACGCTCGAATTCATGGGCCGGCGCGACCGGCAGGTCAAGATCTCGGGTGTGCGCATCGAGCCCGCCGAGGTCGAGGCCGCGCTGCTGCGCCACCCGGGCGTGGCGGCGGCGGTGGTGGTCATCGCCGGCGAGGGCGCACGCCGCCAGCTGGCCGCCGCCTGGGTGGCCCATGCCGGCCTGGCGCTGCAGGCCGAGGCCTTGCGCGGCCACGCCGCCGCGGCGCTGCCGCCGGCCCTGCGGCCCGCGGTCTGGCTGCCGCTGTCGGCGCTGCCGCTGACGGCCAACGGCAAGGTGGACCGCCGTGCCATCGCCGCGCTGGCGCTGGCCCAGACCGCGCAGGCCCGGCCGGCCCCGGGCCAGGCCCTGCCGCAGCGCATGAATGCCGTGCAGCAGCACATCGCCGCGCTCTGGGCCGAACTGCTGCAGCGCCCGGGCGTGGGCCTGGGCGAGAACTTCTTCGAGGCCGGCGGCAATTCGCTGCTGGCCACCGAACTGTTCGTGCGCCTGCACCAGGCCTATCCGCAGCTGGCCTCGGTGGTGACGCTCTACGAGCACCCCACCGTCGAGGCCCTGGCCGCGCACCTGCAGCCCGGTGCCGCGCCGCCGCTCAGCGGTGGCGCGCTGCCGGCCGCCGCCTCGCGTGGCGAGCGTCGGCGCGCGCTGCACCGGGGCGTGGCGACGCCCGGCGTACCGACGCCCAGGCCTTCCGATTCCCTGCCAACCGGCGCCACCGGTGCGCTCCCCTCCATCCACCTTTCATTGCTGCCATGACTCCAGAGCACAGCGCAAGCTACCAATTTACCTCATTGAACGGCACGGTCGCCATCATCGGCATGGCCGGCCGCTTTCCGGGCGCTGACGACGTGGACACGCTGTGGCGCCATGTCTGCGCGGGCCGCGACGTGCGCGGCGGCGGCGAGGCGCCGGGATCGGGCTACCTGCTGCAGGGCATGGAGGACTTCGCGGCCGAATTCTTCGAGGTGCCGCCGCGCCAAGCCAGCCTGCTGGACCCGCAGCACCGGCTTTTCCTCGAAGTGGTGTGGCATGCGCTCGAAGACGCTGGCTATGTGCCCGACCGTTGCCCCGGCCATGTAGGTATCTATGCGGGCGCCAACTTCAACAACTACCTGTTCAATGTGGCGGACCACTTCGACTTGGAGGCCATCGACACCTACCTGGAGGCAATGATCGCCAACGACAAGGACTACCTGACCTCACGCGTGGCCCACAAGCTGGGCTTCAGCGGGCCGGCGGTCAGCGTGTCCACCTCGTGCTCGACCTCGTTGGTGGCGATCGCCACAGCCTGCCAGAGCCTGCTGGACCTGCAGTGCGACATGGCGATTGCAGGTGGCGCTGGCCTCAACGTGCCGCAGCAGCGCGTCTACCGCGACTACCAGGAAGGCGGCATGTCGCGTGATGGCGCCTGCCACGCGTTTGACGCCGATGCCACCGGCGTGGTGCACGGCAGCGGCCTGGGCGTGCTGGTGCTCAAGCGCACCGAGGACGCGCTGCGCGACGGCGATGCCATCGTCGCCCTGGTGCGCGGCTTCGCGGTCAACAACGACGGCGCGCGCAAGGTCGGCTACGCGGCCCCCAGCGTCGAAGGACAGGCCGAGGTGCTGGCCGAGGCGCTGGCCATGGCTGGCATCGACGCCGAATCGGTGGGCTACATTGAGGCGCATGGCACGGGCACGCCGGTGGGCGACCCCATCGAGTTCGCGGCGCTGTCCCGGGTCTATGGCGCGCAGGGGCCCAAGCGCTGCGCGCTGGGCTCGCTCAAGAGCCATGTCGGCCACCTGGGCGCCGCCGCCGGCGTGGCTGGCAGCATCGTCGCCGCGCTCGCGCTGCAGCGCGCCACCCAGCCGCCGATGCTG
This sequence comes from Acidovorax sp. 106, assembly GCF_003663825.1. Lineage (NCBI taxonomy): Bacteria > Pseudomonadati > Pseudomonadota > Betaproteobacteria > Burkholderiales > Comamonadaceae > Acidovorax > Acidovorax sp. 106. Next base: position 146,211 of record NZ_RCCC01000001.1, on the reverse strand, counting down.
CACTACCGGCGCCCGAACCCTGCCATCGACCTGGCGGCCAGCCCGTTCGAGGTACTTACCCAGGCGCGCGAATGGCCGCGCCAGGATGCGCCGCGCCGCGCCGCCGTCAGCTCCTTCGGCATCGGCGGCACCAATGCCCATGTGGTGCTCGAAGAGGCGCCGCCGCTGCCGGCCCTGCCGCTCCTGCCTGAAGCCGACGGCATGCAGCTGGCGGTGCTGTCGGCACGCAGCCCCGAGGCGCTGGAGCGCATGGCGCAGCGCCTGGCCGACCACCTGCAGGCCCGGCCCGATCTGCGGCCGGCCGACATCGCCTTCACCCTGGCCCTGGGTCGCAAGGCCTTCCGCCACCGCCGCAGCCTGGCCTTCGACAGCGTGGCCGACCTGGCCGGCCAGCTGCGCAAGCCCGGGCGCGCCGCCGCCGCCGAGGCGCCGCAGGCCGTGGCCTTCATGTACCCCGGCATCGGCGCCCAGCATGCGGGCATGGGCGCGGCCCTGTACCGCCAGGCGCCGGTCTACCGCGAGGCCATCGACCACTGCGCGGCGCTGCTGCAGCCGCGGCTGGGGCGCGACATCCGCAGGGCGCTGCTGGCGGATGGCGAAGGAGGTGCGGCCGACGCGGCCGATGCAGGGGTCGTGGCCGACCTCGCCGATGCGCCCTTCGGCATGGCCTGTGTGGTCGCGGTCGAGATCGCACTGACCGAGCTGTGGCGCAGCCGTGGCGTGCAGCCGGCCTGCCTGATCGGGCACAGCCTCGGCGAATACGCCGCCGCCTGGGCCGCCGGGGTGTTCACGCTGGAGCAGGTGCTCGAACTCGTGGTGCTGCGCGGCGAACTGATCCGCGGCACCGAAGAGGGCGCCATGCTGGTGGTGAGCCTGGACGAGCCCGCGCTGCGCGAGCGGCTGCCGGCCGGCCTGTCCATCGCTGCCGTCAATGCCGAGCGCATGTGTATGGTGTCGGGTGCGGTGCGCGACATCGCCGATTTCGAGGGCGCGCTGGGCCGGGACAAGGTGGTCACGCAGCGCCTGGGCGTGGACCGCGCCGCGCACTCGGCCCTGCTTGACCCGGTGCTCGACGCCTTCCGGGCCGCCGTCGCGGCCATGCCGCTGCAGGCACCCACCGTGCCCTTTCTGTCCAACCTCAGCGGCACCTGGATCACGGCCGAAGAAGCCACCAGCGCCGACTACTGGGTGCGGCACATGCGCGAGACCGTGCGCTTCGCCGACGGCGTGGCGGTGCTGCTGGACGGCGGTCGCCATGCGCTGCTCGAACTCGGCCCCGGCCGTGGGCTGGCGACGCTGGCCAGGCGCCATGCGCTGGCGCGCCGCAGCCACTGCATCCTGGCCAGCCTGCACGGCGGCGAGAAGGCCGGAGACGACGCGCGCGCCTTTGCCCAGGCCCTGGGTGCGCTGTGGTGCGCAGGCACTGCCGTGGAGAGCGCGCAGCTGCTGTCCGGCGCGGTGGCACGGCGCGTGGCGTTACCCGGCTACCCCTTCGAGCGCCAGCGCCACTGGCTGGAGCGCCGTGCCGTGGCACCGGCAGCAGCCGCGCTGGACAAGCGCAGCGACATCGACCGCTGGTTCTACGCGCCGTCCTGGCGCCAGGCGCCCGCAGCGCCGGCCGACACGCCGGCGCCGCGCGGTGTGGAATGGCTGTTCGGCGTGGAAGGCGACTGGCTGGACGCGCTGGATGCGGCCCGCCGTGGAGAAGGCCATACCGTGCTGCACGTCGAAGCCGGCGCGGCCTGGGAGCGCGTCAGCACCACGCACTACCGCGTGCGCCCCGACAGCGACGAGGACCACCGCCGCCTGTTCGCCGCCGCGCTGGCCGACTATGGCCCGCCGGCGCGCATCGTCCATGCCTGGGCGCTGGCGCCGCTGGACGCGCCGGGCGCGCACGACGACGTGTTGGCCGGGCCCGCGCACCAGCGCTGCCATGCTGCGCTGCTGTGCCTGGCACGCGCGCTGTCGGCCCACGGGCTGTCGGGCGCGGGCACCGGCATCGTGGTGCTGTCCAGCCAGGTGTTCGGCGTGACTGGTCAGGAGCGGCTGCTGCCCGAAAAGGCCACCGTGCTTGGCGCCTGCCGCACCTGGCCCTATGAGTTTCCCGCGCAGGGCTTTGTCCACATCGACCTGGAGGAGCAGCCCCGGCCCGGCGCCTGGATCGACGGCCTGATGCGCGATATCGACACCGCCCCGGCCCGCACCGGCAACCTGCTGTCGCTGGCCTGGCGCCAGGGGCGGCGCTGGCGCTTCGGCGTCGAGCCCCTGGCCCTGCCGCCGGCGGTGGCCCGGCCGCAGCGCCCGGCGCTGCGCGACCAGGGCCTGTACCTGGTCAGTGGCGGCTTCGGCGGCATCGGCGGCCTGGCCGCCCAGTGGCTGGCGCGCCAGGCCCGGCAGCCGCGCCTGGTGCTGCTGGGACGCAGCGCCGTGCCGCCGCGCGACCAGTGGCCGGCGCTGCTGGCCGGAGAGGGCGGCGATGCCGCCACGCTGGCGCGCATCCGCCAGATCCAGGCGCTGGAGGCCCTGGGCGCCGAGGTCGAGGCGGTGCAGGCCGATATGGCCGACCGGGACCGCATGCAGGCCGTGCAGGCGCAGTTGGCCGAGCGCTTCGGCAGCGCCGTGGTGCATGGCATCGTGCATGCGGCCGGCGTGGCCGGCGGCGGGCTGATGCAGCTGGAAGGCAGCGCCGGGGACACGCGCAATCTGCGCGCCAAGGTCGGCGGCACCCGCCTGCTGGCCGAGCTGTTCGGTTCACCGGCACTGGATTTCATGCTGCTGTGCTCCTCGCTGGGCGCGCTGGCCGGCACCCTGGGCCAGGCCGAGAACACGGCCGCCAATGCCTTCCTCGACGCCTATGCGCAGGCCGGCCCGCTGCGCGCGGGTGTGGTGCACAGCGTCAACTGGGACTACTGGCTGCAGGTCGGAATGATCCTTGGGCTGGCCGAGCGCCACCACCGCATCACCGGTGGCGCGATCGAGACTGGCATCCTGCCCGAGGAGGCGCCCGGCTGCTTCGAGCGCGTGCTGCGCGCCGGCCTGCCGCAAGTCGTGGTTTCCACGGCCGACTTCCCGGCGCTGCTGGCCGCGCGCGCCGAGGCCACGGGCCAGGCGCTGGCGCTGTTCGAGAACGCCGACCTGCGGCGTGACGCTGCCGACGCCACCCTTGCGCGGCCGCTGGACGGCCCGGCCTATGTGGCGCCGGCCAGCGCCACCGAGCGCGTGCTGGCCCTGCTGTGGCAGGAGCGCCTGGGACTGGAGCGCGTGGGCACGGACGACGCGTTCCTGGCCCTGGGCGGCGACTCCATGCTGGCCCTGCCGCTGATGGCCGAGATGCGCGAGGCCCTGCAATTCGACCTGCCGGTGCGGACCCTGTTCGCCGAGCAGACCATCGCGCGCATCGCGCGCCACATCGCCAACCATGAAGCCCGGCCCGGGCTGACCGAACGCGTGGCGGCCGTGTACCTGCAGGTGCGCGGCATGTCGCCCGAGCAGGTCGCGCTGGCGCTTTCCGAAGAGGTCCCCGTATGAGCTCCCACCGTCTCGACGCGCAGCAACGCGCACTCATGGAACGGCTGCTGCGCGGCGAAGGGGTCGCCATGGCGGCTCCGGCCGCCAGCGCCGTGCCGCAGATCGAACCCGACACCGCCCACCGCCATGACCCCTATCCGCTGACCGACATACAGCAGGGCTACCTGCTGGGGCGCAACCGCCATTTCTTGCTGGGCAATGTCTCCAGCCATGCCTACCTCGAATTCGAAATCGAAGGCCTGGATGTGGAGCGCTACCGCCAGGCCTGGCAACAGGTCATCGCGCGCCATGACATGCTGCGCACGGTGGTCCACGACAGCGGCCGCCAGCAGACCCTGGCCGAGGTGCCGCCGTTCGAGGTGGCGGTGCAGGACCTGCGCGGCCTGGAGGCGGCGGCGCGCGAGCAGGCGCTGCTGGCGCTGCGCGAGCACATGTCGCACGAGGTGCGCCCGGCCGACCGCTGGCCGCTGTTCGACGTGCGCGTCAGCCTGATCGACGGCGAGCGCCAGCGCATCCACTGGAGCTTCGACGCCATCGTCTCCGACGTCTACAGCAACTTCATCTTCCAGGGCGAGCTGCTGCGCTGCTACCGCGACCCGCAGCTGCGGCTGCCGCGCACCACGCTGAGCTTTCGCGACTACGTGCTGGCCCTCAAGGCCCAGGAAGGCGGCGAGGCCCATGCGCGCGCGCAGCGCCACTGGCAGCAGCGGCTGGAGACGCTGGCGCCGGCCCCGGCCCTGCCGCTGGCCCGTGAGCTGGGCGAGCTGCGCCAGCCGCACTTCACGCGCCTGCGCCTGGCGCTGGCCGCGCCGCAGTGGCAGGCCATCCGCCAGCAGTCGCGCGCCATCGGCGTGACCACCACGGTGGCGTTGCTGACCGCCTTCTCGCATGTGCTGCGGCGCTGGAGCCGCGATCCGCGCTTCACGCTCAACTTGACGCTGTTCAACCGCCAGCCCTGGCACCCCGAGATGAACGACATCGTGGGCGACTTCACCGCGACCCTGCTGCTGGGCGTCGAGGCGCTGGCCGACGGCCAGGACCCCTCGTTCGCGGCTCGCGCCCGGCGCATTCAGGAGCGCTTTCTCGACGACCTCGAACACCGCGTCTACAGCGGCGTGCGCGTGCTGCAGGACTGGGCCGGGCGCTCGCCGGGCCAGGGCCAGAAACTCATGCCGGTGGTCTTCACCAGCGCGCTGCAGGTGGGCGACGTCAGCGAGCAGCTCGATACCGGGCGCGAACAGCTGGGACGGCTGGCCTACTCGATCACGCAGACCCCCCAGGTGCTGCTGGACCACCAGGTCTACGAGGAGGGCGGCGGCCTGTGCATCCACTGGGACCATGTGGCCGAGGCCTTCCCGCTGGGGCTGATCGAGGCCATGTTCGCGGCCTATGCCGACAGCCTGCGCCAGCTGGCCGACGACGCCTCGGCCTGGCAGCGCGAGCTGCCGGTGGCGCTGCCTGCGGACCAGCAGCAGCGCCGCCGGCAGTACAACGCCACGCGCGACGATGCGCTGGCGGCCGAGTCCGACGAACCCCTGTACGCGGCCTTTCTGCGCCAGGCCGCGCGCCAGCCCGAGGCCGTCGCCGTGATCGATGGCGAGACGCGCATCGCCTACGGCGAGCTGGCGCGGCGCGCCCAGGCCGTGGCCCAGGTGCTGCGCGAGGGCGGCGCCGCGCCGAACCGGCTGGTCGCCATCAGCTGCGCCAAGGGCTGGCGCCAGGTGGTGGCCGCGCTGGGCATCCAGATGAGCGGTGCGGCCTATGTGCCCATCGACCCCGAGCTGCCGCAGGCGCGCCGCGAGGAACTGCTGCAGCAGACCGGCGCCACCTGGGTGGTGACTGACGCACGCGCCGACGCCGCCCTGCAGTGGCCGGCCGCGCTGCAGCGGCTGGTGGTCACCGATGCCGTGCCAGGTCCGGAGGTCGAGCTCCGGACCTGGCCCTGCCGCGCCGACGACCTGGCCTATGTGATCTTCACCTCGGGCTCCACCGGCCGCCCCAAGGGCGTGATGATGGAGCATGGTGCGGTGCGCACCACCCTGCTGGACCTGCAGGCCCGGCTCCAACTGGATGCCGAGGACCGGGTGTTCGCCCTTTCCTCGCTGAGCTTCGACCTGTCGGTCTTCGACATCTTCGGCACGCTTGCCGCGGGCGCCGCCATCGTCATGCCGCAGGCCGGGCATGAGCGCGACCCCGCCCATTGGTGGCAGTGCCTGCGCGAGCACGGCGTGTCGGTGTGGAACAGTGTGCCGGCGCTGATGCAGATGCTGCTGGCCCACCGCCATGCGCCCGGCGCGCTGGACGGGGTGCGTGCCGTGCTGCTCAGCGGCGACTGGATCCCGCTGGACCTGCCCGGGGCCGTGGCCCAGGCCGCGCCCAGCGCCGCGCTGCTGAGCCTGGGCGGGGCCACCGAGGCGGCCATCTGGTCCATCCAGTACCCGGTGTCCGAGGTGCGCCCGGGCTGGCGCAGCATCCCCTACGGCATGCCACTGGTCAACCAGACCATCCAGGTGCTGGACGACGCGCTTCAGCCCTGTCCCGAGCATGCGGTCGGGCGCCTGTACATCGGCGGCGACGGACTGGCGCGCGGCTACTGGGGCGATGCCGACAAGACGGCCGAGCGCTTCGTGTTCCACCCCGCCACCGGCGAGCGCCTGTACTTCACGGGCGACTTGGGCAGCTTCTGTCCCGAGGGCTATGTCGAATTCCTGGGCCGCGAGGACTTCCAGGTCAAGGTCGGCGGCCACCGCATCGAACTCGGCGAGATCGAGTCCGTGCTGGTACGCCATGCCGACGTGCGCCAGGCCGTGGTCCAAGTGGTGGCCGACGCCGCGGGCCAGCGCCGGCTGGTCGCCTACGTGGTGCCGGCCGACCAGGCCACGGCCACCCAGGCCGACCTGCAGGCCTTCCTGGTCGAACAGCTGCCGCGCTACATGCTGCCCGCCGCCTGGGTGCGGCTGGACGGCGGGCTGCCGCTGTCGGCCAACGGCAAGGTGGACCGCCAGGCGCTGCCGGCGCCCGACTTCCAGGCCCAGCGCGCCGCCGCCCATGTGGCGCCGGCCGACGCCATGGAGCGCCTGGTGGCCGACGCCGTCGAGCAGCGGCTGGCCTGCGGGCCTGTCAGCGCGCAGGACAACTTCTTCGACATCGGCGCCAGCTCGCTGGACATCGTCGCCATCCACCAGGCGCTGGAGGCGCAGCTGGCGCGCAGCCTGTCCATCGTCGCCCTGTTCGAGCATGCCAGCGTGCGCGCCCTGGCGCGCCACCTGGCGCAGGACGGGCCGGCCGACGCCGACAACCTGATGGCCCAGGCCCGCGCGCGTGCCGCCCAGACCAGGCGCCGGCCCCAGCGGCCGGCCGCCACCCCCTCCACCGGCCCCCAATTCGCCGAAGACCATCCATGAATCCCTCGACTTTCTCCCCGGCTGCTGGCCAATCCCTGGGCACTGCGGTGCTCGACCATCCCGACGCCGTGGCCGTGATCGGCATGGCCGGGCGCTTTCCCCAGTCGCCCGATGTCCATGCCTTCTGGCAGCACCTGGCCCAAGGCGACGAACTGATCCGCCGCTTCGGCCCCGACGAACTGCGCGCCGCCGGCTTTCCGGCCGAGCAGGTGGCGCGGCCCGGCTTCATCGGCGCCGCCTCGGTGCTGGAGGACGCCGACGCCTTCGACGCCGACTTCTTCAAGGTCACGGCCGCCGAGGCCGAGCTGATGGACCCCCAGCACCGGGTCTTCCTCGAATGCTGCTGGCATGCGCTGGAGAACGCCGGCTATGCGCCCGGCGATCCGGCGACCGGCGAGGTAGGCGTCTACGCGGGAAGCGGCATCAGCACCTACATGCTGGCGGCCGCGCCCCGGCTCACCGGCGGCGGGCTGACCTCGCTGCTGCAACTGCTGATGGGCAATGACAAGGACTATCTGGCCACGCGCGTGTCCTACAAGCTGCGCCTGACCGGTCCCAGCGTCTGCGTGCAAAGCGCCTGTTCCACCTCGCTGCTGGCGGTGCACATGGCGGCGCAGAGCGTGCTGTCCGGCGAATGCAGCATGGCCCTGGCCGGCGGTGCCGACATTTCCGTGCCGCAGACCATGGGCTACGAGCACCAGGCCGGCATGATCTTCTCGCCCGACGGCCATTGCCGCGCCTTCGACGCGCGCGCCGGCGGCACGGTGGCCGGCAATGGCGCGGGCGTGGTCGTGCTCAAGCGGCTTGACCTGGCGCTGCGCGACGGCGACACGGTGCTGGCCGTGCTGCGCGGCTCGGCGGTCAACAACGACGGGGCCGACAAGATCGGCTATACCGCGCCCAGCGTGGCCGGCCAGGCGCGCGTGATCGCCCAGGCGCTGGCCGCCGCCGACGTCAGCCCCGACAGCATCGGCTATGTCGAGGCCCACGGTACGGGCACCGAGCTGGGCGACCCCATCGAGGTGCAGGCGCTGGAGCGCGCCTTCCGGGGCGAGACTCGGCGCACCGGCTTTTGCGCGCTGGGCTCGGTCAAGACCAATATCGGCCACCTGAACGCGGCCGCCGGCATCGCCAGCTTCATCAAGGCCGTGCTGGCGCTGCGCCACCGCGCGATCCCGCCGAGCCTGCACTACACCCAGCCCAATCCCAAGATCGATTTCGCGCGCAGCCCCTTCTTCGTAAACACCGTGCTGCGGCCCTGGCAGGAGGGGCCGGCGCCGCGCCGCGCGGGAGTCAGCTCCTTCGGCTTCGGCGGCACCAATGTGCATGTCATCCTCGAAGAGGCGCCGGCAGCGGACGCCAGCGCGTCGGCCGCCACTGCGGCCGGCCTGCTGCTGCTGAACGCGCATAGCGAGGCGCAGCTGCGCGCCCTGGCCGCCAGCCACGCGGCGGTGCTGCAGGCCGGGGACGCCCCCGCGCTGCACGATGCCTGCCACACGGCCCTGGCCGGACGCCGCCACGACGGCGCGCACCGGCTGGCCGTGCTCGGCCTGGATCGCACCGACCTGGTCGCCGGCCTGGACGGCTACGCCCGGCTGGGCACCCTGGGCGAACGGGCCAGCTTGGGTGCGCGCGCGACCGCCGCCCCCCGGGTGGCAGCGCTGTTCACGGGGCAGGGCGCCCAGTACGCGGGCATGGCGGCGGGCCTGTATGCCTCGCACCCGGCGTTCCGCGAGGCCCTCGATGCCTGCGCGCAGGCGCTGGACGGCGTGCTGCAGCAGCCGCTGACCGAGGTGCTGTTCGGCGCCCACACGGCGCTGCTGCAGCGCACCGACCATGCACAACCCGCGATGTTCGCTGTGGAATACGCGCTGTACCGCGCCTGGACAGCGGCCGGCGTGCGCTTTTGTGCCGTCGCGGGGCACAGCCTGGGCGAGTTCGTCGCCGCCTGCGTGGCCGGCGTGATGAGTCTGCCCGATGCGCTGCGCCTGGTGGCCGCGCGCGGCCGCCTGACCGAAGCCATCGAGGGCGACCGGGGCTGCATGCTGGCGGTGCTGGCCGAGGAATCCGTGGTCCGCGCCGGCCTGCGCGGCTTCGAGGACGACCTGTCGATCGCCGCCATCAACGGCCCTCGCAACCTAGTGGTGGCGGGCGGCAGCGCCGCCATGCAGCGCTTCGACCAGGCCCTGCAGGCGCAGGGCGTGAGCACCCGCCCGCTGCGCATCGCCGACGCCTTCCACTCCCCGCGCATGGATGCCGTGCTCGACGACTTCAAGCGCAGCGTGGCCCATGTGACGCTGCACGCGCCGCGCATGCCCGTGGTGTCCAACCTGTACGGCCGCGTCGTCGCCGACGATGAGATCACCCGGCCGCGCTACTGGTGTGACCACCTGCGCGAGCCCGTGCTGTTCGCGGCCGGCGTGGACTGCCTGGCGCGCGAGCTGCAGGTGGATGTGCTGCTCGAATGCGGCCCCCATCCGGTGCTGGCGCGCCTGGCCGCCGACTGCCTGGGGCCAGACACGGACATCGACTGCATCGCCACGCTCAAGCGCGACCTCGACGACCAGGCGCAGTGGCTGCTGGCGGCCGGGCGCCTGTACACGCGCGGCGTGGCGCTGGATTGGCAGGGGCTGACCGGTGGCCTGCCGGCGCGGCGCGTGCCGCTGCCCGGCTACCCGTTCGCACGCCAGCGCTACTGGCTGGAGGCCGTCGATCGCGGCCTGCATGGCGGCGCGGCATCCGCATCGGCGCCGGCCTCGCCCTCACCTGGTTGGCAGGCCATGCTGTCGGCGGGCCGCGCCCAGGCCGAGGCGGGCCTGCCCGCGCTGGGCCTGCCGACCTTGCGCGCCCATGAAGAGCTGCTGCTGGCCCATGCGCGCGCCTCGGTGCTGCGCGCCTTCGAGCGCCTGGCCCTGTTCGCCGAGGACGGCCAGCCCCACACCGTGGCCGTGCTGGCACGGCGCGGCGGCGTGCAGGCGCGCTTTCACCAGTTGCTGGAACGCCTGCTGCAGGCGCTGGCCGAGTCCGGCGACCTGCAGCGCAGCGCCGACGGCGTCTATGGCGGCTTCACCCCCCCCGACGACGCGCACATGGCGCAGTTGGCCGCGCAGTGCGCGCCGGCCTGGGAGGCCTCGCCGGACTTCCGGCCGGTGTTCCTGCAGGCGGCCGAGCAGCTGGCGGCGGTGCTGGCGGGCCGCACCAGCGGCCTCGAAGCCATGCTGGGCAACGATTCGCTGACCAGCGCCGAAGGCATCTACGCCGACCTGCCGACCTCGCGCTACTTCAACGGGCTGGTCAGCGAGCTGGTGCGCACGTTCGCGCTGCAGGCCGGCACGCGCCCGCTGCGCGTGCTGGAGATCGGTGCCGGCACCGGTGCCACCACGCGCCAGGTGCTGGCGCATCTGCCGGCCGGGCGCTGCGAATATGTCTTCAGCGACGTCTCGCCGCTGTTCCTGGACCGCGCGGCGCAGCGCTTCGCCGAGCACCCCTTCGTGCGCTACCAGCTGTTCGACATCGACCGCGCTCCGCAGCAGCAGGGGCTGCAGCCGCAGTCCTTCGACCTGATCCTGGCCTCCAACGTGCTGCACGCGGCCGCCGACCTGCGCGCCACCATGGCCCATGTGCGCGACCTGCTCCAGCCCTCGGGCGTGCTGGTGATGTACGAGATCGTGCGCGAGACGCTGATCGGCGAGATCACCACCGGCCTGCTGCTGCCCGTGGTGCGCGACACCGAACTGCGCGGCATCCAGCCCTTCATGACCGAGGCGCAGTGGCACGGCCTGCTGGACGGGCTGGGCTTCGACGCCCAGGCCAGCCTGCCCGGTGCCGACTGCGTGGCGTCGGCGCTGGGCGAGCGCGTGCTGCTGGCGCGGCGTGCGCCCGCGCCCGCGCCGGCACCGGCACCGGCGCTGCACACGGACGCGCCGGTCTACCGCCGTGCCTGGGAGGCGCTGCCGGCGCCACAGGTGGGCACGGCTGGTGCGGTCGGCGCGGCCGGCGCGGCCGCCGCGTCGCTGCCGTCCGGCCACTGGTTCATCGTCTGCGACGCCGGGGGCGTGGGCAGGGCGCTGGCCGACGGGCTGCAGGCCTGCGGCCAGCAGGTCGAACGCATTGACCAGCCCGACTTCCCGGCCTTGGGCGAGCGGCTGCGCGTGTGGGTGTGCGGTCAGCAGGGTGGGCTTGGCCGCATCGTCCATCTGCGCGGCCTCGATGCCCTGCTCGATGCCCAGACCACTGGGGAGGAGCTGCGCGCGGCCCAGCAGCAAAGCCTGGGCGAGCTGCTCGGCTTGCTGGGCGCGCTGGGCGCGGCCGAGGTGCCGGGCCTGGCGCAGCTGGCCATCGTGACGCGCGGCGCCCAGGCCGTGGCGCCCGGCGAAGCGCCGGCGCTGGCGCAGGCGCCGCTGTGGGGCTTCAGCCAGGTGGCTGCGCTGGGCCATCCCGAGCTGCGCCTGGCGCTGTGCGACCTGGACCCGCTGGCCTCGGTGCGCGAAAGCGCACAGCAGCTGCTGGCGGCCCTGCTGAAGGGTAGTGTTGGGGAAGGCGTGGAGGGTGAGCAGGCACTGCGGGGTCGGCGCCGGCTGGTGCCGCGCCTGCAGCGGCACCCGGTGCCGCTGCAGGCGCCGCGCCCGCCGGCGTGCGATCCCGCGGCCTGCTATCTGATCGCGGGCGGCCTGGGCGGCCTGGGCCTGGAGACGGCCCGCTGGCTGGCTGCCCAGGGCGCGCGCCACCTGGTGCTGGCGGGCCGCCATGCGCCCGCGGCGGCGGCCCTGGCCGCTATCCACGCGCTGCAGGCACAGGGCGTGACTGTGCAGGTGGCGCAGGCGGACCTGCGCGACGCAGCCGCCCTGGGCGCCCTGGTGGCGGTGCTGGAGCGGCCACTCAAGGGCGTGGTGCACTGCGCGGTGGTCACCGATGCAGCACAGTTGGGCGATCTGCCGCCGCTGGAGCGCGCGCTCGAAGTGATGGCGCCCAAGGTCGAGGGCGCGTGGAACCTGCACCGCGCCACCGAAGAGGCGCCGCTGGACTTTTTCCTCCTGTACTCCTCCTCGGTGTCCCTGGTGCCGGCGCGCGGACTGCCTGACTATGTGGCGGGCAATGCCTTCCTCGACGCCCTGGCGGCCTACCGCCAGGCGCGCGGGCTGCCGGCGCTCAGCATCAGCTGGGGCGCCTGGTCGGACGTCGGCACGGTGGCCGCCAGCGCCCAGCTGCAGCGGCTCGAACGCGGCGGCCTGCGCAGCTTCACTCCGGCCCGCGCGCTGGAGCTGCTGTCGCTGGCGTTGGCCAGCGGTGCGCCGCACCTCGGTGTCTTCGATGCCGACTGGTCGCTGCTGCTGCGCGGCCATCCGCCGACGCAATTGGCCGGCTATTTCCGGCCCGTGGCCGCGGCGGCGTTCGCCGCGGCCGACCGGGCCGAGACCGCCACCGGCGCCGAAGCCGCCGATGGCGCACAGGTGCGTGCCGCTCTGCAGGCCGCGCCCGACGCGGCGGCGCGCGAACAGCTGCTGGCCCTGCATCTGCAGCGCTCGGTGGGCCGGCTGCTGCGCCGCGCACCGTCGGCCATCCCGCCCGACGCTGACCTGCTGCACCTGGGCATCGACTCGCTGATGTTCCTCGACCTCACGCACCGCCTGGGCCAGGCCCTGGGGCTGCAGATCCGGCCCAATGAACTCATGGCCGAGATGAATGTCGCGGCCATGGCGCGCAAGCTGGCGGCGCTGGCGCATACGGCGGGCACGGCCGGCGCCGAGGCGCTGCCGGCGCTGCTGCAGCCATGCCCGGCTGACGCGGCGCTGCCTTTCGAGCTGACCGACGTGCAGCAGGCCTACTGGATCGGCCGCGACCAGGACATGTCCCTGGGCAGCGTGGCCTGCCACGGCTACATGGAGCTGGACTGCGAGTGGCTGGACCGCGAGCGGCTGGCCTGGGCCTGGCGCGAACTCGTGGCGCGCCACGAGATGCTGCGCTGCGTGATCGCGCCGGACGGCATGCAGCGCATCCTGGCCGAGGTCCCGGCCTACGACATCGCCGAACTCGACCTGCGCGGCGACACCGCCGACCTGCGTCGGCAGCGCCTGCAGGCCGTGCGCGACGAGATGTCGCACCGCGTGCCGCGCACCGACCGCTGGCCGCTGTTCGACATCCGCACCAGCCGCCTGGATGACCAGCGCACAAGGCTGCACATCAGCCTGGACAACATCATGACCGACGGGCGCAGCATCGGCATTTTGATGAGCGAATGGGTGGCCTGCTACACGCGGCCCGAGCAGCCGCTGGTGCCGCTGGGCCTGGGCTTTCGGGACTACACGCAGGCGCTGCAGCGCCACCGCCAGGGCGCCGAGCATGTGCGTGCCCGTGACTACTGGATGCAGCGCCTGGACGAGCTGCCGGCGGCGCCCCAGCTGCCGCTGGCCATGGACCCGGCCCAGCTGCGCGCGCCGCGCTTTGGCCGGCGCGAGTACAGCCTGTCTCCCGCCACCTGGCAGCGCCTGCGCCAGCGCGGCGCCGAGCGCGCCGGCCTCACCCCCTCGGGGCTGCTGCTGGCCGTGTATTCGGAGGTGCTGGCGCGCTGGAGCGCCGCACCGCGCTTCACACTGAATGTGCCGACCTTCAACCGGCTGCCAGTGCATCCCCAGGTCAACGACATCGTGGGCGAGTTCACCTCGCTGATCCTGCTGGCCGCCGGCGGCGATGCCGCGCTGCCCTTCGAGCAGCGCGCGCGCCAGCTGCAGCAGCAGCTGCTGCGCGACCAGGCGCACGACAGCTTCACCGGCGTGCAGGTGATGCGCGAGATCGCGCGCCGCGACGGCGCCCAGCGCGCCGCCATGCCCGTGGTCTTCACCAGCACCTTCGGCCTGGCCGAACAGGCCGACACCGACCATGCCGAGCGCGAGCGCCAGGCCGGCCGGCTGGGCGAGCTGGTCTATACCATCAGCCAGACGCCCCAGGTGTGGATAGACAACCATGTGCACGACCACGGCGGACGTCTCAATGTCTGCTGGGACACGGTCGATGCGCTGTTCCCCGAGGGGCTGCTCGACGCCATGTTCGGCGCCTACTGCCGGCTGCTGGACCGCCTGGCGGACGACAGCGACGCAGCCTGGGGCGAGGTGGCGCCGGTGGCGCTGCCGGCCGACCAGGCGCAGCGCCGCACCGGCTACAACGACACCGCCGACGCCACGCTGCTGCAGGGACCCATGGACCTGCTGGCGCCGCTGCGTCGGACGGTGGCCGCCACGCCGCAGCGCACGGCGCTGATCGCCGGCGAACAGCAGCTGAGCTACCAGGCGCTGTACGATGGCGCCCAGTGGGTGGGCTGGCGCCTGCGCCAGGCCGGCGTGCAGCCCGGTGACCGCGTGGCAGTCGTCGCGCCCAAGGGCTGGCAGCAGGTGCTGGGCGTGATCGGCACCCTGGCGGCGGGCGCGGCCTATGTGCCCATCGACCCGCAGTGGCCCGAGGCGCGGCGCCAGGCACTGCTGGCGGCCTGCGGCATCCGCCATGCCATCGTCGGTGCCGGCGATGCCCCGCTGGCCTGGCCTGACGGGCTGCAGCTGCTGCAGTTGCCCGGGGCCGATGCCCTGCAGGCCTGCGCGGCCGAGGCACGGGGCTTCGCATGGCATGCCGCGCAGGCCGGCGAACTGGCCTACATCATCTTCACATCTGGCTCCACCGGCACGCCCAAGGGCGTGATGATCGACCACCGGGGGGCGCTGAACACGGTGCTGGACATCAACCGGCGCTTCGGCATCGGTGCTGGCGACCGGCTGCTGGGCCTGTCGGCGCTGAGCTTCGATCTGTCGGTGCACGACATCTTCGGCAGCTTCGCGGCCGGCGCCTGCCTGGTCCTGCCCGAGGCCGACGGCCTGCGCGACGCGCAGCACTGGCTGGCCCTGATGGCGCGCCATGGCGTGAGCGTATGGAACAGCGTGCCCGCGCTGTGCCAGATGCTGCTGGAGCAGGCCGGCAGCGACCCCCACGCACTGCGCAGCCTGCGCACGGTGCTGCTCAGCGGCGACTGGATCCCGCTGTCGCTGCCGCTGTCGCTGCAGGCGGCGGCGCCGCAGGCACGCCTGACCAGCCTGGGCGGCGCGACTGAGGCCTCGATCTGGTCCATACACCACCGTGTCGATCGCGTGCAGGTCGACTGGCGCAGCATTCCCTACGGCCGGCCGCTTGCCAACCAGGGCTTCCATGTGCTGGACGGCGCCCTGCAGCCCTGCCCCGAGTGGGTGGTGGGGGAGCTGTACATCAGCGGCATCGGCCTGGCCCTGGGCTACTGGGGCGATGCCGCGCGCACCGACGCCGCCTTCATCGTGCATCCGGCCACGGGCGAGCGCCTGTACCGCACCGGTGACCTGGGGCGCTTCCATCCGCAGGGCTACATCGAGTTCCACGGCCGGCGCGACCACCAGGTCAAGGTCAACGGCTACCGCATCGAGCTCGGCGAGATCGAGGCGGCCCTGCGCGCCCATCCGGCCGTGGGCGAGGCCCTGGTGCTGGCCATCGGCAGCGACGGCGGGCGCAGCCGCGCCGGGGCCGCGTCGCAGCGTAAGCAGGCGCTGGCCGCCTACGTGGTGCTGGCCGAGGGCGCGCCCGCCCTCGACGGCGAGGCGCTGCGGGCTTTCCTGCAGGAACGCCTGCCGCAGTACATGGTGCCCGCCGACTGCATGGTGCTCGACCGCCTGCCGTTGAGCGCCAACGGCAAGGTCGATCGAGCCGCGCTGCCCGCGCTGCAGCCGCAGGCGGTGGCGCCGCGCGAGAGCCAGCCGCCGGCCACACCCGCCGAGCAGGCGCTGGCCTCCGAGTGGTGCGCCCTGCTCTCACTGCCCAGCGTGGACCGGCGCGACCATTTCTTCGAACTGGGCGGCGATTCGCTGCTGGCCACGCGGCTGTGCGTGCGCATGAAGGAGCGCCATGGCATGGCGCTGTCGGTGCGCCAGGTGTTCGCGCAGCCCGAACTGGCGGCCATGGCGGCCTGCGCGGGCGGCGCGGTGCCGGGCCCGCGCGAGTTGGTGGTGCGGCTGACGCCGGGCCGGCCCGCAGGCCGCGAATGCGCATGGTTCGGCTTCCACGGCAGCGACGGCGAGGTGTCCGTCTTCAAGCCCCTGGCCCAGGCCCTGGGCCAGGCTGGCCGGGTGCTGCACGGCCTGCAGTCGCCGCAGCACCCGCCGCTGACCATCGAGGCGATGGCGCATGGCTATGTGCATGCGCTGCGCCAGGTGCAGCCGCAGGGGCCGTACCGCCTGTGCGGATTCAGCTCTGGCGGCGTGCTGGCCTGGGAGGCCGCCTGCCAGCTGCGCGACGCAGGGGAAAGCGTCGAGCGGCTGCTGCTGATCGACACCGTGCCGCTGCCGTCCGCCCTCGTGGACCGGCCGCTGGCCACGCTGGCGCTGTTCGCGGTCGGCTTGGACCTGCCGGCGCCGGCCCAGGCCTGGCCCGACGGCCTGGTGGCACCACCGGCGCGGGGCGCCACGCCGGCGCAGCTGGCGGCCTGGCTGGACGGCCTGCCGGCCGCCGACGGGCCGGCCCTGCAGCGGGTCGTGGACCAGCTGGCCGCCGCCACGGGCTGGAACGCCGACGGCCTGGGGGCGCGCTTCGCGCTGTTTCGCCACCATGTCGAGGCCGTGGCGCAGCATGTGCCGCGCGCGCTGGGCGAGGTGCCGGTGACCCTGCTGCGCGCCCGCCAGGGCGCCGCGGCCGATCTGGATGCCGCAGCCCCGTGGCACGGCCTGTGCGATCGGCTGGTGACGGCGGACATCGCCGGCGACCACTTCAGCTGCATGCAGGCCGGCCAGGTCGGGCAGTGGGTGGAGCACCTGGTGGCCGAAGCGGCCGCCGATGAGCTGGCGCAATGAGCCCGCCCAAGAGCTGGATCCAGGCCGAGGCCATGGCGTCGGAGCCGCGCCTGCGTCTGTTCTGCCTGCCGCATGCGGGCGGCGGCGCCTCGTTCTACCGCGGCTGGCAGGCGCAGATGCCGGCCGGCGTGCAGGTCTGCCGCATCCAGGCGCCGGGGCGCGAGAACCGCATCGGCGAGCCCGCCTACCGCCAGATGACGGTGCTGGTGGCCGAACTGGTGGCGCAGCTGCGGCCCTGGCTGGACCAGCCGTTCGCGCTGTTCGGCCACAGCATGGGCTCGGTGGTCGCCTATGAGCTGGTCTGCGCGCTGCAGCGCATGGGGCGCACGCCGGTGCATTTGTGGGTTTCGGCCTGCCGGGCGCCGCACATTGCCGACGCCGCGCCCATCCACAGCCTGCCCCGATCCGAGTTCCTCGCGGCTCTGGGCGCGCGCGGCGGCACGCCGCGCAGCGTGCTGGAGAACCCGGACTACATGGCCATGATGGAGCCGGTGTTGCGTGCCGACCTCGAACTCATCGAGCGCTGGCACCGCAGCAGCTGGCAGCCTCTGCCATGCCCGATCACCGCCCTGGCCGCCACGGACGACGGTGTGACGCCGCTGGAGGCGGTGCAGGCCTGGGCCCCCTATACGCATGCCGGCTTCGCGTTGCAGCGCTTCAGCGGCGGCCACTTCTATCTTTCCGACCCGGCCCTGTCGGTGCCGGCCCTGGTGGGCCGCACGCTGGCCCCCCATCTGACCTCCCCTCTGACCCAGGAGTCCTTCGCATGAAGCTGTCCACCGAACTCACCACCTTGCTCGACATGATCGAGTCCCCCCAGGCCAGCAGCGCCGATTTTGCGAACCTGCGTCTGCCCGAGTCCATGCAGGCGCTGGCCACCCTGCGCGAGGACCAGGAAATGTTCGTCGGCATGGACACCGAGGACAAAGACCCGCGCCGCTCGCTCAAGCCCGTGCAGGTGCCCATCCCCGAGCCGCGCGCGGGCGAGGCGGTGGTGGCCGTGATGGCCTCCGGCATCAATTTCAACACCGTCTGGTCGGCGATCTTCGAGCCCCTGTCCACCCACCAGTTCCTGGCCCAGTACGCGCAAAGCCATCCGCGCGGGCGCCTGCACCAGCAGGACTACCACATCCTGGGCAGCGACGCGGCTGGCGTGGTGGTGCGCGTGGGTGAGGGCGTGACGCGCTGGAAGCCGGGCGACCGCGTGACCGTCAATCCCAGCGTCTTCGGCCTGATCGATCCGGCCGGGCACGACGACCCGCTGGTCGATCCCGATGCGCGGGCCTGGGGCTTCGAGACCAACTTCGGCGGCCTGGCCCAGTTCTGCCTGGTGCAGGAAAGCCAGCTGATGGCCAAGCCCGAGCACATGAGCTGGGAAGAGTCCGCCTCGCTGGCCCTGGTCTCGGGCACGGCCTACCGCATGCTGGTGTCGCGCAACGGCGCGCGCATGAAGCAGGGCGACAATGTCCTGATCTGGGGCGGCTCGGGCGGCATGGGCGCGGTGGGCATCCAGTACGTGCTCAACGGCGGCGGCCGCCCGGTGGCCGTGGTCTCCGGCCCGGAAAAGGCGGCCCTGGTGCGCGAGCTGGGTTGCGAGATGGTGATCGACCGCTCGCGGCTGCGCGGCGGCTTCATCAAGGACAACGGCGAACTCAACATGCGCCAGCTGGTGGCCTTCCGGGGCGCGGCCGAGCGCTTACTAAGCGGCGAGGAGATCGATATCGTCTACGAGCACACGGGGCGCGAGACCTTCTCGGCCAGCGTTTTCGTGGCGCGGCGCGGCGGCAAGGTGGTGACCTGTGGCTCGACCACGGGCTACCAGCATGTCTACGACAACCGGTACCTGTGGATGCATGTCAAGTCCATCATCGGTTCGCATGGCGCCAACTTCCGCGAGGCCTACGAGGCCAACCGCCTGGCCTGCCTGGGCAAAATCCATCCGACCGTCTCGCAATCCTACCCGCTGGAGCAGGCCGCCGAGGCTGTGGCGGTGGTCAAGGAAAACCGTCATGTCGGCAAGCTCGGCGTGCTGTGTTTGGCCCAGGCGGAGGGCCTGGGTATCCGCGATCCTCAGATGCGCGAGCGCATCGGAGAGCAGCGCTTCCAGCTCTTCAGGCGGCACCATGCCCGTGTGAACGGGGTGCAGGCAGCGCCGCTCAGAGTCGCCGCATGAACGTGCTGGCGCAGCCGCCGATCCCAGCGGTTTTGCCTGCACCGCAGGTGGTCTTGGTTCCGGTATGCGTGACACCCGACCGGCTGCGGCAGATGCTGTCGTTGTTGGACGCTGATGAAGCGGCGCGTGCCAGTCGCTTCGTCCACGCAGCGGATCAGGCCGTCTATGTGGCATCGCATGCCAGGCTGCGCGAACTGCTGGCGATTGAATGCGGCTGCGCGCCGCAGGAGTTGCGCTTCGTGCGCGGGCCGTTCGGCAAGCCGGCCCTGTGTCCGGGCCACGCGCAGCCGCTGCTGCGTTTCAACCTGTCGCATTCGCGTGGTTGCGCCGTGATCGCGCTGACACGCGATGGCTCGGAGCCAGGCGTAGACATCGAGGCCGTGGAGCGCTTCGATGCCATGCACGAGGCGCGCAGCCTGTTCATGACACCTGCGGAATGCGCGGCCTTGGCGGACATGCATCCGTTGCAGCGACGAGACCGGCTGGCGCGCAGTTGGACCGCAAAAGAGGCCTACACCAAGGCCGAGGGGAGAGGGCTAGCGCACGGCTTTCACAAGCTGGAGGTCTGTTTCGATGGCTCCGAGCGCTTCTCGGTGCGACCAGCGGATGGTACGTCTGCCCGTCCCATGCGCGGCGTGTGGTCCGGCACCGTTGCCGGGCAGGGCACCTTCTACCGCGTCGCCGTCGTGGTGCTGGGGGCGGCCTCGCCCTTGGCTTGACCCCGGCCCGCAAGCTTCCAGCCACGGACTTCCGACTGCCTGCGCCACAGGCGCGCATAGGTGCCGCCGGCGGCCAGCAGCGCCTCGTGGCGGCCTTGCTCGACCAGGCGGCCGCCTTCCAGCACCAGCAGCTGGTCGGCATGTCGCACCGTGCGCAGGCGGTGGGCGATGACCACCACGGTCTTGTCGCGCGTCAGCCGGTCGATGGCCTGCTGCAGTTCGCGTTCATGGGTGGCATCGAGGCTGGCCGTGGCCTCGTCCAGCAGTACGATGGGCGCATCCTTGAGGATGGCGCGGGCAAAGGCGATGCGCTGGCGCTCGCCGCCCGAAAGGCGCGCGCCGCCTTCGCCCAGCGGGGTGTCGTAGCCCTGAGGCAGGGCCATGATGAAGTCGTGGGCCCGGGCCTGCTGTGCGGCTGCCACCAAGGCCTGCATGTCGGCATCGGGCCGGCCCACGCGCAAGTTGTCGGCCACCGTGCCCGAGAACAGCACCACATCCTGGAAAACCATGGCCACATGGCGGTGCAGGTCCTCGAAAGGCATGGCGCGCACGTCGATGCCGCCGATGCGCACGCTGCCTTCGGACACCTCCCACAGCCGCGCGATCACATTCATCAACGAGGACTTGCCCGCGCCCGACGGACCGACGATAGCGGTCAACGAGCGCTCGGGCAGGGTGCAGCTGACGTCGCGCAGCGCATGCCGGGCATCGGCGGCGCTGTCGTAGACCAGGGACACGCCGTCGAGCCGGATCTCGAAATGCGTCGGCGCCTCGGCCTGCGCGGGCTCGGCCAGTGGGGCCTGCGCCAGCAGGTTGCGCACGCGCGGCAGCCCCTTGTGGGCGAAGCGCAGCAGCCACAGCGCGATGCCCAGGTCCGACAGCCGGCGTGTCATGGTGATAGCCAGCAGCGCGAACATCAGAAATGCAGGCGCCCCCAGCGTGCCGCCGCTGAGCAGGTAGCTTCCGATCAGCAGCACGCAGACGAAGCCGGCCTCGGTGATGAAGCTGAAGGCGTGGATCAGCGGGGCGGGGCCGGTCTCCATGCGGATGGCGGCGTCGCGCAGCTGGGCCAGCGCCAGGCGCAGGCGCTCCAGGCCCTCGCCCTGGCGGCCGAAGCTGCGCAGCACGGCAATGCCCTGCACATATTCGGCGCTGGCGTTCTTGGCGTGGTCCGAGGCCTGGACCAGGGCCCGTGTTTCGCGGTCCATGCGGCGCATCGCGCCCAGCAGCACCACCACCGCAAGCGGCAGGGTCAGGAAGATGGCCAGGCCCATGCGCCAGTCGATGGCCACCAGCGCCAGGCCCATGAACAGCGGCAGGGCGGCCGAGACGGTGAACAGGCCGATGAAGTGGCACCAGATGTCTTCGATCAGCGCCATATCGCTGGTCAGCACGCCGGCCAGCTGGCCGCTGCGCCGGCGCGAGAAAAATCCCATGGGCAGCCGCCGCAGGTGGTCGGCCAGGCGAATGCGCGCCTCGCCCATCTGCCCGTAGGCCGCGCCATAGATGCGCGACACCGACGGAATGCCGAAGCCGATCTGCACCGCCAGGGCCAGCGCGATGCCGGCCACCAGCCAGCCGGTGCGCTGCAGCGACAGCTGGCCGGCAAACAGATCGTCGAGCAGCACATAGGTTAGTAGATACGGAGCGGTCGCGGCCAGGGCCTCGCCGATGGCCAGGGCCATGCCCTGCAGCAGTCGGGGATCGCGCTTGCCCGAGAGGTCGTCGCCCAGGCGCAGGAATTCAAGCAGGTTCATGGCAGTGTCTCGCGGGAAAGGCTGGGAAGAGGGGCTTGCGGGGACCGGTCCGGGCGCGGCGCGGCGGCGCCGATCTCCCAGTGTGCGGCCTCTTGCTGGTCGGCCCACAGGCGCTGGTACAGCGGGCAGCGCGCGCGCAGCTCGGCATGCCGGCCCTGGTCGACGACGCGGCCCTGGTCTAGCACCACGATGCGGTCGGCGTCGACCACGGTGGCCAGGCGGTGTGCGATGACCAGCACGGTTCTGCCACGGCAGACCTCGGCCAGCGCGTCCTGGATCAGCGCCTCGTTTTCGGGATCGGCGAATGCCGTGGCCTCGTCGAGCACCAGGATGGGAGCCTGCTTGAGCAGGGCGCGGGCGATCGACAGCCGCTGGCGCTCGCCGCCTGACAGCCGTGCGCCGCGCTCGCCGAGCACGGTGTCGTAGCCCTGCGGCAGCTGGCAGATGAACTCGTGGGCGCGCGCCAGCCGCGCCGCCTCCTGCAGCTGCGCGTCGGTGGCGTCGGGGCAGGCCAAGCGCAGGTTGTCGGCGACCGAGCCGGCGAACAGAAAGACCTCCTGGAACACCAGGGACACCCGGTCCAGCAGCGCGTCCAGAGGCATGTCGCGCACGTCCACGCCGCCCAGGCGCACGCTGCCGGCGTCCACATCCCACAGGCGCGCCACCAGGCGTGCCACCGTGGTCTTGCCGGCGCCGCTGGGGCCGACCAGGGCCGTGATCTGCCCGGCCGGTATCTGCAGGTTCAGGTCCTGCAGGATGGCGCGGCCGTCGTAGCGGAAGCCCACGCCTTCCAGCGACAGGCCGTTGCCCGCGGGCAGGCTGGCGCTGCCCGTGGCGCCCGGCGCCTCCAGCTCGGGACTGTCGAGGATGGCATTGATGCGCCGCAGCCCTTCGCTGATGCGCATCAGGTCGCCGCCCGCGTAGGTCAGGCGCAAAAAGGCCGACAGCACCTGCGGGCCGAGCACGATGAACAGCAGCAGCACCGGCAGGCTGACCTCGCCGCGCTGGTGTAGCCACACGCCCAGCGGGGCGATGGCGATCAGGCTGGAGCCCAGCAGGGCCGTGAAGCCGACCCAGACGGCGCGCATGCGCCGCGTGTAGTCCGACAGCCATTGCACCGAGCCGTGGATGGCATCGCGCAATTCGCTGAAGGAGCGCGCGCCCAGTCCGAAGGTCTTGATGACATGGATGCCGCGCAGGTATTCGAGCATGGCGGTGTTGATGCGCGCCTGCACGGCATGCCATTCCTGCATGCGCACGCGTGCCTGGCGGCCGAAGAACAGGCCCTGCAGGAGGAGGGCCACGGGCAGCACTGCGACCGAGGCCAGGGCCAGGCGCCAGTCCACGGTGAAGAGCAGCAGCGTGGTGGCCAGCGGCACGGTCAGCGCCGCCACCATGTCGGGCAGGCCATGGGCGATGAAGCCTTCCAGCGCCACCGCGTCGTTCATGAAGGCCTTTTGCAGATCGCCGCTGCCATGGCGCGAGAAAAAGGACATGGGAACGCGCGACAGTTTGTGCGCCATGCGCAGCTGCACGTCGTGCATCACGCGAAAGGCCGCCACATGGGCCAGCAGGCTGGAACCGGCCGAGAACCCAAAGCGCAGCAGCAGCGCCGCCAACGCGATCCAGGCAAGCTGGCGCAGCTGCCCGGCATCGGGCTGGGCGGCAAAGACCTCGACGGCCATGGAGTACAGCACGCCATAGGGCACCAGCTGGACCAGGGCGGCCAGCAGCGACAGCAGGCTGGCGGCCGCCGTCAGCGGCAGCTGGGTGCGCGCCAGGCGCAGCAGGCCTGCGGAGCCGGGCCGCGCCTCGGCGGCGGCGGTTGTATCTGACAAGGGGGTGGTGCTCATGGGGTCGGCTGCTCCGTAGGGGTGGATGGGAGGCCGCCGCTGTGCACGTGCGCGCCTAGGAGGGCGGCGGCGAGGCTGTGTCCGGGGCCAGGGCCAGGCCGCTGGGCGACACGCCGAAGGCCTCCTTGAAGATTGCCGAGAAATGGCTGGGGCTGCGAAAGCCCACCATCTGCGCGGCCTGCATCACGCCGACGCCGTCTTCGCTGATCAGCTGGCGCGCGCGCTGCAGGCGCTGCTTTTGCAGGAAGCTGAAGGCCGAGGTGCCATAGACCGTGCGAAAGCCCGACTTGAGCTTGTTGTCGTTGATGCCCACGCGCCAGGCCAGCTCGATCAGGGTCGGCGGGTTGCACATCTCGCTGACCAGGATCTGGGCGGCCTTGTGGATGCAGGCCAGGTCCGCCGCTTTCATGCGCGGCACCACGTTGCGCGGCAGCGACAGCTTGCGCAGCAGCTCCAGCTGGTGCGACCACAGCTCCAGCACCTTGGCCGACAGGTAATGCCACTGGATGTGCGGCTGGTGCGTGCACTGCACGACCTCGTGCGCCACCGCCAGCATCCATTGGGAGCCCAGCCCGCAGTGGTGCACGCCATGCAGCAAGGCATTGCCAAGCAGGTCGAGCACGAAGGCGTCCTCGGCCGATTCCAGCCATTTTTGGCTCAGGTGGATGGTGAGGAAGCAGCCGCGCTCGCCGCCCTTGAAATGGGAGCTCACATGGCTGTCGGCATGCGAGGTCGTGGCCGGGTAGCGTGCGAACAGCGTCTCCTGGCGGGCAATGCGCACGGGCTGGCTGCCCGCTGTGTCGTTGACCAGGCTGCCCTCCAGGCAGACGGTGAAGCTCAGGTTCGGCTGGGCCACCACGTCGGCGTAGATCACGGTGTCCTGGTGGAAGGTGGACTCCATCAATGCCAGGCTGGCATCGCCGAGCAGGGGAGCGATGAAAACGCGGCCTTGGCCATGTTCGGGTGGAAGCTGCCAGACCTGGCCGCTGGCCGGTGCGGCGACTTCGGTGGTGTCGAAGCGCGCCTGCTCCGGTGGCAACCCGAACAGATCCGCGATGGAAAGCCTGATTGTCAAAGCTGCCTAATTTTATGGAGTGATAATGGTTCTCATTAAGATATATTGGCATGAAGTTGTCAAGCTTTTCGCGTGCGGAAAAGGGGTTGTGGCGCAGGTCCATGGCTAGAACGATCTGCGTGCGGAGATGCGAAACGAGGACTGCCCTCGCCACAGGCCGTATTCGCTGGTGGGGCGGCCCCACAGGCGCATGACACCGGCATCCAGGCGCCACTGATCGTCCACTTCCCATTGGGCGTACAGCTCGGCCGAGCCGCTGCGGTCGCTGGTCTGCAGCACGCCGCGCGCGCCGATCTCCAGGCTGGAGTCCATGAAGCGGTCGCGCACCAGGTAGGTCAGGCCGTGGCGCCGCTGGCTGCGGCCACGGCTCAGGGGCGAGGCCGCCTGGTGGTCGAAATAGGCCTGCAGGTTGGCGTAGGGGCCGTCGTCGAACTGGCGGTCCCAGCCCAGCACGGCGCGCAGACGCGGCGAGCGGCCCAGGGCGCCGGTGGCGGCCTGCAGCAGCGATGCATGGGGCTCCCAGGCCATTTCGCCGCGCAGGCCGTTGCCGCCAAGCACGCCTTGCACGGCCATGCCGAAGGTGCGTACCGCCGGGGCGGCGAAGCGGCCGTCGCCCAGCGATAAGGGCTCGCGCGCATGGCCCTGGTAGGCCAGCATCTCGATGTCGAAGCCGTTGCCGTAGCGGATCCAGCGCAGGCCGTATTCGGGCCGGGCCGGTGTTTCGACGCGCGTGGGCGCGGCGCCTGCTGCCTCGCGCTGCTGGCGCAGCACCGAAGGCTCCCAGGGGCTGCCCGATTCCGGCAGGCGGCCGACGCCGGCGCGCGGCACCCACACCATTTGCAGCCGCCCGCCCAGGGCCTCGCGCTCGACCGTCGCCATCCAGGAGGGCAGCCGCGTGGTGTTGCGCATGCCGCCCACGAACGGGTCCGACAGGTCCACCGGGTTGATCAGGTCGAGCACGCTGCGCCCGTCCGCCGCGCCCCAGCGCAGCCGCCGCCTGCCAGCGTCGATGCGCCAGTCGCCGGCATAGGTGCCCAGTGTCAGCTCGTGCAGCCGCGTGCGCACGGTGGAGGAGCGGTAGCTGGCCAGCGGGTCCCAGTCCACATAGCCCGAGGCCAGCAGGGACACGGGGCCCGACTGCCACTGGGTTTCGATCCAGGCCCGCTGCGTAGCGCTCATGGCATGGCCGTCGTCCAGGCGTGCGCGCAGCTGCGACATCAGGTGGCCCGAGACCGACCACGGGCCGGTGCTGCCGTCGGTGCCGGGGGCGCTGCCGGAGGCCGCTGCGCCTGAGCAGGCTAGTGCGAGGCAGGCGCCACCCAATGCGCCACCCATTGCGCTGCGCCATGCCCGGCTGCCCGTGCCGGGCAGCGAGCTACGACTGGGCCTGCGCATGCGGCGGAATCTGTGCCACCGGCACGCGCGGCGGAAACAGCGTCAGCAAGGCCGGCACCAGCAGCAGATCGGAGATCAGCGCGCACAGGAAGGCGAAGGCCGCGACCAGGCCGAACTCCGACAAGTCCGTGCTCTGCGAGAACACGAAGGCGCCGAAGCCCATGAATAGCACCGAGGAGTTGAACAGCAGCGCGCGGCCGATGTGGCGCACGGTGGCGCGCAGCGCGGCCGCCTGGTTGCCCAGCTCGCCCAGGTGGCGCCTGAAGTGGGCGAAGAAATGCACGTTGTCGTCCACCGCCACGCCGATAACCACCGGCGCCAGCATCATCAGCGGCAGGTGCAGCGGGATGCCAAGTAGGCCCATCAGCCCAAAGGCGAAAACCACGGGAAGCACATTGGGCACCAGCGCGATCAGGCTCAGCCGCACCGAACGCAGGATCGCAAGCAGCAGCAGCGCGACGGCCGCCAGCGCGAGGCCGAAGCTCAGCATCTCGCCCCGCACGATCAGATCGCACAGCGCCACCACCAGCGCGAAGTTGCCGGCCGCTGCCAGACGCGTGTCCGGCGCCAGTGTGGCGGCGGCCTCGCGGTCGATGAAGGCCTCCAGCTCGCGCAGATCGCGCGAGTCCAGGCTGCGGGTGCGCACGGTGATGCGGGCCTGCGAGCCGTCGAACGACATCAGGCGCTCCAGCGACTTGCCGCCGCTGGTTTCGTAGAGAAACAGGTACTGCGCCGCCTGCTCTGCGGCTGCCGGCAGCCGGTTCCAGGCCGGGTCATCGCCATGCAGCGCCTGATTGGTGCGGGCCACGACATCGGCCAGCGAGCGTGTCTCGGTGACCATCGGATGGGTTTGTATGCGCGTCTGCAGGGCCGCCATGCGGCGCAGGAAGTCGAGTTCGCGCACGCCATCGGGTTGGGGGGCGGTGAGCACCAGCTCCACCGCCATCGCGCCCTTCATGCGCTGATCCATCAGTTCATAGGACAGGCGCAGCGGCGCGCCGCGCGGGAAGCTCTCGACGGTCTTGGTCTGCGGCTCGACCCGGTGCGCGGCACCGATGGCCAGCACCGTGGCGGCAAGGAAGGCCAGGGCCACCGAACGCGGCCGGGCCATGGCGAAACCGACGGCGTTCTGCAGCATGCGGTCCAGCCGGCCTTCGCGTTGACCCTCAGGCTTATGCGCGGGCCGCGCCTGGCGCAGCGCCCGGCCGCTGGCTAGCAAGGCGGGCGCCAGCACCAGCGACAAGCCCGCCGCCATCACGATGCCCACGGCCGCCAACACGCCAAGCTGGTTGATCGGCTTGAGCGGGGCGCCGCCAAAGGCAATGAAGGCAGCCACATTGGTCAGCGTGGTCAGCATGATGGGCACGGCGACCCGCTCCAGCGAGCGCACCACGGCCTGCGGATGCGCGGTTCCGTCCTCCAGTTCCTGCTGGTAGTCGGCGATGACGTGGACGCTATCGCAGATGCCGATGCTGACCAGCAGCGTCGGCAGCATGGCGGCCAGCCCCGTCATCGGCCAGCCGAACACGGCCGCCAGCGCGAAGGTCCACACCACGGACAGTGCCATGACCACCAGCGGAATCACCGCCGCCTTGAGGCTGCGCAGCAGCACCAGCAGCATGACGCCGAACAGCACCAGGCCGATCAGTCCGAAGCGGGCGATCTCCTCGCCCACCAGCTGGTCGAAGGCCTGGGCCATGACGGGCCCGCCGATGAGGTGCACCCTGAGATCGGGAAAGCCCGCGACGATGGCGGCGATGGCCGGGCCGACCTCCTTGCGCTGTAGCTCGCGGTCGCCCGGATAGGCCTTGAGCTCCACGACAATGGCCGTCAGCGTGCCGTCATCGGACACGAAGCGCCCCGCCAGGGCCGGGTCGCCGAGCGCGCGCTCGCGCAGCCTGGCCAGGTCGGCGGGCGAGGAGGGGATGTCCTTGAACAGCGCTCCCACATGCAGCGTGTCCGCTTGCGCGCTTATGACTTCGGCCGAGCCCAGCCAGGAGACCTCGCGCACATAGGGCGTGTCCCTCTCCAGCGCAGTGGCCAGGGCCTTGACGCGGCCCAGCAGCGCGGTCGAGAAGACATTCTTGTCCTCCACCAGCACCACCACGCTGTCATCGTTGCCGAAGGTGCGCTCGAAGCGCTTGACCGCCAGCAGCCGCGCGTCGTCCGGCGCGAAGTAGGACGATTCGCTTTCCTCGAAGCGCAGGTGCTGGAGCTGTAGGCCCAGGATGACGGTGATGAGGGCGACGATGGCGAAGACGACATAGCGTCCGCTGACGATGTGCTGGGCCCACCTGGTGTGCCAACTGGGCCGGGATTGCGGTGAATACATAGGGGTCTCGGGAGGGGGAATGGTCTGCCGGCGCATGCTGCCGACGGCGCGAGGCAGTCGATTTGTGAAGTTAACTGCGAATCGTTCTCGAATGGGTGCCGAAATGTGCGCGCCGGATCAGACAGGATCAGGAACTGCGCGTGGTGCCCTGGCCCTTGCCCGGGTGTTCAGCTATCCCGGGGCGTCTTGCCCGCCATCCTGGCTGGGCGCAGCAGGTCGAAGGCCGCGCCATCGCGCGACCTGGGCCTTCATTACATGGGGTCGGGAGTGACACCCGTCCTATGGCCCGCGCCATTGCGCATGCCGCACGCCGAGCTGCAGCTGCTGGATGCGGCGTTGGATGGTGGAGTGGCTGATGCCGAGCTGGCAGGCGGCCTCGGAGACGTTACCCTGGCATTGGGCCAGCAACTGCTCCAGCGCCTGTGCGGCGGGCTCGCCGGTGGGGTGGCCGGTGCAGCGCAGGTTGAGGCGCCGTGCAGCGCATCGGGCACGCACATCCTGGGTGTTCAGCATCCGGTGGCCATGACCTTCCCGAAAGATGAGCAACTCGTGATCCAGAAGGCGTTCTTCTACACCTGTGGGAGTTTTATCTTTCGACGATGGTGGGGACCATCGGGAGCGCCTGGACGCGCGCTTCGCCGTTCGGCGAAATCCCAACCGGTCGAACCGAGATAACGCGGTGCATGCGCTCTCAATAAAGAGCTTCGCGCAGGTGTCCCAGGACGAGATCAATGGCGTGCTGGAACTCGCAGCCCCGATCGCCGCCGACGTGCCGCACGATATGGCCTCTGGCCAAGAAGGCTCTTGATCCTGCTGCCCAGCCCTCAGCACAAGAGTGGGAAGAGATCACCAGGCAGTGTTTCGGCCAGCTGCGGGCGGCTTTCCGGAGGCCCGCCGGTCGGCGGGGCTTGCGTACTTTGCAGGTCGGTGCTCTGTTGCATGCGGCATTACGCTGGAATCGCACGCAGAAGTTGAACGCCAACGGCATGTTCGATTTTCACTATGCAGAAGCGGCGCTGGGCTACTGTGACGTACTCCTGACAGATAGACCCACGCACGCACTGTTGAGGCAGCGAAACCTGGCCATCGAGCGCGACTTTACGTGCCGAGTCATGTCTTCCGCTGAAGAAGGTTCCGACTGGGTTCGGCGCCGCATTGCGTAGTGTGTCGATGACGGCCGTTCCTGCAAGTTGGATTGCGCTGCCGCAAAAGCTGAAGTTTTGACCCCTGTTCGGTATGATGTGAATTGATTGATGATGGTGTTGTCAGAGTCGCCGCCCCGCAAATCGCTCCATCTCCCGCGCCAGCAAAAGATGCGCGCTTCTGACGGTAAAAGTGACGGTAACGCCCTATGTTGATCACAGCCAATCCCTTTAACCACGCGGGTTTAGGTGACCTGTTGATGATGGAGTGGGAGTGATCACTCAAAAATGCTGAGTGCTATTCAGCACGGAAGCCCTTGTGAGCCCGCTTTGCCGCGGGCTTTTTCCCATTTGCAGGACAAGGTCTTGGGGACAGGGGTGCTTGGTTCCGGGCAGGCCTACGCATAGCCTGATGGCCGTCGGCACGTGAGAGTGTCAGTTGCTTGCGCGCAACAGCGGTGGATATATGAGTGATCCGCTCGGATGACCCTGTAGTCCGGTTCGTGCGAGCAGCGCCTGCAAAGTAGATCTGTGTCGGGGCACAACCAAGAAACGTATGTGCCGTTGCTTTAACCATTGCTTTGCGTCCCAGTCGCATTCAGGGGAGGCTGTGGTGGTTACTGCTCCGCTCGCATGTACCGTGTTGCCGCTTCTTTGTAGTCCTCATGTACTTGGTCTTTGTAGATCAGCACCAAGGCCCACACCCACAGAGGCACCGCGACAGCCATCAGGCTCCCCGCAAACCAATATGCCCCTGGTGTAAGTGCCAATGGATTCCCGATTTGCAGTGACGATTTGGTCGCCAATTCCACCAGTTTCATGGCTGCTGCCGCAGTGAGTGCCAGAAACGCTGCGCAGCCGCCGACCCATACACCGCGCCACTTACCGTAGTCCTTGGCGAGACGATCCGAGTTCAGTAGTTCTCCCATGTCATATCCCTTGTTGTCAGCGGTAATTTTATCGAGGAGTGTGTAAGTTCCAGTCTTAAGGTGTCCTCCTGGTCGCTCTGGGCGCGTCAACGGGCGATGACCTACTGCCCACCAAACAACCCCCCTTCATCCAGCAACTCATAGCTGATCTCTGGCCGCCGCTCCAGGCTTTGCTTGATGGCTGCTGGAATGGCCTGGCGGGTTTTGCGGCACAGGCCGGGTTGTTCGTGGACCAGGATGGTGATGCCGCGCAGGGTGCGCACTTCGTTGGGGCTGGGGGTGATGGTGATGCGGATGCCCAGTTGCTGGTGCATGCGCTCTTGCATGCGGCGCAGGTCGGCCAGGCTGCTCAGTTGCTCTAGCCGCTGCAGCAGGCGCTTTTCTTCTTCGCGGGTCAGCAGCAGCACGCGGGTGTCGCCCTGCGGGTTTTGCAGCAGGGCATCGCGGTCGCACACGCAGGCGCCGGGCGGGCATTCGGTGCGGATGGGGAGCGTGGTGGGCAGCGCGTTCATCGTGCGTCCATTGTGCCGCTGACGTCGCAAAAACGCAGGCCTGTGCGGGAAAGCACGGGGAGCCCGGTGTAGCCTTGGGCGTTTTGATTTTCAGGAACCTTCGCCGTGACGCCACACCTCCATGACTTTTGGCCCCGCAGTGGGTACACCCACCTGCAGCAGAATGCGCGCGGCTGGTTGGTGCCCACGCAGGCCTATGTACGCACGTTTCTCGCGCGACCTGAGCTGGCCTTGGTGCCCGAGTCTTGCGCCGCAGAAGTGGCCCTGCACGAGGGCCTGCAGGCTGCACCGCTCAAGCCCGTGGCGGCGGCCGAGCTGGCCGCCGTGCAGGACGGTGACGCGCGCGAGAACTATGCCGTGTTTCTGCGTTTTCGCGATGGCTTGCTGGCGGCGGGCACGCTGCAGGCGTACTACCTGCAACTGATGCGCAGCGGGGTGGTGGATGTGCCTGCGGTGTTTGTCGACGCGGTGGTGCAGGCGCTGCTGCGCCACCTGCTGGCCGACTGCAACGACGCCCTGGAGGCCCGCGCCGCCGAGATGCTGTTTCGCCCCCAGCGCATCACGCAGTACGAAGGCCAGATGCTGGCAGGTGATCGCGCCACGCTCGACATGCTGAACGAGACGGCCGGTTTGGGCGAGGTGGGGCGCCTGCTGCGGCAAAGCGGGGCCTTGCAGCCCACGGCGCAGGCGCAGGTGCTGGCTGCCGACAACGCCGTGGATTACTGGCAGGCGAGCGAGCGCCACCACTTCCTGCTCGACCTGACCCATGAGCTGACGCAGGACCTGAGCCACGGCCTGACCTTCAAGATGACCCGCGCCCGATCGGGCCTGAAGGCGCTGGCGCGCGTGCTGGAGCGCTGGGTGGCCCACCTGCTGGGCGTGCAGGTGTTGATTGAGCCTGTGCACCAGGTCACCGACAGCGCCTGGCGCTGGCATGTGGGGCTGGACGTGGAGTCCACCGCCATCCTCAACGACCTGTACCAGGACCGCCCGGTAGAGGCCGAGCGCATGCAGCGCCTGGTGAGCCTTTTCACGCTGACCTTTGCCAACCCCGCCGAGATGCGCGCTGACGTGGCGGGCAAGCCGGTGTACCTGGGGCTCGCCACCAACGCTGAGGGCGTGGTCCGCATCAAACCGCAGAACCTGTTGCTCAATCTGCCATTGGCATCCGCGTCTTGAGTGCTATTGAATCAATAGCTTTCAGCGCTTTATTTGTAAGCGCTGGCGGCTGATTTGATTCATATTTCAGTTGCCGGGTGGGGGCCCGATGCGGAACCCTCAGCCAATCGTCATCAGGCTTGCATTGCCCCCGGCGGCGGCCGTGTTCACGCTCAGGGCCCGTTCGATGAGCAGGCGTTCCAGCGGGATGTCCGAGGCACCAGGCTGCAGTGCCGTCACGCCCACGATGGGACCGGGGCGCTGTGCGAGGGCGGTGCACACGGCCTGCAAGGCCGAGGCATCGCCGTGGTGCAGCACGGCGTCCAGCGCGACGGCGGCGTTGCCCAGGGCGTTGTTATGCAGCGTGACCTGGGCCTGCACCTGCGTGGGCAGTTGGGCATGCAGGCTGGCCTGCGCGTTGGGCCAAAGGGCGGTGCCACCGCTGGCGAGGACGGCGGCCGTTTGTACCAGCAGGTCGTCAGCGCTGGGTGCCAGGCAAAGCACACGGGCACGGGGCGCCAGGGTGTAGACATTGCGCTCGCCCGTGGGGCCGGGCAGGGTGCGGGCGGTGCCGCTTTGGGTCTCTTGCGCAAAACGCTGGCAGTGGCCCGCCAGGGCCAGGTTGCCCTGGTTGTGCGCCCATTGTTGCAAGGTGGCCAGGGGTACCAGTTGTCGATCGCGCCGCTCTGTGTCGGGGGGGCTGGTGCGGTCGGCCTCTGCAAAGGTGCGGGCCAGTGCATCTGCCGGGCGCTGCGACAGCAGGCGCAGCAGGTACAGCGGTCCACCCGCCTTGGGGCCCGTGCCCGACAGGCCTTCGCCGCCAAACGGCTGCACGCCCACCACGGCGCCCACCATGTTGCGGTTCACGTACACGTTGCCCGCATGGGCGCGTTTCACCACGCGGGCAATGGTTTCGTCGATGCGGGTGTGCACGCCTTGCGTCAGGCCGTAGCCGGTGGCGTTGATCTGGTCGAGCAGGCGATCCAGATCGTGGCGTGCGTAACGTACCAGGTGCAAGACGGGGCCGAAAACTTCGCGTTGCAACTCGCCGATGTGGTTCAGCTCGATCAGCGTGGGGGACACAAAGGTGCCCTGGCTGGTCGTGGCCGTAAGGTGCTGCGGGTGCTGGAACACGCGGTGGCGCTTGGCCTTGAACGTGTCGATGTGTTGGCTGATACCCGCTTGGGCTTCGGCATCGATCACCGGGCCCACATCCACGCTCAACGCTCCGGGGTTGCCCACACGCAGCTCGCCCATGGCACCTTGCAGCATCTCGACCACGCGGTCGGCGGCTTCTTCCTGCACACACAGTACGCGCAGGGCGGAGCAGCGCTGGCCTGCGCTGTCAAAGGCCGACGACACGGCATCGCCCACCACCTGTTCGACCAAGGCGGACGAGTCCACGATCATCGCGTTTTGCCCACCGGTTTCGGCAATCAGCGGGATGGGGCGGCCTGCAGCGTCGAGCCGCCCGGCCACCGTGCGCTGCAGGATGCGCGCCACCTCGGTAGAGCCGGTGAACATCACGCCCATCACGCGGGCATCGCCAATCAGGCGGGCGCCCACGGTCTCGCCCTGGCCGGGCAGCAGTTGCACGACGGCACGGGGCACACCGGCCTGCCACAGCAGGCGCACGGCTTCGGTGGCGATCAGCGGGGTTTGCTCTGCCGGCTTGGCCAGCACGGGGTTGCCTGCGGCCAGTGCAGCCGCCACCTGGCCCATGAAGATGGCGAGCGGGAAGTTCCAGGGGCTGATGCAGGCCACCGGGCCTAGCGGGATGTGGGTGGTGTTGTCGAAGGTGTTTTGCACCTGGGCAGCGTAGTAGCGCAGAAAGTCCACGGCCTCGCGCACCTCGGCCACAGCGTTGCTGGCGCTCTTGCCCGCTTCACGCATCAACAGGCCCAGCAGGGGCTGCATGCGCTCTTCCAGCAGGTCGGCGGTGCGCAGCAGTGCCGCTGCGCGCTCAGCGGGCGGCGTGGCAGCCCAGGGGGCTGCAGCGGCCTGGGCGTGGGCCAGGGCTTGGTCTACGTCGGCGGTGGTGGCTTCTTGAACCTGGCCCACAACATCGCCGTGATCGGCGGGGTTGCGCACGGGTTGGATGGGACCTGAGGGCACGTCAGCGGCCAGCAGGGGCGCTGCCGTCCAGGCATGGGCCGCCGTGGCTTGTAGGGCGGCGGTCAGTTCGACCAGCGTGTTTTCGTTCGACAGATCCAGCCCGCGCGAGTTGGTGCGGTGCCCGCCATACAGGCTCTGGGGCGTGGCAATGCGGGGGTGGGGCAAGCCCGCAGTGCCTTCTGCCGCAGCTTGCTGGTCCACCACTTGCACGGGGCTCTTCACTAGCTCGTCCAGTGCAATCGTTTCGTCGGCAATGCGGTTCACGAAGGATGTGTTGGCGCCGTTTTCGAGCAGGCGGCGCACCAGGTAGGCCAGCAGCGTTTCGTGCGTGCCCACGGGGGCGTAGATGCGGCAGGGGCGGCCGAGCTTGCCCGCCGTGATGGAACCCACCACCTGCTCATACAGCGGCTCGCCCATGCCGTGCAGGCACTGGAACTCGTACTGCCCGGCGTAGTAGTTGCTGCCCGCCAGTTGGTAGATGGTGCCCACCGTTTCGGCGTTGTGGGTGGCGAACTGGGGGTACACGGCCTCGGGCGCGGCTAGCAGTTTCTTGGAGCAGGCGATGTACGAAATGTCGGTGTGCACCTTGCGGGTGTAGACGGGGTAGTCCTCCAGGCCATCGACCTGGGCGCGCTTGATTTCGCTGTCCCAGTACGCGC
This sequence comes from Acidovorax sp. 106, assembly GCF_003663825.1. Lineage (NCBI taxonomy): Bacteria > Pseudomonadati > Pseudomonadota > Betaproteobacteria > Burkholderiales > Comamonadaceae > Acidovorax > Acidovorax sp. 106. The sequence goes on along the minus strand of NZ_RCCC01000001.1, from coordinate 111,609 downwards.
CCTTGACCAGGCGCACCATCAGGCGCCGCTGGGTGCGGCGGGCCAGGTCGACCACGTAGTCGATGACGAAGGGGCAGCGTTTTTGGTAGGCCTGGATCACAAAACCAATGCCGTTCCAGCCCGCCAGGGTGGGTTCGTGGCACAGGCGCTCCAGCAGGTCCAGCGACAGCTCCAGCCGGTCGGTTTCTTCGGCGTCGATGTTCAGGCCAATGTCGTACTGCTTGGCCAGGGCCGTGAGGCGCGCTACCTGCGGGTACAGCTCGTCCATCACGCGGCCAAACTGTGCACGGCTGTAGCGCGGGTGCAGGGCCGAGAGTTTGATAGAGATACCCGGCCCTTCGTAGATGCCGCGACCGGCAGAGGCCTTGCCAATGGCGTGGATGGCTTGCTCATACGAGGCGTAGTAGTGCTTGGCGTCTTCGCTGGTCAGCGCGGCTTCGCCCAGCATGTCGTACGAATACCGAAAGCCCTCAGCTTCCATCGTGCTGGCGTTGCGCAGCGCTTCGTCGATGGTTTCGCCGGTCACAAACTGCTCGCCCATCATGCGCATCGCCATGTCCACGCCCTTGCGGATCAGGGGCTCGCCGCCCTTGCCGATCAGGCGGCTGAGCGAGTTGCCCAAGCTACCTTCGCTATGCGTGGCCACCAGCTTGCCGGTGATAAGCAGGCCCCAGGTGGCGGCGTTGACGAAGAGCGACGGGCTCTTGCCCAGGTGGGCATCCCACTGGCCGTGGCTGATCTTGTCGCGGATCAGCGCGTCGCGTGTGGCCTTGTCGGGGATGCGCAGCAGGGCCTCGGCCAGGCACATCAGCGCCACGCCTTCTTGCGACGACAGCGAAAACTCCTGAAGCAGCCCCTGCACGATGCCCGCACGCCCGGCGCTGGCCTTGCGTTCGCGCAGCGCCTTGGCAATGCGCAGCGCCAGTTGCTCGGCGGACGCTGCTTGATCGGCAGGCAGGCGGGCCTGGGCCAGCAGCGGGGCCAGGGCCTCGGGCTCGGGGCGGCGGGTGGCGGCGGTGATGGCTGCGCGCAGCGGGTTGTTCAGCGGTGTGCGGGGAGCGAAGTCGGCAAACGGGGCGGAGGGCTGCGTCATGGCGGTGTCTTTCAGGGATTTGGCGGGGCCCAACACGGTGGGAAGTGTTGGTTGGGCGCGTTATTGGCGATGATCCTTGGGTTGGCGATGAATAAATGGTCGAAAATTGGCATTGAAGCCGAATAAAACTCTAATCGACATGCAAACAGAACCCGATCTGGACCGGATTGACCGCAAGATACTGTCAATCCTGCAGGAAGACGGCCGCATTGCCAACCTCAAGCTGGCCGAGGCGGTGGCCCTGTCGCCCACGGCCGTGCTGGCGCGGGTGCAGCGTCTCACGCGCGATGGCTTCATCCTGGGCTACGAGGCGCGCCTGAACCCCCTGAAACTGGGTGCTGGCATGTTGGTATTTGTGGAGGTGCTGCTGGACCGCACCACGCCCAATGTGTTCGACCAGTTCAAAGCCGCCGTGCAGGTGCACCCCGAGATCATGGAATGCCACATGGTGGCGGGCGGGTTTGATTACCTGCTGAAAACCCGCTCGGCCGACATGAACGCCTACCGTGTGTTTGCGGGCAATGTGCTGTGGCAGCTGCCCGGCGTGCGCGAGACACGCACCTATGCGGTGATGGAGGAGGTCAAGCACACCAACCATTTGCACCTGCACATTTGACGGTGGGTGACTGCCTGAGGTGTGGCAAGCAGCTGTATCCAACTGTTTCGAGCGGCTGGCAGTGGCTGCGGATGCAACGTTTGCGCTTGGGCTGCGAGGGGGTGGCGCCGCATAATGCAACCAATTTCAGTCTATACCGAGGAGAAGAAGATGCCCGCATTGCCTTACGCAGCCGCTGCCGCAGCATTGGCCGCCACGTTGTTCAGCCCCGCTGCATCGGCCGCCTGCTATTACATCTATGCCGCAGATTCCGAGCTGATCTACCGCTCGTACGAAGCCCCGGTGGACCTGTCCTTCCCGCTGCACCAAACGCTGTCTTCGGTGGCGCCGGGCGGCAAGATGGTATTCACCCTGGACACACAAGGCTGCGAAGTCGTCATCAACAAGCTGCCCAGCCGCACCAAGCCTTCGGCAGCCAGCGCAGCCCCCCGCGCACGGCGCGCTGACCGGGGCTAAACCCCTCTCAGGCCAGCCCTCAAACACCGGCTGGCCACCCATCGGGCGGCCCAGGGGTCCCGAGCCTGAGACAATCGGGGGATGAGCGAACAGACAGAACCACACTCCCCACCAGAAATTCAAGACACCGCAAACCTGCCAGACCTTCCGGATCTTCCCGAGGGCTGGCTTGCGGTGCAGTCCATGGACCTGGACGCCCAGGGTGTTGCCCGCAAGCCCGATGGCAAGGTCGTCTTCATTGATGGCGCCCTGCCGTTTGAGTGGGTCAGTGCCAACACCCACCGCAAAAAGAACAACTGGGAACAGGCCAGCCTGACGGACATCCACCGCGAGTCCTCGCAGCGCGTGCGCCCAGGCTGCCCGCATTTTGGCCTGCACGGCGGCTCCTGCGGCGGCTGCAAGATGCAGCACCTGGACACGCGTGCCCAGGTGGCCGTCAAGCAGCGGGCGCTGGAGGACAACCTCTGGCACCTGGGCAAGGTGAAGGCCGAAACCATCCTGCGCCCCATCGAGGGCCCCGCCTGGGGCTACCGCTACCGCGCTCGCCTGGCCGTGCGCCATGTCATCAAAAAGGGCACGGTGCTGGTGGGCTTCCATGAGCGCAAGAGCCGCTACGTGGCCGACATGGAAGTCTGCCCCGTGCTGCCGCCCCATGTCAGCGCCATGCTCATGCCCTTGCGCGGCCTGATTGCCGACATGGATGCGCGGGACACCTGCCCGCAGATTGAGCTGGCCTGTGGCGACCACGTCACGGCCCTGGTGCTGCGCCACCTGGAGCCTTTGTCTGCCGAAGACATCGCCCGCTTGCGCGCCTTTGCGGCCCAGCACCAAGTGCAGTGGTGGCTGCAAGCCAAGGGGCCTGACACCGTCAAGCTGCTGGACGAAGACAGCGAGCCACTTTCGTATGCGCTGCCCGACTTTGGCATCACCATGCCGTTCAAGCCCACCGACTTCACGCAGGTGAATCCGCACATCAACCGCGTGCTGGTGTCGCGTGCCCTGCGCCTGCTGGATGTGCAAAAGCACGAACGTGTGATCGACTGGTTCTGTGGCTTGGGCAACTTCACGCTGCCATTGGCCACCCAGGGGCGCGAGGTGCTGGGCATTGAAGGCAGCGAGGCGCTGGTGGCCCGCTCGCGTGAAAACTACAAGTCAAATCAGGCTCTAAGGCAAGAGAAGCAAGCGCTGGCAGCTACTGATTTCGTAGCGCGCAACCTGTTTGAAATGACGCCTGCCATGCTGATCGCCGACGGAGTCGCCGACAAATGGCTGGTGGACCCCCCACGCGAAGGCGCCTTTGCGCTGGCCAAGGCCCTGGCAGACATCGAGCAGGCCCGCCAAGGTGCCGAAGATGTGCCCCCCTTGCCCGAGGGGGCGGAGCACTGGACCCCTCCGAAGCGCATTGTGTACGTGAGCTGCAACCCCGCCACCTTGGCGCGTGATGCCGGTTTGCTGGTGCACTTGGCAGGCTACCGCTGCGTGGCGGCGGGCATGGTCAACATGTTCCCGCACACCGCGCACGTCGAGAGCATGGCGGTGTTTGAGCGCGCCTGACGGTTCAGGGCCAGCGCTTTCGTCGCTCTGGTCCTGCCCTCCAACCACCAAGCCACATGCCCACGCGCTGGGCTGGGGGCGTCTCTTATAGGCTGTTTGGGTTGGGGCTTTAAATGCGGGGCTTGCCCGCACCGGCCGCGCCGTCAGTGCTTTGCGCTGGCGCTTTTGCTGTCGGTAGATGCAGACGCGGAGGCTGCCTTCTTTTCCGGTTTGTCGGTCTTTTCGATGACCGATGGGCTGCCTTCGAGCTTGTTCTCGCGCATGTAGGCGTCCATCTCCTTCCAGCCTGCAAACACCGATGCCTTGGAGGCCTTGGGGTTCAGGGTGTAGCAGTCTTCCAGCCCGCGCAGGGCATGGCGGCAGGCGCCGCCAATGGCTTTGGATTCCTCCTCGCGCTGGGCAATGCGCGGGTCGGGCCAGATGCCTGGAATCTCGCAGCCAGCCAGCAGCAGCACCGCAGAAACGGCAAACGCTTTGAGCAGGGCAGGGTGGGGGTGTCTGGATCGCATGTACCTCCATTATCGGCATCGGCACGCACTTATTGAGAACCTGTTTACGATCTTTTCGGGGTCGCGCAAGTGCCTTGCCGGGATGGGCTGCTAGGCGCAGCGCGCAGCCAATAGCCCGTGCTATTGGCAAGCGTTGCAACAACGCAGACTGCCCGGCAAGGCACTTGCCCGAAGGGTTGGAGTGAAATCGGGCGATTGGACGCCCCAGCTGCTTGCATGGGCACGAGCCCATGCGGCGCAACCGAGGCATCCACTCATCCCGATTGCACTCCAACACGATCCCCTAAAAGGCCGTAAACAGGTTCTCAGGCCTGCCGGGTGCTCGATGTCAACAAAGCGCGGCAAAGCCATGGCGCGCCGGAGGCACAAGCCAGCGGCCCGTGGCCTTGTGCCCTGCAGGCCGCTATGCTTGGCGTGCTTTTTGCCCGCATGGCTGGCTTGCCCTGCCATCCAACGACTTTTTTCTTCCAAACCGGTAACACTTTCATGAAGACCAAACACGAACTCGAACTGGCAGACATCAAATGCATTGCCGCAGCCGCTGAAGCCGAAGCGCTGAAGAACCAATGGGCCGTCACCATCGCCATCGTGGACGATGGCGGCCACCTGCTGTGGTTGCAGCGCTTGGATGGCGCCGCTGCGGTGTCCTCGCACATCGCCCCCGCCAAAGCCCGCACGTCCGCCCTGGGCCGCCGTGAGAGCAAGGGGTATGAAGACGTCATCAACGGTGGCCGCACTTCGTTCCTGAGTGCTCCCACTCTGGAAGGCATGCTCGAGGGTGGCGTGCCGATCCTCAAGGACGGGCAGTGCCTGGGTGCTGTGGGTGTGAGCGGCGTGAAGTCGACGGAAGACGCGCAGATTGCCCGCGCTGGCATTGCCGCCCTGGGCCTGTAAGGGTGCCCTTGGGCGCTGGAGCGCACCGCCCGCCGTAAACCAGGCGGGCACAAAAAAACCGGTCACTGACCGGTTTTTTTGATGGGGGAAACGATGTCGCGGGGAAAAAAAGCCTGGCTACGCGGGATAAACCGTTGGCTGGCAAAAACGACCCTTTCGGACTGCTGATGAGCCCGGGAGTCGCCCCACGATGAAACTCATTTGGTCAGGATCAACTTGCCCAGTTTGGTGGCCTGCAGGCGGTACAAGGAGCCGTTGTGGCTGATTGCCACGGCTTTTTGCCCCTGCAGCAGGGTGCTGCTGTCCACCGCCAGCGCCGGGCCTTCCGAGGCGGCCGATGGCACGGCAGTGGCGTTGGCCGAGGCCATGGAAGAGCGCAAGAACGAGGCGGTGGTCAATGTGGCTTGCATGTCTGTGTTCCTGAAGCGGTGTGATGCTGATCGATGTGCTAATGATAACGATTCGCAATTACTTGGCAAGCGATTTCTGAAAATATTTCAGATATTTCTGTGCCGAGGTGTGACAAGGCGATGTTTGGGTGGCTGCTTGCCGCCAGAGCGCCACGGTTCGTGGCAGTCCATCGTCGGGCAAGGCGCCAGTCACCGCTCGGTATCGTTGCCTTGCTTGCCAGTGACGGCGGAGACAAAAATCTCGATCGCTAGAAACACCACGTACAGAACGCCCGCCAACCTGCCTTGCCCGGCGAACAGCAGGCCCAGGCAGATGGCAGCGCAGACCATGTGGATGGCGGGGTGGAGTTTTATCAGCGTCTCCTGAGCGTTTGTGCCTGGCCCGCCCACGGTGGCAAGGCTGTGGCATCGGGTGTGTGCGTATTCTGGCGGCGGGGTATGCCGTGCCCTGGACCAAGGCCGCACCTGCGGCCACAGGCCTCCCAACGCAAAAAGCCCCGTGCACAAGGCCCGGGGCTTTGAGAGGGGCTCCTTGCGGAGCCTGGGGGTGTGGAGCGGTCCACAGCGCCTGCTGGGTTACTGCTGCGGGTCCGTCACAAACCCGATCTTGCGCACGCCAGCACGTTGGGCGGCCGCCATGGCGGTGGCCACCTTCTCGTAGCGCACGGCCTTGTCGCCACGGATGTGCAGGTCGGGCTGCGGCTCCTTGGCGGCTTCGGTTTGCAGGCGGGGGAAGAGTTCCTCTTCCGTCACTTCCGACTCGTTCCAGTAGTACTTGCCTTCGGACGACACGCTCAGGCGCACGGTTTCGGGCTTCACGTCCTCGGGCTGGTTGGTGGCCCGTGGCAGATCGACATTGACCGAGTGTTTCATCACCGGCACGGTGATGATGAAGATGATGAGCAGCACCAACATCACGTCCACGAGAGGCGTCATGTTGATCTCGTTCATCACCTCATCGGAGCTGTCCTGGGTTCCAAACGACATGGCTTAGCCGCCTTTCTTCATGGGCAGCACCTTGCCTTGTTCGCCACCGGCGTTCACGCGGGCACCGGTGACGAAGTAGGCGTGCAGGTCATGGGCAAAGCTGTTGAGGCCGCCCAGAATGGACTTGTTGCCGCGCACCAGGGCGTTGTAGCCCAGCACCGCAGGGATGGCCACGGCCAAGCCCAGGGCGGTCATGATCAGCGCTTCACCGATGGGGCCGGCCACTTTGTCGATGGTGGACTGGCCCGACGTGCCAATGGCCAGCAGCGCGTGATAGATGCCCCACACCGTGCCAAACAAGCCGATGAACGGAGCGGTGGAGCCCACCGAGGCCAGGATGGCCAGGCCCGACTGCAGGCGGGCGGTGAATTCGTCAATGGTGTTGCGCAGGCAGCGCGTGACCCAGTCGCTCACGTCCAGCGCATCGTGCAGGTGCGCCTTGGTGTTGCGGTGGTGGGCGGTGGCTTCGCGGCCTTCCAGGGCCAAGTGGCGGAAGGGGTTGGTGGGGTCAGCACCCAGCTTGTTCATGCCGGCGGCAAAGTCTTCGCTGTGCCAGAAGTCTTGCGCAGCGCGGGCGTGCTTCTTGAACTTGATGATGTCGATGGCCTTGATCAGGATGACGATCCACGAGGCCAGGGACATGCCCAGCAGCAGAATGGCCACGGCACGGGTAACAAAGTCGCCTTGAATCCAGACATTGGCGATACCGAATTGCGATTCCATGAAAACTCCTGATGATTATTCGAGAACAAAATTGACGGGGACCAGGTTCCACATGGTTTCGGGAACACCGTTGCGTTTACCGGGCACAAAGCGCCAGCGCATCACGGCCTCCTGGGCCTGGCGGTCCAGGCGTTCGTAGCCGCTGGACTTGTTGACTTCCACCTTCTGCGGTGTGCCGTCGGTGCCGATCAGCACACGCAGCACCACCTTGCCTTGCTCACCCATGCGCTTGCTGATGGCGGGGTAGCTCGGCTTGGGGTTGTTGAGGTAAGCCGCATCGCTCGACGGCAGCTCAATCTTGGGTGGGGCCGGGGGGGCCGGGGGGGCTGCAGGTGCGGCGGCCACGGGCTCGGTGATGGGGGGCGCGGGGGGCTGCGGCGTGGTGGCCCCGGTGGGCGCGTTGGGCGCCGGGGTGGGGTCGTTGATGGCCAGCGGCATGGGCGCTGGCTTGGGGGCTTGCACTTTGGGGGCTGTTTTGGGCGCAGGCGGTGTCGGCGCGGGCTTGGGTGGTGGCGGCGCTACCTTGGGGGCCGGCGGGTTGATGAACTCGCTGAGCAGTTCGGCAGGAACAATGATCTCTGCCGCCTTGCGCACCAAGCCCGACTGCAGGGCCCAGATGGCAGCCACGTGAAAAAGCACGACGCTGCTGACGATGACGGTGTTGCGACTCAAGCCCCCGGCAGGGGCAAAACGATCAGGCTGCGACATAAAAATGATAGCTGCTAGCGCTTACAGAATAAGCGCTAGAGGCCTAAATGACCTTTGATTTTATTTGCGAAAGATCCACCAGGCGGAGCCCGCCACCAGGATCAGGCTGCCTGCGAGTGTAGAGAGGAGGTCCATGCCTTGCTTTCCGTGATGGAGCTGGCAAGCTGGATCGTCTGCGGCACAGATTCATTGTGCACCGCAGCCATCGGATGGGTTGCACTGCATTGCGCCACCACGTCGCGGGCGCAGCTTTCGCAGCGGCCGCATTGGGTGGCAACGCCCAGCTCGAACTGGATTTCGTCAAAGCTCAGACCTGCCCGGGCGTGGCGGGCAATTTCTCGGTCCGAAACTCGGCGGCATACGCAGACGATCATGGCGGCAAGCTCAGTAGCTGGCTGTTGGTAATGATCGAATTATAAATACGAATCCATCGCATTTGCAATGCATTCCCTTGCGCCCGTGTGGTTGACAGTGCGCAAGTCGCTTTGGAACTGGGTCTTGCGCCGGTTCAATGGCTGCCCAGCAGTCTGCCCATCAGTCTGCCGATAGTGCTGCCGGTGCATCTGCCAGGATTTTGCAGCCTGTGAGCGCCATGGCCACTTCCAGCTCGTCGCGCAGCAAGCGCAGCACGTGGGCGACCCCCGCTGCACCTGCATGGGCCAGCCCGTGTACGGCGGGCCTGCCCACCAGCACTGCGCTGGCACCCAGCGCCATGGCCTTGAGCACATCGGTGCCCCGGCGTATGCCGCCATCCACCAGCACGGGCACGGCGCCCGCCACGGCTTGCGCAATGCGGGGCAGGGCCACTGCGGTGGGCGGGGCGGTGTCGAGCGTGCGGCCACCGTGGTTGGAGACGATGATCCCGTCGGCCCCCACCGCCATCGCCTGGACAGCGTCGGCCGGGTGCAACACGCCCTTGAGCAGCACGGGCAGGCGGGTGATGGATTTGAGCCAGGCGATGTCGTCCCAGGTGGGGGCTTGGTGCAGCAGGCCATCGAACAGCGCGCTTTGCCCAGGCTGCAGGGCTGGGGTGGGCGGGGGCTGCAGGCCGGCCAGGTTCACCGGGCCGATGCCGGGCGGCAGGTGGAAGTGGGCGCGGCGCTCCCGGTCGCGGATACCGCTGGTGGGGGCATCCACGGTCAGCACCAGGGCTTCGTAGCCTGCGGCTTCGGCGCGTTGCACCAGGGCCTGGGTAAAGCCCCGGTCGTGTTGCAAATACAGCTGAAACCACAGTGGCCCACGCCCTGGGTCGCTGAGCACGGCCTGGGCGACATGCTCCAGCGGCAGGCTGGCCTGGGTGCTGAGCACCAGCCCCGCGCCCAGCGCGGCGGCGGCATAGGCGGTGGCCAGTTCGCCGTCGGGGTGGGCCATGCGCTGGAATGCAATGGGCGCCAGCAAGATGGGGTGCGCCAGCGTGCGGCCCAGCAGGCTGACGCGGGTGTGTCCGCCCGCCAGGGGGCGCAGCACGCGCGGCCACAGGGTCAGGGCATCCCACGCGCTGCGGTTGGCGCGCAGGGTGATCTCATCGGCCGCGCCGCCACTGAAGTAGGCCCAGGCGTTATCGTCCAGGTGCTGCCGGGCGTGCTGTTCGTGGTCGGCCAGGCAGACCACGGTGGGGGGAACCTTTTGCAGTGCGGGGGAATGGGTCATTGCAATGAAAAAAGCACCTGGCGCTTGTTCTGTAAGCGCAAGGTGCTATCAAATAAGGAGTGATTCGGGGCAGATGCCATTCGGGGATGGTGCCATGGCCCTCACACATCGGCCCACATACGCAGCAGGTTGTGGTACGTGCCGGAGAGAGCAATCACTGCAGGGTCGGTCTCGCCCACGCTTTGGCGCAGCTTGAGCAAGGCCATATCCATGTCAAACAGCAGCTGGCGTTGCTCCAGCCCGCGCACCATGCTCTCCACCCAGAAGAAGCTGCAGATGCGGTGCCCGCGTGTGACAGGCGAGACCTGGTGCACGGTGCTGCTGGGGTAGAGGATCAGGTCGCCCGCGGGCAGCTTGATGCGCTTTTCGCCCAGGGCCTGGGCGATGACGAGTTCTCCACCGTCGTAGTCTTCCGGCGGGGTCAAAAACAGGGTGCACGACAGGTCGCTGCGCACCCAGCAGCCATCGGCCTTGGAGTGCATGACGGCGCTGTCCACATGGTTGCCGTAGTGGTTGGCGCCGTCGCCGTAGTTGTTGAACAGCGGGTTGAAGATGCGCCGTGGCAGGGCCGCTGAAAAAAACAGGGCGCTGCGGTGCACGGCCGCCTTGACCTTGGCCTGCAGCTGGGCTGACAGCTCGCTGCTTTGCGACAGCTGCAGGTTGTTCTTCTGGTGCAAAGCCTGGCCCCCGGCACTGCGTGCTCCGTCCACCCAGGGGGCGTCTGCACCGAGCGATTGCCTGAAAAAGGCGATTTCCTCTGGGGTCAGAACGTTCTGGATGTGCAGGAACATGGTGTGCAGGTGGTTGCAGGCTTTACAGGCAGCGGGTTGGGCTGCGGGTCAGAAGCGGGTCTTCAGGGTGAGCTGGACCGAGCGGGCAGCGCCAGGGACGTAGAAGCCGCGGTACAGCGAGTCGGCATAGACCTTGTCAAACAGGTTGTTCACGTTGAGCTTGACGGAGGTCTTGTCGTCGATAGCGTACTCGACCATGGCATCGATCACGCCGAAGCCGCTGGCGTACACCGCACGCGAGCCTTCGGGGTTTTGCTTGCCACGGTAGGTCACGCCAGCGCCCGCACGGATCTTAGATGTGATCGCGTAGGTGCTCCACACGCTGCCGCTGTGCTTGGGGGTGAGGCCAGGGCGGTCGCCTTGCACCTGTGCACCACCACCGTTGGCGGCCAGGGCCACATTGCTGCGGTCGATCTTGGCTTCAGGAATCCAGGTGTGGTTCCAGAACACTTCCCATTGGGGCGAGATGCGGCCAGCCAGGTTGAACTCCATGCCGGTGGCGTGGCGCTTGCCCGACAGCAGCTCTTGCGCAGCGGCGGTGTCAGGGTCGGTGTTGCGCTCGTTGTATTTCTCGCTGTAGAACATGGCCACACCCAGCAGGGCGCGGCGTTCAAACAGCTCGAACTTGCTGCCGATTTCGATGTTGCGGCTCTTTTCAGGCGGCGTGTTGGCCGTGCGGTTGGTGGCGCTGCTCAGGTTGATGCCGTACTGGTACGTGTCGCCCGAGGTGTTGTACGAAGTGCCGTACGACACGTAGTACGAAGACAGTTCGTTGGGCTGGAAGATCAGGCCGACACGGGGGCTGACCAGGCTGTCGGAGACTTCGTTGGTGACGGAGCCTGCCGTATTGCGGTAGGAGTTCTTGAAGTCGTCATAGCGCAGGCCGCCCACCAGCTTCAGCGTGTCGGTCAAAGACAGGGTGTCTTGTGCGTACAGGCCCAGGTTGCGCGACTTGAAGGTGTTCCACTGCACAGGGGTGCGGCCATCGACCACGGCAGCGCCGTTGTCGGGTGCGCCCACGATGGTGGTGGGGCGGGCCGTGGTGTTGGCGTAGTTCTGGTTGCGCTTGGCATCGTCGTCGTAGTAGTCGACGCCAGCCAGCACGGCGTGCTTCTTGCCACCCCAGTTGAAGGTGTTGCTGTAGTCGCTTTGCGCTTGCAGCACATCGCTTTCGCCAATGCGGCCCTTGGAGCCACGGGTCAGCACGGTGCTGTCGTTGATCTGCCCGAGGGTGATGGCGCTGTTCTGGAAGCCAATCGTGCTGGCCAGCATGTCGCGCTTGTAGTTGCCCCAGCGCAAGCGGGTGTTCAGCTCGCCGCCGTCGTTAAAACGGTGGATGTGCCCCAGCGTGACGTACTTCGACTCGGTGTTGTTGTAGTCGCTTTGCAGCCCGTAGAAGTTGCGGGCAGGCAAGGTGGTGTTGATCTTGCCGTCGGCCGACAGGCGCCAAGGGTGGTTGTAGATCGGACGGCCTTCGGTGGTCAGGTAGTAAGCGCCGATCGAGAATTCGTCGCGGGTGCCAATGCCCCAGGCGAAGGTAGGCGCAATGCCGCGCTTGTCTTGCTTGGCGCCGAAGTTATCGGATTCCTGCACCATGGCGTTCAGGCGGAAGGCTGCGTTTTCGCCGGTGATGAAGTTGAAGTCGCCTGTGGCGCGGTGGGTGTTGCCCGTGCCGTAGGTGTAGGAGGCTTCGTGCTGGTTGATCAGCAAGGGGGCCTTGCTCACCTGGTTGACCACGCCGCCGGTCGAGCCCTTGCCAAACAGCATGGAGGCCGAACCCTTGAGCACTTCAACGCGGTCGTTGTTGAACGTGTCGCGCTCCAGCAGGGGGGCGTCTTTCATGCCATCGTTGTAGATGTCACCGGCCTGGCCCAGCGAGAAGCCGCGCAGACGCACGTCTTCCTCGCCCGTTTCGCCCGCCAGGAAGGTCACGCCCGCCGTGGTGCGCAGCACTTCGCGGAAGTCGTCCTGGTTGCGGTCGTTCATCAGCTTTTCGGTGAACACCGTGACGGACTGGGGGATGTCCTTGATGTCTTGCTTGCCCTTGCCCACTGTGGTTTGCTTGAGCAGCAGGGTGTCCTTGCCTTGGGGGGCGGCTTGCTCTTTCACCGTCACGGTGGGCAAGGCGACCTCAGGGGTGGCGCTGGATTGTGCCCAGCTGCCCATGGATGCGGCCAGCATCATGGCGCCCAGAGGCAGCAGGGCTTTGTCGGACTGGGGGGCAATGGATGGTGTGGATTGCAGCATGCTGCTGCCGCGCGGTGCGCTTGTTGTTGCCAAGATGGCCTCCGTGGATGGTGTGGTGCGGGTGGTGTGACCCAGTCCCGAAGCGCTGCAACGGCAGTTGCACGGAGAGCGAACGGTGGGCGTACCAAAGCAGACCAGAGGCAGTGGCTAGAACCGCAGCGCTGCGCTGGGTTGTACATGGCTGTGCATTGTCGGCTGTCACACATTCTATCAAATGAGGGTCATTCTCATTTGTATTGATGTTTGCAAACAACAACTTTACACGGGCCTTAGAGCGGGCTCCTGGGTTCGCCAGGGCGGGATTTATGTGCCCCAAAAGCAAAAAGCCGGCAAAGCCGGCTTTTTGCTTGACCGATCGGGTGCCCGATCAGCTGACGTGCTTGCCAATCAGGCCAGCCAATTCAAACATGGAAACCTGGGGCTTGCCAAACAGTTCCTTGAGCTTGGCATCGGCGTTGATGTTGCGCTTGTTGGTGGCGTCTTGCAGGTTGTTGGCCTTGATGTAGACCCACAGCTTGCTGATGATCTCCGTGCGTGGCAGCGGTGCGGCACCGACCACCGCAGCCAGAGCTGGGCTGGGGGTGAGGGCCTTCATGAAGGCCGCGTTAGGGGTGCGCTTTTTTGCCGGTGCTGCAGCCTTGTCGGCGGCGGCTGTCTTTGCCGGAGCTTTTTTTGCAGTTGCCATGTTGGGTTTTTCCTTTTTGGACATCAATCTTCACCAGAGAAAAGCTGCTTTCCCACTGGCCGCCCGATGCTACTTTGAAAAAAACGGGTTTCCAAGGGAGAAAAGGCTTTTTTTGCCTCGATTTGTAGCAAGGGCTACCCCTTGTCACCGATGGGGGTTCCTGTGCTTGACAAATTTTTGACAAAGCGCTGTTTTTGAGCGACTGCACCAGCTGTCAAGATGTCATTGCGGCCCATGGCCCACCCGGGCTGCTGTGCGCGATGGAACGGTGGCCAGCAGCACGCTGCCCAGCGCAATACCCAGCGCCAGCATCTGGATGCCCGTCAGTTGTTCGCCCAGCACCAGTACACCCACCAGCGCCGCGCTGACCGGCAACATGACGGTGAAGATGCCGCCTTGCGCTGCAGGCACCGATTTGAGCCCGGTCATCCAAAGCCACACCGTCCACATGCTGGCAGCCAGTGCATAAAACACCAGCAGCACCCAGTGGCCCGTGCTGACCTGCGCAAAATTGAAGCTCCAGGCGGTGTAAAGGCCCAGCGGAGTGGCCAGCACAAAGCCCCACAAGTTGATGAGGGAGGTGATGCGCTTGGGCCCCAGGCTGCCGGTGAGTTTTTTGCCGATGACTGAGTAGGCCGCCTCGCACAGTACCGCACCAATCAGCAGCAACTGGCCCAGCCAGACCAGGTTGGATGAATTTTTGCCTTCTAGGGCAATCGATCCGTGCGCTGGGTGCTCTGTTTTTGATAGTGATAGCAGGGCGATGCCCAGCACGGCCAGCGCCACGGCGGCCCAGGTGCGGGGGGCAATGCGTTCGCGCAGAAAGGCCCAGCTCATCACGGCCACTGCCGCAGGAATGGCCGCCATGGTCACCCCGGCGGAGAGTGCATTCGTCAGGCTGACGCCAAACAGCATGCACAGGGTGAACAGGAAGTTGCCCAGCAATGACTCCAGAAAGAGCAGTCTTTTGGTTTGGGGGCTCAGCGGGGGCTCTTGCACCGGTTTGCGCAACCAGCTCAGCATGGCCAGCCCGCCGATGCCAAAGCGCAACCACGCCAGCAAAAACACGGGAATGGCGGCCGCCAGAGGCTTGGACAGCGCCACGTAGCTGCCCACCAGGGCCATGCTGAGTGCCAGGCAAAAGTACGCAACGGTGCGGTTGGGGTGGGGCACTAGACTCATCGGTTCACCAAATCAAGGAGCCCGCATCATGCCCGATGAGCCATTGCCGCCACGGCAGGCGCGCTGTGTTTTTGTTTATGGCACTTTGCGCGCGGGTGGGGCCAACGACATAAGGCGGCTGCACCCTGCACCGCGATGGGTGGGGGCTGCCCATGTGTCTGGCGATCTGTACCACCTTGGTGCCTACCCCGGCTTGCTGCTGCGTGCAGGCGGCCCGCCCGTGGTGGGCGAGGTGTACCAGATAGATCCCGCTCTGGAGCCCGTGCTGGATGCGATCGAAGGCTTGTCGGGGCCGTACGCAACGGACGAGTATGTGAAGCGTGAAGTGCCTGTGCTCTGCAATGGGGCGGTGCTGCACTGTCTTGTGTATGAAATCAACCCTCGTTATGTTGATAGTGCGGCATGCATCGTGCATGGGGATTGGATGAAGGCCTGACTCTTTTGGGTGTTTGTTTTTTGTATTACGGAAATTGATTTTTGCAATACGAAATAAGGAGTTTGGTGCGGCGTCGCAAATTTTCTCAATATGAGAAAACAACTCTCGCATTGAGATATTTGTACTCTAAGTATTTGTTTTAAAACAAGAAAATTTATATCTTCTATAAGACATAAGAGCTTGCTCAACTCTTATAGAAGACTTAGAGTTATCTCCATGGGCAGCAGCGAAGCCGCCCGGTGTTTTCAACCAACCTCAGGAGTGTCCACATGCCTCAATCCCTCAACGAACAACTGAGCCGCGAACAGCAAATTGCCGCCCTGGAAAAAGACTGGGCGACCAACCCCCGCTGGAAGGGTGTGAAGCGCGGTTACTCCGCTGCCGACGTGGTGCGTCTGCGTGGCTCGCTGCCCATTGAGTACACCCTGGCCAAGCGTGGTGCTGAAAAACTGTGGGACAAGATCAACGGCGGTGCCAAGAAGGGCTATGTGAACGCGTTCGGCGCCATCTCTGCTGGTCAAGCCATGCAGCAAGCCAAGGCGGGCCTCGAAGCCGTGTACCTGTCGGGCTGGCAAGTCGCCGCCGATGGCAATACCTCCGAAACCATGTACCCCGACCAGTCGTTGTACGCCTATGACTCGGTGCCCACCATGGTTCGCCGCATCAACAACACCTTCAAGCGCGCTGACGAAATCCAGTGGGGCCGTGGCATCAACCCCGGTGACAAGGAGTTCATCGACTACTTCCTGCCCATCGTGGCGGATGCTGAAGCCGGTTTCGGCGGCGTGCTGAACGCCTTCGAGTTGATGAAGAACATGATCCAGTCGGGCGCTGCTGGCGTGCACTTCGAAGACCAACTGGCTGCCGTGAAGAAGTGTGGCCACATGGGCGGCAAGGTGCTGGTGCCAACTCAAGAGGCCTGCGAAAAGCTGATCGCTGCACGTTTTGCGGCTGACGTGATGGGTGTGTCCACCATCGTGCTGGCCCGCACCGATGCAGAAGCTGCCAACCTGATCACGTCCGACCACGACGCCAACGACAAGCCTTTCCTGACCGGCGAGCGCACGCAAGAAGGCTTCTACCGCGTGAAGAACGGCCTGGAACAAGCGATTAGTCGGGGTGTGGCCTACGCCCCCTACGCCGATCTGGTGTGGTGCGAAACTGGCGTTCCCGACATCGGCTTCGCCCGCGAATTTGCGCAAGCCGTGCACGCTGCCTGCCCTGGCAAGCTGCTGTCGTACAACTGCTCGCCCTCGTTCAACTGGAAGAAGAACCTCAACGACAAGCAGATCGCTTCTTTCCAGGAAGACCTGTCGGCCCTGGGCTACAAGTACCAGTTCATCACGCTGGCTGGCATCCACATCAACTGGTACAACACTTTCCAGTTCGCCCATGCATACGCCAACGGCGAAGGCATGAAGCATTACACCGAAATGGTGCAAGAGCCTGAATTTGCAGCACGCGAAAAGGGCTACACCTTCGTGTCGCACCAACAAGAAGTGGGCGCAGGCTACTTCGACGACGTGACCACGGTGATCCAAGGCGGCTCGTCCTCCGTGAAGGCCCTGTCGGGTTCGACCGAAGAAGAGCAGTTCCACTGATCTGCGCGGCTGGTCGCGCTATCTGAGCCCGGGCATGCCCGGGCTTTTTTCTGTCTGCTGGCAAGGGATGGTTAAAATATCAGCAAGATTGATTCACAAGAGCGAGAAAGGCATCCTGGTTATGACACCGCGAACTACGACGGAGATCCTTACCGGCCACTAGTGGCTGGCCGTTCGCGCCTGTACGAGATGCACTCTCCCCTCCAAAAAGCGCGGCCGGTTCCGCGCTTTTTTGTTTTGAATTTTTCGTGGGCCTTTGCTGCCCGCTGCCTCTTATCTTTATGGACATCCCCATGATTCACATTACGCTCCCTGATGGCTCGCAGCGCGAATTTCCTGGCCCGGTCACGGTGGCTGAAGTCGCTGCATCGATCGGCACTGGCTTGGCCAAAGCGGCACTGGCGGGCAAGATTGGCGAGAAGGTGGTGGACACCAGCTACCAGATCACGGCAGACAGCCCCTTGTCCATCGTGACCGCCAAGGATGCCGATGGCCTGGAGGTCATTCGCCACTCGACCGCGCACTTGCTGGCTTATGCGGTCAAGCAGCTGTTTCCTGATGCGCAGGTGACCATTGGTCCGGTGATCGAAAACGGCTTTTATTACGACTTTGCCTACAAGCGCCCCTTCACGCCAGAGGACTTGGTGGCGATCGAAAAGCGCATGGCCGAATTGGTCGCCAAAGACGAGCCGGTGGTGCGTCGGGTGCTGCCGCGCGACGAGGCTGTGGCTTATTTCAAGGGCCTGGGCGAGCACTACAAGGCAGAGATCATTGCCAGCATCCCCAGCAATGAAGATGTGAGTCTGTACCGAGAGGGTGATTTTGAAGACCTGTGCCGTGGCCCTCACGTGCCCAGCACCGGCAAACTGAAGTTCTTCAAGCTCATGAAGGTGGCGGGCGCTTATTGGCGCGGCGATCATCGCAACGAAATGCTGCAGCGCGTGTATGGCACCGCCTGGGCGTCCAAGGATGATTTGCAGCAGTACCTCACGATGCTGGAAGAGGCTGAAAAGCGTGATCACCGCAAGCTGGGGCGTGAGTTGGATCTGTTCCACATCGACGAGCACTCGCCCGGTACGGTGTTTTGGCACCCCAAGGGCTGGACGGTGTGGCAAGAGGTGGAGCAGTACATGCGCCGCGTGTACCGTGACAATGGCTACCAAGAAGTCAAAGGCCCGCAAATCCTTGACCAGAGCCTGTGGGAGAAAACCGGGCACTGGGACAAGTACCGCGAAAACATGTTCGTGACGGAGTCGGAAAAGCGCGATTACGCGCTCAAGCCGATGAACTGCCCTGGGCACATCATCATTTTCAAGCAGGGCATCAAGAGCTACCGCGACCTGCCGCTGCGGTTTGGCGAGTTTGGCCAATGCCACCGCAACGAACCCACGGGAGGGTTGCACGGCATCATGCGTGTGCGCGCTTTCACACAAGACGATGGGCACATTTTCTGTACTGAAGATCAAATCCAGTCTGAAGTGGTGGCGTTCACCCGGTTGCTGCAAAAGGTCTACAAGGACTTTGGCTTTTCGGACATCATTTACAAGCTGTCCACCCGCCCAGAAAAACGCATTGGCTCCGAAGAAAGCTGGGATCGTGCCGAGCAGGCTTTGGCCGACGGCTTGCGCGCGTCAGGCTGCGATTTTGAATACCTGCCGGGCGAAGGCGCGTTCTATGGTCCCAAAATCGAATACACGCTGAAGGACGCGTTGGGTCGCCCGTGGCAATGCGGCACGATCCAGGTGGACCCCAACCTGCCCGAGCGCCTGGATGCGGAGTTTGTGGGTGAGGACGGCGCACGCCACCGGCCCATCATGCTGCACCGCGCTATCGTGGGCAGTCTGGAGCGCTTTATTGGCATCTTGATCGAGCAGCACTCTGGTGCGTTGCCCACTTGGCTCGCGCCAGTGCAGGTTTCGGTGCTCAATATCACCGACTCTCAAGCCGATTACTGTCGTGAAATTGCAGCAAAACTGCAAAAAGCGCTGCCCAATCAAGGCCTTAGAGTGGCAGTGGACCTGCGCAACGAGAAGATTACGTATAAAATACGTGAGCATTCGTTGCAGAAGCTGCCCTACATCCTCGTCGCGGGTGACAAGGAAAAGGCGGCAGGAGCCGTCGCAGTGCGCGCCCGAGGCAATCGTGACCTCGGTGTAATGTCTGTGGATGCGTTCATCGAACTCATCGCCAAAGACATTGCTGACAAAGCCTGATTTTGAATGAATCTAGCTCTGGGGTGCGCCAGTTGCGCGGGTGTAGCTACAATTTTCGTAGCATTTTGATTCAAGGAAGATAGCCATCGCTACTGAATTTCGTGATCGTCGCCACCGTGAAGAGCGCAAACACCGCCTGAACCGTGAAATCATGGCCCCAGAAGTTCGTCTCTCTGGGCCTGAGAACGAGCCTTTGGGTGTGGTGAGTTTGATGGAAGCCTTGCGCATGGCGGGCGAACTGGATGTGGATCTGGTGGAGATTGCTGCTACAGCCAATCCCCCGGTGTGCCGCCTGATGGACTACGGTAAGTTCAAGTATCAGGAGCAAAAACGCGCTGCTGAAGCCAAGGCCAAGCAGACGGTCATCGAGATCAAGGAAGTCAAGTTCCGTCCCGGTACGGACGATGGCGACTACAACATCAAGATGCGCAACATTCGTCGCTTTTTGGCGGATGGTGACAAGTGCAAGATCACCTTGCGTTTCCGCGGGCGCGAAATCACCCATCAGGAACTCGGTTTGGCTCTGCTCAACCGTATCCGTGATGAGTTGGCAGACTCCATCCTCGTCGAGCAGTTTCCCAAGTTGGAAGGCCGCCAGATGATCATGATGATTGCCCCTGGTAAGAAAAAGCCTGCTGCTGCAAAGCCTGCAGCGGAGAATGCCCCTGGCGGTACTCCTGCTTGAGTAGGGATCGTTCTGGCGTGATTCAGATTCGATAGGTTTGTTGGTGTGCCATCTGTAAAAGGATGGGGCGCCTGGCAAAGGCGGTGCTTGCACCGTCAAACCTTGAGGGGCAACCTTCGGGGTAGAAGTGGCTCGGGGCCAACAAGTTTGCAGATCGGTTTGCAAACGCCTCACGAGCACAACTAAAAGGAGCATTCAAATGCCCAAAATGAAAACCAAGAGCAGCGCGAAAAAACGTTTCCGCGTTCGTCCAGGTGGCACCGTCAAGCGCGGTCAAGCCTTCAAGCGTCACATCTTGACCAAGAAGACCACCAAGAACAAGCGCCATCTGCGTGGTGCGGTTGCTGTGCACGAGACCAATATGGGCTCGATTTCACAGATGCTGCCCGGCATGGGCGTTTAATTTACTGACGAACAAGGAGTACATACATGCCTCGCGTCAAACGTGGTGTAACGGCCCGTGCCCGTCACAAGAAAGTTCTCGCCCTTGCTAAGGGTTTCCGTGGTCGCCGCGGTAACGTCTACCGTATCGCCAAACAGGCGGTAATGAAGGCTGGGCAATATGCCTACCGTGACCGCCGCACCAAGAAGCGCGTGTTCCGCCAGTTGTGGATCGCCCGTATCAATGCCGCTGCCCGTGAACTGGGCCTGACCTACAGCCAGTTCGCCAACGGCCTCAAGAAGGCATCCATCGAGATCGACCGCAAGATGCTGGCCGACCTCGCCGTGCACGACAAGGCTGCTTTCGGCAGCATCGTGAACCAAGTCAAGGCCAAGCTGGCTGCTTGAGATCACGATAAGGAGCTATCATTTTGATAGCTTCTTGCGCAATAACAGCAAGGGCTAGAGCTTGAAAAGGCACTAGCCCTTGTTTATTTTCAAGAGTCGATATGAACGAGTTGGATTCTCTGGTCGAAAGCGCAACGCAGCTGTTTGCGCAGAGCGCTACCCCTGCTGATCTGGAAAACGCCAAGGCGCAGTTTCTGGGCAAATCAGGCCGTGTGACGGAGCTCATGAAGGGGATGGCGCAGCTGTCCGTCGAAGAGAAGAAGTCCCGTGGCGCCGCCATCAACCTGACCAAGCAAGCGATTGAGGCTGCGTTGACTGCGCGCCGGCAGGCTCTGGCGGATGCGGAGCTGCAAGCCCAACTCAAGGCTGAGGCCTTGGATGTGAGTCTGCCAGGTCGTCAGCGCGGCCAAGGTGGCCTGCACCCTGTTTCGCTCACGCTGGAGCGTATTGAGGGCATTTTTGGCTCCATGGGTTTTGATGTGGCCGAAGGCCCCGAGATCGAGACCGACTGGTTCAATTTCACCGCACTGAACACGCCGGAAGACCATCCCGCGCGTTCCATGCATGACACCTTCTACGTGGAGGGCGGCACTGCCACCGCCCCCAACCTGCTGCGCACGCACACCAGCCCGATGCAGATTCGCCATGCCGTGCAGCATGTGAAAAAGCACCGCGCTGCACTGGATGCGGGCCAGTCCATGCCTGAAATCCGTGTCATCGCCCCAGGCCGCACCTACCGTGTGGACAGCGATGCCACGCACTCGCCCATGTTCCACCAGTGCGAAGGCCTGTGGATTGGCGAGAACGTGAGCTTCAAGGATTTGAAGGTCATCTTCACAGACTTCTGCCGCACCTTCTTCGAGAGTGACGACCTGGTGCTGCGCTTTCGCCCGAGCTTCTTCCCCTTCACAGAGCCGAGCGCCGAGATCGATATCCAGTTCCAGACAGGGCCCTTGGCGGGCCGTTGGCTGGAAGTGGCTGGCTCGGGCCAGGTGCACCCCAACGTGGTGCGCAACATGGGGCTCGATCCTGAGAAGTACATCGGCTTCGCCTTCGGCATGGGGCCTGACCGCCTGACCATGCTGCGCTATGGCGTGAACGACCTGCGCCTGTTCTTCGACGGCGACATCCGTTTCCTGTCGCAGTTCCAATAACGCAAAAAAGTGAGCACGCAGCGCATGTATCTATTGGGTTTCAGAGTCTTTTAAGGCTGAAACCATTGGTTAAAAAGCGCTAGCAGCTCCTTTTTTAAGAGCAAACGCCAAAGAATCTCACTATGCAATTTCCCGAGTCCTGGTTGCGCGAATTCTGCAATCCACCGCTGACCACCCAAGAGCTGGCCGACACCCTGACCATGGCAGGGCTGGAGGTTGAGGAGCTGCGCCCCGTCGCTCCGCCCTTCACCAAGATCGTGGTCGGCGAGATCAAGGAGGCTGTGCAGCACCCTGATGCCGACCGCCTGCGCGTGTGCCAGGTCGATGTGGGGCAGGGCGCCTTGCTCAACATCGTTTGCGGGGCGCCCAATGCCCGTGTGGGCATCAAAGTGCCTTGCGCGTTGGTGGGCGCTGAGTTGCCCCCGGGTGATGATGGAAAGCCTTTCCTGATCAAGGTGGGCAAGCTGCGTGGAGTGGAAAGCCAGGGCATGCTGTGCTCAGCCCGTGAATTGAAGCTGTCGGAAGACCATGGCGGTCTGCTGGAGCTGGACGCCTCGGCCCCTGTGGGTCAGGACATCCGCGCACATTTGAATCTGGATGACACACTGTTCACTCTCAAGCTCACGCCCAACCTTGCGCATTGCCTGAGCGTCTACGGCATTGCCCGTGAAGTGTCTGCTTTGACAGGGGCGCTGCTGCGGCAGCCCTCGTTCCCGGCAGTGCCAGCCCAGCTGGCAGACAAGCTGCCCGTGAAAGTGAGCGCTCCCGATTTGTGCGGTCGTTTCTCGGGTCGCATCGTGCGCAACGTGAACACGCGCGCTGCAACCCCCCAATGGATGCTGGACCGCCTGGCCCGCTGCGGTCAGCGCGGTGTGTCGCCACTGGTGGACATCTCGAACTACGTGATGTTTGAGCTGGGCCGCCCCTCGCATATTTTTGACCTGGACAAAATCCACGGTGGCCTTCAAGTCCGCTGGGGCAAGGCGGGTGAGCAGCTCAAGCTGCTCAATGGCAACACCATCACCGTCGATGACAAGGTGGGTGTGATCGCCGATGACAGCCAGGTCGAATCGCTGGCCGGCATCATGGGTGGTGATGCCACGGCGGTGTCTGATGACACACGCCACATCTACATCGAAGCTGCTTTCTGGTGGCCCAAGGCCGTGGCGGGGCGCTCGCGCCGTTTCAACTTCTCCACCGACGCAGGCCATCGCTTTGAGCGGGGTGTGGACCCCAGCCTCACGGTGGAGCACATCGAGCGCATCACACAGCTCGTTCTCGATATCTGCGGCACGGCCGATGCGGCTTGTGGCCCCATCGATGACCACACGGTCAATCTGCCCATGGCACAGCCTGTCGCATTGCGCGTGGCGCGCGCGGCCAAGGTCATCGGTATGCCGCTGACCCAGGCTCAGTGCGTGGACGCGCTCCAGCGCCTGGGGCTGCCGGTGTCTGAATCTGACGGTGTGGTGACGGTAACCCCGCCCAGCTACCGCTTCGACATTGCCATCGAGGAAGACCTGATCGAGGAAGTGGCCCGCATGGTGGGTTACAACAACCTGCCCACCACACCGCCCTTGGCGCCCATCACCCCCAAGCTGCGTGCCGAGGCCCAGCGCAGCCCGTTCGCTGTGCGCCGTGCGCTGGCAGGGTTGGGGTACCAAGAGACCATCAATTTCAGCTTTGTGGAAGAGCGCTGGGAGCAGCAGTTGGCAGCCAATGCCAACCCTATCAAGCTGCTCAATCCGATTGCCAGTCAGATGAGCGTGATGCGCTCCACCTTGCTGGGCTCGTTGCTGCAAGTGCTCAAGTTCAACCTGGACCGCAAGGCCGAGCGGGTGCGCGTGTTTGAACTGGGCCGCGTGTTTTTGCGCGATGCCTCTGTGGCCAACACCGACACCACGGTCGAGGGCTTTCACCAGCCCATGCGGGTAGCGGGCGTGGCCTATGGTGCCAGCGACATCCTTCAGTGGGGCCGCAAAGAGCAAGGCATTGATTTCTTCGACGTTAAGGGGGATGTCGAGGCCTTGTTGGCGCCACTGCGTGCCACCTTTGAACCCGCAACCCACCCTGCCATGCACCCTGGCCGTTGCGCCCGCGTGCTGGTGCAAGGCCGTGCCGTGGGCTTTGTGGGCGAGTTGCATCCCCAATGGCGCCAGTCTTGGGAATTGCCCCAGGCGCCCGTGATGTTCGAGCTGGAGCTGGATGCCGTGCTGCTGCGCACGGTGCCCCGTTTCACCGCCGTGGCCAAACACCAGGCCGTGGAGCGTGATCTGGCCATCGTCGTGGCAGAGCGTGTGACGCACAGCGAAGTCATGGCGGCGGTCGAGTCTGCCGTGCCAAGCACCTTGCTGCGCTCTGCCGTGTTGTTTGACGTGTACCGTCCCAAGGCGCTGAAGCCCGGCGAAGAGCCATCCACCACTGCAGGCGTGGCGGCCGGTGAAAAGAGTTTGGCGGTGCGCCTGACCTTGGGCAGTGGCGAGGCTTCGCTCACTGAAGCCGAGATTGAAGCGGCGGTGCAGGCCGTCATGGCCCAACTGGTGGCGCGCACGGGCGGCCGCCTGCGCGTTTGATACTGGCGTGGAGATGGCCCAAGTGATTGAATTCGCAGTCGACAGCCTAGAGACCAACGCGCTGACCAAGGCTCAGCTGGCAGACCTTTTGTTTGACCAGATTGGGCTGAACAAGCGCGAGTCCAAAGACATGATTGACGCATTCTTTGACCTCATCGTGCAGAGCCTGATTGAGGGCAAGGATGTGAAGCTGTCGGGGTTTGGTAACTTTCAGATCCGAACCAAAGCCCCCCGGCCCGGGCGCAACCCGCGCACGGGTGAGGCCATTCCCATCCAGGCCCGGCGGGTCGTCACTTTCCATGCCAGCAGCAAGCTTAAAGAGCAGATTCAGGGTAGCGCGGCAGAGTCCGTGTGAACCTTTTCCTGTTTTGAATGGGAATCCGTGGATTCGCGCTGGCGGCCATGCGGCCTCTGCAGTACGCTAAGCGGTTTTCGAGTACACCTGTCTTCCCTTCATGGGCACAACGCTTCCTCACATTCCAGCCAAGCGTTACTTCACCATTGGTGAAGTCGCTGAACTCTGCGGCGTAAAGCCTCACGTGCTGCGCTACTGGGAGCAGGAGTTCACGCAACTGCGTCCCATGAAGCGGCGCGGCAACCGCCGCTATTACCAGCACCATGAAGTGTTGATGATCCGGCGGATACGGGATTTGCTGTACGACCAGGGCTTCACCATCAGCGGCGCACGCAACCGGTTGCAAGAGCTGACGCACCTTGAGCGCGACAACAGCGTTGCGTTGGAGGACGATAGCCCGGACGTGTTGGGTGCAGAGCTTGCCGATCCTTCTGCTATGGCGGTGCGAAACGACAAGGTTTTGGACTTTGCCGCAGTCCGCCAAGAATTGTTGGAGATAAAGGCTCTCCTTTCCTAAGGGGCCTGTTTTTGTGTATATAATCTAAGTCTTGTCGGCGTGTAGCGCAGCCTGGTAGCGCACTTGCATGGGGTGCAAGGGGTCGCGAGTTCGAATCCCGCCACGCCGACCATTGATAGCAAAAGCCCGGTTCCGTAAGGAGCCGGGCTTTTTTGCTTTTGGCCAGAGTCTGTCTGGAAGTGGAGGATCAGATGATTGATGGTTTGGTGGCAGGCAGGCTGTGGAGTGCTGCGGAGCGTCGGGTGGACAAGGCGGGCAAGTCCTATACGGTGGCGCGCTTGCGCGTGACGGGCGTGGATGTCGATGGCGTGCTCGTCAATCTCATCGCCTTTGATCCCAGGGTGTGCGAGCTTTTGCACGAGGCCCAAGAGGGCGAGGCCGTGTCCGTGTCGGGTGCGTTGACCCCCAAGGTCTGGACCGACAAGCAGGGCAATACCAAACCCGCACTGGACATGGTGGTGCACCGCGTCTTGATGGTGCGTCCAGACTGACAGGAGGCACTGCATGCCAAGGTATGCACGGGGTTTCAATGAGCCTGATGAGTCAGCACAGCAAAAGGTACTGATGGTTCAGGCAACGATGTCTATAGCCTTTCAACGACTGTGCAAGCCCATGGCGGGCCGTCAGGGCCTGTTTGGCTTTGGTGTCGTGTCAAAGCCGAGTGCAATGAGCTCTTCGGGCGAAAGCTCAATCTCTACGACCTCCGGCTGCCGGGGCTCAATGGTTCGGCGCCGCTCATAGCTGGCGGGTGGCTCATTTTGCGTTTGCCGGCGGTCGATGCCGCTTCTGCGGTCGGTGGGGGTTCTGTTTTGCATGGTGTGATGGCCTTTCCTGCTTTGCGCGGAGTCCCGATAATTGCGGGCTGTCCGCCTGTACATGGCAACCCAGCGGGCGTTCCAAGTGTCCACAATTTGCCGCCATTCGCAAACAAAGTTTGCGCCAACCCACTGAATTTCAGAAGGGGCCGAGTGGTCTGTCGGCACAGCCAAAGCCCATGAAAAAAGCCCTGACTCTTGCGAATCAGGGCTTTTCATTTGGTGCCGGAGAGATGAATCGAACACCCGACCTTCTCATTACGAATGAGCTGCTCTACCGACTGAGCTACACCGGCGTTAGCCTCAAATTATAGCGTCGAATGGTAGCTGGTGACCCGCTCCACCTCGTTCTTGGAGCCGAGGATGACGCTGACGCGTTCGTGCAGTTGCTGTGGCTGGATGTCCAGGATGCGGCCTTTGCCGTTGGTGGCGGCACCGCCAGCTTGCTCTACCAGCCAGCCCATGGGATTGGCTTCGTACATCAGGCGCAGCTTGCCGGGCTTGTGGGGTTCGCGCTTGTCCCAGGGGTACATGAACACGCCGCCACGGGTCAGGATGCGGTGCACGTCGGCCACCATCGAGGCAATCCAGCGCATGTTGAAGTCTTTGCCGCGCGGGCCTTCCTTGCCTTGCAGGCATTCGTCGATGTAGCGCTTTACCGGCTCATCCCAGTGGCGCATGTTGCTCATGTTGATGGCAAATTCCTTGGTGTCTTCAGGAATGCGCACGTTCTCTTGCGTCAGCACGAAGGAGCCTTGCTCGCGGTCCAGGGTGAACATGGCCACGCCGTCGCCCACGGTGAGTACCAGGGTGGTTTGCGGGCCGTAGATGCAGTAGCCAGCGGCCACTTGGCGGTTGCCGGCCTGCAGGAAGTCGCCTTCCTCCACGCCACGGTCGTCATCGGGCTTCTTGAGCACGCTGAAGATGGTGCCGATGCTCACGTTCACATCGATGTTGCTGGAGCCATCCAGGGGATCGAACAGCAGTAGGTATTCGCCTTGCGGGTAGCGGTTGGGCACCAGGTAGATGCCGTCCATTTCTTCCGAGGCCATGGCCGCCAGGTGGCCGCCCCATTCGTTGGCTTCGATGAGCACTTCGTTGGCGATGATGTCCAGCTTTTTCTGGACTTCGCCTTGTACGTTCTCGCTATCGGCGCTGCCGAGCACGCCGCCCAGCGCGCCCTTGTTGACGGCTTGGCTGATGCCTTTGCAGGCCCGCGCCACCACTTCCAGCAGCAGGCGCAGTTGAGAGGGAATATGGCCGTCAACGCGCTGTTGTTCGACCAGGTAGCGGGTGAGGCTGATGGGTTTTGCCATGGGGAGACTCCTTGTTTATTCGGCCAGTGCGCGGTTGACGACTTCGCGCACGTCGTTGCTCAGGCCCTCGCGGGCGGCCACGCGGGCGATGGCTTCGCGGGCGGCGGTGCGCCAGGGCTCGGCCAGCTTCTTCCAGCGGTCCAGTGCACGGGCCAGGCGGGCGGCCACTTGCGGATTGATCGCGTCCAGCTCGATCACGCGGTCGCTCCAGAACACGTAGCCACCCGCATCCAGGCGGTGGAAGGCGCCGGGGTTGGCGCTGCAGTAGCTGAAGATCACGCTGCGCGCGCGGTTGGGGTTCTTGAGACTGAAGTCGGGGTGCTGCATGAGCTGGCGCACGGCGGGCAGCACGTTGCCGCCCCGGTCGGGCGCGCCCGCTTGCAGGGAAAACCACTTGTCGATGACCAGCGGCTCGTTCTTGAACAGTGCATGAAAGCGCGCCAGGGCAGGGGCTGCCAGTTCGTGGCCGCTGGCCACCAGGGCCGTGAGGGCGTTGAAGCGGTCGGTCATGTTGCCCGCGTCCTTGAAGCGCTGGTAGGCCTTGCCGGGCCACACGGCATCGCCCGTGATCTGCGCCGCGATGCACAGCATGTGCAGGGCCATGCCGCTCAAGGCGCGGCGACCGCTGGAGACGCTGTCAGGCTGGTAGCCGCCGGTGTTCTGGTGCTGCTCCCAGGCGGCTTCCCAGTCGGCGCGCAGGGCCAGCGCCAGTTCTGTGCGCATGGCTTCGCGCACGGCATGGATGCGCTGCGGGTCCACCACGTCCAGCTGCTCGGCGATGTAGGTCTCCGACGGTAGGGTGAGCACCAGCTCTTTGAAGGCTGCGTCCAGCCCGGGGTGGCGCAGCACGGCGCGCATGGCCTCGACGAAGGCCGCGCCCAGGATTTTGGGCTCAGAAGTGGCTGTGGCGTTCGCCAAATCAGCGCTACTAGCTATGCTATTGATAGCAATGCGCAGCGCCAGGCGCTGGCCTGCTTCCCAGCAGTTGAAGGCGTCGGTGTCGTGCGCCAGCAGGGTGAGCAGCTCAGCGTCGGTGTAGTCGATGTCCAGCACCACCGGGGCGCTGAAGTTGCGCAGCAGCGAGGGCACCGGGGCGCTGTCGAGGTTGGTGAAGGTGAAGGTTTGCGATGCCTCGGTCAGCACCAGCACTTGCGACAAGGCGCCGGTGGCGGCCTCGCCCGCCAGCTGCAAGGGCTGGGGGGAGCCTGAGGTGCTCATCAGGCCCAACTCCACGGGGATGACGAACGGCTCCTTGGTCGGCTGGCCGGGCGTGGCGGGGCAGCTTTGCGACAAGGTGAGGGCGTAGCAGCGCGTGGCGGCGTCATACACCCCGGTCGCACGCACGCGGGGCGTGCCCGCCTGGCTGTACCAGCGCTTGAACTGCGGCAGGTGCTGCGCCAACGGGCTGGCGGGGTTGGCATCGGCTATTGATCGCACGAAGTCGTCGCAGGTCACGGCCTGGCCGTCGTGGCGTTCGAAGTACAACTTCATGCCCTTGGCAAAACCTTCGCGGCCCACCATGTTGTGCTGCATGCGCACCACCTCGGAGCCCTTTTCGTAGATGGTGACGGTGTAGAAGTTGTTGATCTCGACGTAGCTGTCGGGCCGCACCGGGTGGGCCATGGGGCCCGCGTCTTCGGGGAACTGGGCGGTGCGCAGCACGCGCACGTCTTCAATGCGCTTGACGGCGCGGGCGGACGGGCTGCCCGCCAGGTCCATGCTGAATTCCTGGTCGCGGAAGACGGTGAGGCCTTCCTTCAGGCTCAGCTGGAACCAGTCGCGGCAGGTCACGCGGTTGCCTGTCCAGTTGTGGAAGTACTCGTGGCCGACCACGCTTTCGATGTTGGCAAAGTCGGTGTCGGTGGCGGTGGCTTCGCTGGCCAGAACGTACTTCGTGTTGAAGATGTTCAGGCCCTTGTTCTCCATGGCGCCCATGTTGAAGTCGCTGGTGGCGACGATCATGAAGCGCTCCAGGTCCAGCGGCAGGCCAAAGCGCGCTTCGTCCCAGGCGATGCTCGCCATCAGCGAATTCATGGCGTGCTCAGTCTTGCCCAGGTCGCCCGGGCGCACATACACCTGCAGCAGGTGGTCCGTGCCCGCGCGGGTGCGGATTTTTTGCTCGCGCGCCACCAGCTTGCCCGCCACCAGGGCGAACAGGTAGCAGGGCTTTTTGTGGGGGTCCACCCACTTGGCAAAATGCCGCGCACCGTTGGGGCCGTCTTCCAGGTCGCCACTGTCCACCAGGTTGCCGTTGGACAGCAGCACCGGGTATTGCGCCTTGTCGGCCCGCAGCGTCACGGTGTAGCTGGCCATCACATCCGGGCGGTCCAGGAAGTAGGTGATGCGGCGGAAACCCTCGGCCTCGCACTGCGTGAAGAACGACTCGTTGCTCACGTACAGGCCCATGAGCTTGGTGTTCTTGGCGGGTGCGCAGGTGGTGAAGATCTCGATGGCGCAGGGCTCGTCGCCTTCGGGCAGGTTCTCCAGCACCAGCTGGCCGCCGTCCATCTTGAACGAGGTGCCCTGGCCGTTGACGAGCACGCGCGCCAGGTTCAGGTCTTCGCCGTGCAGGCGCAGGGGTTGCGCGGCCACGTCGGGGTTGCGGCGCAGCACCATGCGGTTGAGCACGCGGGTCTTGGCAGGGTCCAGGTCGAACGTGAGTTCGACGCTGTCGATCCAGTAGGCGGGGGCGGTGTAGTTCTCGCGGTGGATGGCTACAGGCACGGCCTGTCCGTCTTCTTTAGACAGTTGCAACATGGATGCTCTCCAAAAAGTCGGTGTTCATGAGTTCGGTGTAATCGCGCACGGCGGCCAGCACATGGGGCCCCGCCAGTTGCGCGGGGCTGTGCGTGCTGCACACCGCCACGGCGCGCATGCCAGCGCGGCGGGCGGCTTCAATGCCAAAAGGGGCGTCTTCAAAAACGATGCAGTGCGCAGCGGGCACGTCCAGCCTGCGGGCGGCTTCCAAAAAAATCGAGGGCTCCGGCTTGCCAGGCAGGCCTTCATCGCCGCGCACCACCGCCAGGGGCTGCGGCTGCATCTGCAGGCGCGACATGGCGAACTCCACGTTGTGGATGTCGCCCGCCGTGCCCACGGCCACCTTCAGGCCGCGGTCCGCCACCTGTTGGGCAAATTGGCGAAAGCCCGCCACCTCGGCAAATTGCGGGCCAAACAGTGCGCGGTAGATGTCTTCTTTTTCACGGGTCAGCGCGTCGGCCTCGTCCTGCGACACCTCGCGGCCCAGCAGCTCGCGGATGCATTCGGTGCCGTTGCGCCCGGTGGTGCGCGCCATGAGGTCGGGCACATCCAGGGCCATGTCGCGGCGGCGGGCAAACTCCACCCAGGCCTTGGCGTGCCAGGGCATGGAGTCGATCATGGTGCCGTCCATGTCGAAGATGATGGCTTGGGTGGGTGTCATGCCGCCTTTCGGGTGCGGGTTGGGTGCAGGGTGTGGGGTTCAGTGGCTGGTCAGCGGCCAGAGGGCGCGGCGCCCACCGCACGCAGGCGGTGGGCGGGTGGCGGCGCAGTGCGCTGCGCCCATCACACCCCTTGCTTGAGCGAGGCCTCGATGAACGCGTCCAGGTCGCCGTCCAGCACCTTTTGCGTGGCCGAGATTTCGACGTTGGTGCGCAGGTCCTTGATGCGGCTGTTGTCCAGCACATAGCTGCGGATCTGGTGGCCCCAGCCCACGTCGGTCTTGGTGTCCTCCAGCTTCTGCTGCTCTTCCATGCGCTTGCGCATCTCAAAGTCGTACAGGCGGCTGCGCAAGCGCTGCCATGCCACGTCACGGTTGCTGTGCTGGCTGCGGCCGTCTTGGCACTGCACCACGATGCCGGTGGGGATGTGCGTCAGGCGCACGGCCGAGTCCGTCTTGTTGATGTGCTGCCCGCCCGCGCCCGATGCGCGGAAGGTGTCGGTGCGCACGTCGGCTGGGTTGATGTTGATCTCGATGGAGTCATCGATTTCGGGGTACACGAACAGCGACGCGAACGAGGTGTGGCGGCCGCCCGAGCTGTCAAACGGGCTCTTGCGCACCAGGCGGTGCACGCCGGTTTCGGTGCGCAGCAGGCCGAAGGCGTACTCGCCCTCGATCTTGATGGTGGCGCTCTTGATACCGGCCACGTCCCCCGGGGTTTCGTCTTCGACAGTGGCCTTGAAGCCCTTGCGTTCGGCGTACTTGAGGTACTGGCGCAGCAGCATGCTGGCCCAGTCGCAGGCCTCGGTACCACCGGCGCCCGCCTGGATGTCGACGAAGCAGTTGAGCGGATCGGCCTCGTTGCTGAACATGCGGCGGAACTCCAGCTCTTCCACGGCAGCGCGCATCGTGGCGACTTCGGCCTCGATGGTCAGCAGGCCGGCTTCATCGCCTTCTTCCTTGCTCATCTCGTACAGCTCGGCGTTGTCGGCCAAGTCGCGGGTGAGCTTTTCCAGTGTGACGACCACGCTGGAGAGCGACTTTTGTTCCTTGCCCAGCTCCTGGGCCTTCTTCGGATCGTTCCAGACCGAAGGGTCTTCCAGCGAGGCGTTTACCGTGCGCAGGCGTTCAAATTTGGCATCGAAGTCAAAGATACCTCCGTAACTCTTGCGTGCGCAGAGCCAGGTCTTCGAGGGTGGTGCCGATGAGGTTGGTGCGTTCTGCGTCCATGATTCTTGTCCTGCGTGTTCTGTGGAATAACCCGCGATTTTCTCATGGGAAGTGAATCTGCCCTACCAATGCCCCCAGCGGGGCTTTGCGTCTGCACAGCCGGGGCAGGCGGCTGCTCGGTGTTTCGGATGCCTTGTCAAAAATGATAGCTGCCAGCGCTTGATTTATAAGCGCTGGAGGCCATTTTGATGCATGGTGGCTTCGCTGGTGGTTTAACTGGTGGTTCAGGCGGCGTCCAGAAATTGCTCCATGAGCTGCGCCACTTGCTGCGGCTGGTCGTGGTGCAGCATGTGCCCGGCGTCCTGCACGACGGCGGTGCGCACGTCGCGCACATGGGTCAGGCGCTGGTGGTATTCGGCCAGGCTGTATTTGCCTTTCCACCACAGGCCCAGGCTGTCGTCGCTGGCCTCCACGGCCAGCAAGGGGGCGGTGATGTTTTCGTAGAGCGCCAGCGCCTCGTCCAGGCGGTACAGCTGGGCGCTGGAGATCTTGTGGGCCGGGTCGCCCAGGATGGCCCACTGGCCCTGGACATTGGGCCGTGCCCAGTGGCCCGCCAGCCATTGGGCCTTGTCTTCGGACAGGCGCGGGTTGGTTTTCATCAGGCGGCGGGCCACGCCGTCCTGGCTGTCGTAGCTTTTCAGGGCCACATCGCCCTGGTGCAGTTGCTTGATCTCGTCGATCCATTGCCCGTAGCGCTTGGGCGCCTGCTCGGGCCGCGTGGCAGGCATGCCAAAGCCTTCCAGGTTGACGAGGCGGCGAATGCGCTGCGGCCGCACACCCGCATACATCATGGCCACGTTGCCGCCCATGCTGTGGCCCACCAGGTCCACGGCTTCGCCGGGTGCGTAGTGGTCTAGCAGCAGGTCCAGGTCGGCCAGGTAGTCGGCAAACACATAGTGGTCCACCGGCGCGCCGGTGGTCAGGCCAAAGCCGCGCCAGTCGGGCGCGATGATGCGGCGCTCGCGCTGCAGCGCGTCCACCGTGAACTGGTACGACGCACCCACGTCCATCCACCCGTGCAGCAGCACCAGCGTGGGCAGCGGGCTGGTATCGGGCCCCCAGTGGCGGACGTGGTAGTTCAGGTGGCGCAGGGCCCGTGTGCTGCTGCGCGAGGGTTTGAGGACTTGGTACATCGGTGCTGGGGTGATCGCGGGAAAAAGGGGGAGGGAGGCTAGGCGGCCAGTGTGTGGCGGGATGTTACGTCGGGCACCCCGGTCTCGCTGGCGCAGGGCTGTCGCGCAGGCGGCTTGCAGCGGCACGCCGAATTCCCCTTGCGTCGTTGTCCGGTCCTGTTGTGCTGCTTGTGGTGTCTGCGACGGAACACCTATGGCGGAGCTGTCGGGATTGGAAGTCGTTGGGGGCCCATGCGGCCCATGCGGCACACATGGCTCTGGCTGGAATCGTGGTTGCGTTCGGCGTTCCCAGTCCGACAGCCTCCCGAAGCACTTGGTCTGCTGGGAGCCGCTGGGCTTGGTGTCGGTGCTCTGGCATCGGTGTGCCGCCACGGGTGTTGCAACCCAGGTGGCAGGGTGTGGGCGGGTATTGATGTGCGACTGCATCAGAGGCCATGCCCGAGCGCTACCCCGGATTTTCACCGGCGCGGCATCGCCACGAATCCGCACGGTTCCCAAGCAGGCCCAGAAAAGGCCCAAAAAGATCAAAATGAATGGATTCATTCATGTAAACTAATGTTTGAATAAATTCATTCATCAACCTTTTGGTGAGTTCTCCATGAGTGTTTTGCAAGGCTTGCGGCATTCGGCCCAGTCAGGCTCCCCGGCGATTCGCAAGGTGGGCGAGTGGATGGCGCTTCATCCGCTCAAAGCGATTTCCTTGTCTGCGGACGAGATTGCTGTCCAGGCCCATGCATCGCAATCGGCGGTCAATCGGTTTGCCACGCATGCGGGTTTTTCCAGCATGGCAGAGCTGAGGGCGGCCCTGATGGCTGAGTTGCAGGACGTGCAGGAGCCGATTGCGAAGTTGCAACGCAGTGGTGATTTGTCCAGCGAACACCCCTTTGCAGATGCCCAGTCGGGCCTGTTGCAGGCCGCCCATGGGCTGGACATTCAGGCGCTGGAGCGGTGTGCCAGCACTTTGCTGAAAGCCCGCCATGTCTACACCCTGGGGCTTGGGATGAGCCACTTTGCTGCCGGATTTGCCGCCAGTGCGCTGCTGCCGTATGTGCAAGGGGCCACCCATGTCTCTGAGGGGGGCGGGGCCGAGCAGATTGCCCGCCGCATGATGCATCTGGGCCAGGGCGATGTGCTGATGGCAATCGCTGTTCCGCGCTATTCGATGGACACCGTGACCCTTGCCGGCGCCGCACGTTCGCGCGGTGCGTTCGTGGTGGCTGTCACCGACAAGATGGCATCGCCCCTGGCACCCGTGGCCGATCTGGTGATGCTTGCTCCTGCCGAACACCGCGTGATGTCGCACAGCTATGTCTCCATCGTGGCATTGATCGAGGCGGTGACGGCCAGCGTGATGCGGCTGAACTCAAAGGCTGCATCCATCACCACCGACATGTACGACGCCGTGCTCCCCCATCTGTTGCAGATGCGTCGGCGTTAGCGCCTGAGCAACCTGCTATGCCCATGATCCCCTGCTTGAGCGGTCACGCCGCAAGCGTGGCCGATCCATTCACTGCAGGCATTGGCCGCTCGGTGTGTGCGGCGGTTTTTGGGTGGCCTGGGTGGTGCGGGTGCTGTGGCTACGCCGCGGGGTCTTGCGGTCATTTGCGTTTGTTTGTTTGTCCCATGCAACTTTTCACTCACAGGAGATGATTTTTATGAAACTGGCCAAAACCTTCACCGGCGCTTGTTTGGCTGCCGTAGCGCTGTGCATGTCTGTGCCCGCCATGGCGGGCAAGGTGCTTGATGGTGTCAAGAAGAACGATGTCTTGACTTGCGGGGTGCACACAGGCCGCGCGGGCTTTGCGCAGGCTGATGGCTCGGGCAATTGGAGCGGGCTGGATGTTGACTTCTGCCGGGCTGTTGCGGCTGCCGTGCTGGGCGATGCCAAAAAGGTGAAATTTGTGCCTACTTCCGGGCAGACCCGTATCACGGCGCTGCAAAGCGGCGAGATTGACCTGCTGGCGCGCAACACGACCTTCAACTTTACCCGCGACACAAGCCTGGGGCTGTTGTGGACGGGCATTAACTTCTACGATGGTCAAGCCTTCATTGTGAAAAAGCGCCCTGGCCTGCGCAGCGTCAAGCAACTGGACAAAGCCACTATCTGCATCGACTCTGGCACCAGTACCGAGCGCAACTTGCAGGACTACGCCCGCAACAACAAGTTCACCTACCGCCCAGTGGTGTTTGACAACCAGGAGGCGTCCAAGCAGGCGTTCGCGTCGGGCCGTTGCCAAGCCTATACGGGGGACTATGCCGCCCTGGCCATCTTGCGTGCCACTGATCTTCCCAACCCCGCAGACTACGAGCTTTTGCCCGAAATCATCAGCAAGGAGCCAGTGGGCCCCGCCGTGCGCCGAGGCGATGAAGAGTGGTTTTCCATTGTCCGCTGGACCTTGCAGGCCATGCAGGTGGCCGAAGAGATGGGTCTGAACCAGGCCAACATCGATGCGCAGGTTGCCAAGAGCCAGGAGGTGGCGGTTCGCCGCTTTATCGGCGAGAGTGACGACATTGGCAAATCCCTGGGGCTGGACAAGAAGTGGGCCTACCGCGTCGTCAAGCAGGTGGGCAACTACGGTGAGAGTTTTGACCGCAACTTGGGCGCTGGCAGCTCGCTCAAGCTGGAGCGGGGCTTGAACCGTCTGTACACGCAAGGTGGCTTGGTGTATCCGCTGCCGCTGCAGTGATGCGGGAACGCCTTGAAACGAGAGCGCCCTGGCATGAATCCAGACACTGAGGGTCGCGTGGTGGCAAGCCCGCCACGCAAGCCCGTATCGATGCTGGCCTGGCTGTTGCAGGTTTGTCTTGTGGTTTCCCTGGCGGCCTTGCTGGCTTGGCTTGTGCACAACGCGCAGGCCAACCTGCGCGAGCGCAACATGGCGGCAGGTTTTGGCTTTCTCTTTAGCGACTCTGCGGGATTCGCGATTGGAGAGGGCTGGATTCCCTTTGGGGAGGATGACAGCTATTTCTGGGCGCTGCTGGCCGGTGCGCTGAACACCGTGCGTGTGGCGGTCCCGGCCTTGGTGCTGGCCTCCTTGTTGGGTTTGGTGCTGGGCATTGCTTCAGTTGCTCAAAACCCGCTGCTGCGAGGCTTGGTGCACACCATCGTGGACGTGCTGCGCAACATACCGCTGCTGGTGCAGGTCCTGCTGGTCTACATCATCGCCACCGAAGCCCTGCCCAACCCGGAGGATGCGCTGTCGCTGGCCGGGTTCTACCTGAGCAAAAGTGGGTTGATTTTGCCCTGGGGCCAGGTGGAGGTGACACCTTTCGGCGTGCACGGCACCCATGTTCTGAGCACCGAGTGGATGAGCCTGGTGCTCTCGCTCATGCTCTACGCAGGCGCTTATTGCTCGGAGATTGTGCGGGCTGGCCTGCAGTCGGTGGCACGTGGCCAGAGCGAAGCTGCGCATGCGTTGAGCCTGTCCCGTTGGCAGACCCTGCGGCTGGTTTTGATTCCTCAAGGTCTGCGTGTAGCGATCCCTCCCTACACCAGCCTCATGCTCAGTACGGTCAAAAACTCGTCGCTGGGGGTGGCCATCGGGTACCCAGACATCGTGTCCGTGGCAACTACCACCATGAACCAGACGGGCCGTGCCATTGAATGCATTGCCGTGATTGGATCGGTGTACCTGCTCATCAACATACTGGTGTCGTTTGTGATGGCACAAATCAATCGCCGCGTTGCGATCAAGGAGCGATGAGATGACCGTCATGACGCAAGCCCCGCAGTTGCCTGCGTGGCATCGGCGCTGGTCGAAGGCGCTGTTTTCCTCTTGGGGCAGCATGCTGGTCACGGCCATGGTGGCTCTGGGACTGGTGCTGGCCTGCTATCACTTGCTGCGCTGGGGGGTTGTAGAGGCGACCACCGCCATAGACCCCGAGCTTTGCCGCAACTCGGCGGGAGCCTGCTGGGGAGCTGTGCGCTACAACCACCGCATGATCTTGCTGGGCCGCTATCCCTTGGGTGAGGGCTGGCGCCCTGTGCTGGCTGTGCTGCTGCTGTTGGCCGCTGTAGCGATGGCGGCAACCCCCCGGTTCTTTGGCGGCAAGGGGGTGGCGATGGTGGCAGCCGCGCTGGTGGCCTTCATCGCTTTGATCGCGGGCGGTTTTGCTGGCCTGGCACCGGTGGCGACCGACCTGTGGGGCGGCTTGCCCCTGACGCTCATGCTGGCCACTCTGGCGGTGATGGCTTCCGTGCCGCTGGGCATGGCATTGGCTTTGGGGAGGCGCTCTTCGCTGCCGTTGCTGCGCTGGGTGTGCACGGGCTATATCGAGCTGGTGCGTGGCGTGCCACTCATCACGCTGCTTTTCTTCGGTGCCTTTGTTCTGCCGCTCGTGCTGCCTGCCTCGTGGCGTGTGGATGCCATGGTGCGCGTGGTGGTCTGTTTGGTGGGGTTCTCGGCCGCGTATTTGGCCGAGGTCTTTCGGGGAGGGCTGCAGGCCATCCCCAAGGGGCAATTCGAGGCGGCGCATGCGCTGGGTCTGTCGCGATGGAAGGCTTTGCGCCTGGTGGTGATTCCGCAGGCCGTTCGCGTGACGATACCGCCCATCACCAGCCATTTCATTGGGGTGCTCAAGGATACGTCCTTGGTCGCCATCGTGAACATCTATGACCTGACAGGCAGCCTCAAGATGGCGCTGACCAACCCGGATTGGCGGCCCTATTTTGCTGAGGCCTACCTGATGGTGTCTGCCATTTATCTCGTCCTTGGGCTGTGCATTGTTCGCTATGGACGCTTTCTTGAAACCCGCTATGCATTGGACAGACGATGAGCGAGCCTATTTTGCAGATTGAGGGCGTACACAAGTGGTACGGTCATTTCCATGCCTTGACGGATTGTTCTCTGGAGGTGGCCAGGGGAGAGCGCATCGTCATCTGCGGCCCATCCGGCTCGGGCAAGTCCACGCTGATCCGATGCGTCAATGAGATCGAATCGATTGACGGCGGGCGCATTCTGTTCAAAGGCGTGCCGATGGATAAAAGCGCTGCAGCAGCCCGAGCCCGCCGACACATTGGCATGGTGTTTCAGCAGTTCAACCTCTTTGCTCACCTGAGCGTGCTGGAGAACCTCATGCTGGCACCTATGCATGTGCTGGGTGTGTCGCGCGCGCAGGCCGAGCAGCAGGCCATGGCGCAACTGGCCCGCGTGCACATCGCCGCGCATGCCCACAAGTACCCTGGCCAGATGTCGGGCGGTCAGCAGCAGCGCGTGGCTATTGCGCGGGCTTTGTGCATGAATCCCGAGCTCATGCTTTTCGACGAGCCCACATCGGCCCTGGACCCTGAAATGGTGAATGAGGTGCTGGAGGTCATGGTGGAGCTGGCAGGGCAGGGCATGACCATGTTGGTTGTGACCCACGAGATGGGCTTTGCCCAGCAGGTGGCCGACCGTGTGGTGTTCATGGATGGGGGGCAGATCCTGGAGGTGCAACCGCCCAAATCCTTCTTCGAGAATCCGCAAAGTGAGCGCAGCCAGGCATTTTTGGGCAAGATTTTGAGGCATGGTGTATGAGTGAATATGTGATTGCGGTGCACGGCGGAGCCGGCACCATTTCTCCGGGGCAGGTGGACGTGACCCCTTACCACGAGGGGCTTAAGGCCGCGTTGCAGGCCGGGGGAGATGTCTTGCGCCGGGGAGGTAGCGCACTGGATGCGGTGCAGGCGGCGGTTCAATCGCTGGAGGACTGCCCGCTGTTCAACGCGGGACGCGGTTCGGTCTATACGTCTGACGAGCGGCACGAGATGGACGCGTCCATCATGGATGGGCAATGCCGCAAAGTCGGGGCCGTGGCTGGGGTGCATGGAGTGCGCAACCCTGTGGCGCTGGCCAGGGCGGTGATGGACCATACCCAGCATGTTTTGCTGGTGGGCGATGGCGCACTGAAGGTGGCCAGGGAACAAGGGCTGGCGACAGAAGATGCCGCCTACTTTCACACAGAAGAGCGCCTGGCCCAGCTTCACCGGGTGCGCGCCCAGGGCAGGGGTGCCATGGCGCTGGATCACACCGGGCAGGCGATCGTGGGTGCAAACCCCGCACCCATCTGCGAAGACAGCAAGTACGGAACCGTGGGCGCCGTGGCCCTGGATCTGGCCGGGCATCTGGCGGCAGCTGTGTCTACCGGAGGCATGACCAACAAGCACCCGGGCAGGGTGGGGGATTCGCCCATCGTGGGCGCGGGCATCTACGCCAACGATGCCAGTTGCGCGGTGGCATGCACCGGCACGGGCGAGCAGTTCATGCGCGCCTGCGTGGGGCACGATGTCCATGCCCGCATGGCCTACCAGGGCGACAGCCTGGAAAGCGCAGCCCATGCCGCAGTGTTCGGGGACCTGCTGGCCATGGGGGGCTCCGGGGGGCTGATTGCGGTGGATCACCGGGGCCACGTGAGCATGCCGTTCAACTCACTGGGCATGTACAGGGGGGTCTTGCGGAGCAACGAGCCTGCCCAGACCTTCATCTTCCAATAAACGGCGTACGGTGTAAGGCCTGCGCCCGCAACTGGACCTGGCATTCGAGGGGGCGCCCAAGCCAGTGGTGGTGTCGGGTATAGGCCGGGTATAGAAATTGCTGGTTGATGGGAATCAAGGCGCGGTGCAGATCAACGCACCACGCCCAGCCAGCGAGACCTTGCCTGATGATGAGTCTGCCCGCCCCTGCTCTGGATTTGACGGCACTGCAGCAGCACACGGTGTTCACCTCTCGTGCCCGTGTGGACTCGCACGACTGGGTCGCTCGCGAGTTTTCAGACCATGGACTGAAATGGTGCGCCGGCACCGTGGACACCGCCTTGTCCAAGGTGCGTGTGCGTCAGTTGCAACTGTTTTTGCTGCAATACGGTGCAGAAGTAGAGATCAGGCCCAGGCCGTTCGACGATTTCGTGCTGGTGCATCTATCGCTCAGTGGCGTGGCGGAAATTGTCTCTGACGGCGCCTCCATCTGCCTGCCAGTGGGCGCAGCAGCCCTGATTGCACCCCGGCGCAATTTGCATATGCGCTGGCAGCAGGGAGCACGCCAACTGATTTTGAAGGTGCCCTGCAGCCTGCTGAGGGCTTGGGCGCCCCAGGCATTGCAGGGCGATACCCTCTTTGTGAAACCGCTGCTGCCGCTGACTTTAGGCCAGGGACAGCAGTGGCTCTTCCTCATGCAATCGCTGCTGCATGTGAGCCAGCAGGCGGTGGAGAGCACTGCGCACGCGCGCTGGGTGGATCACATGGAGAGCAACGTGGCGCTGTTCCTGGCCTCCTGCGCGCAGAGCGTGCCGGTGCCTTCTGCTCCCACGCTGCCTTTGCTCGACGGGGGCGCCGACAGTCTCTTGCAGGCCGTCCATGGCGACGTTCGCCGCCTCGACAGGCTCGATGCCTACCTGCGCAGCCGCCTGTGCGCGCCCGTCGCGCTCGAGGACCTGGCCCGCGCGGCCGGGGTGAGTGTGCGGGGCTTGAACCAGCTGTGCCAGCGCCACCACGGCACATCGCCCATGGCGCTGCTGCGCAACCGGCGCCTGGATGCCGTGCGTGCCCGGCTGTTGCAGCAGCCCAGCCCGTGTGTGACCGATGCGGCGCTGGAGCTTGGCTTTGGCCACCTGGGGCGCTTTTCCAGCTACTACCGCGAGCGCTTTGGCGAGCTGCCGAGCCAGACGGCGGGCGGGTAGCAGCCTTTTTCTCAATTTGCTCTATGGGCCCTCGCGCTTGGCTCCGCGCAGGGATGGGGCTGCCGCATGCGCGAGTGATGGATGCTGCTGCACAGATTTGCAAGAAGCGGACAGACCCAGCGCCTTGCGTGCCGATAGTGGATAGCGCCCAGGCGCCGCGATTTCTAGCATGAAGGCATCCCCATCGAAGAGGTTTGCCCATGTCCGACATCCCCGTGGTCCCTGTGATTCCCATTGCGCCACCCGCATCGCTCAAGGCACAGCGGCAGGTGCATTTCCCGCAGCCCGACGGCTCCAGCGTGCCCTACAGCGTCTTCAGTTCGCAAGAAGTATTCGACCGCGAGCAAGAACGCATCTTTCGCGGCCCGGTGTGGAGCTTTCTGGGCCTGGAGGCCGAGATCCCCAACGTGGGTGATTTCAAGTCCACCTTCATCGGCGACACGCCGGTGGTGGTCACCCGCACTCCCGAGGGCCTGGCCTGCTGGGTCAACCGCTGCGCGCACCGGGGCGCCATGGTGTGCCGAGAAAAGCGTGGCAACGCCGCCAGCCACACCTGCGTGTACCACCAGTGGAGCTTTGCGGCCAATGGCGACTTGCAGGGTGTGCCGTTCCGCCGGGGCCAAAAAGGCATGGTGGGCATGCCCAAAGACTTCAAGCCCGAAGAACACAACCTGCACAAGCTGCGCGTGGACAGCTACAAGGGCCTGCTGTTTGCCACCTTCAGCGACCAAACCCCGCCGCTGCCAGAGTACCTGGGCCCCGAGATGCGCCCCTGGATCGACCGCATCTTCCACAAGTCCATCGTCTACCTGGGCTGCACGCGGCAGTACTCCAAGTCGAACTGGAAGCTGTACTTCGAGAACGTGAAGGACCCCTACCACGCGAGCCTGCTGCACCTGTTCCACACCACGTTCAACATCTTTCGCGTGGGCATGAAGGCGCGCTCCATCCCCGACGCCACGCACGGCCTGCACAGCATCATCACCGTGACCAAGCCCGAGGTGGACACCGACACGGCAGCGGCCTACAGCGCGCAGAACATCCGCTCAATGGACGAAGGCTTTGCGCTGGAAGACCCGGCGCTGCTGGGGCAGATCAAAGAGTTTGATGAGATGACCACCAACCACATCCAGCCCATCTTTCCGCAGCTGGTGGTGCAGCAGATCCACAACACGCTGGTGGCCCGTCAGCTGCTGGCCAAAGGCCCCAGCAACTTTGAGCTGGTGTTCCATTTCTTCGGCTACGAAGACGACACGCCCGAGCTGCGCGAACTGCGCCTGTTGCAGGCCAACCTGGTAGGGCCTGCAGGCTACATCTCGATGGAAGACACCGAGGCCACCGAGCTGGTGCAGCGCGGCACTGCGCGCGATGGCGACAAGCACTCCTACATCGCCATGGCGCGCGATGCCCCCGAGCAGCAAGACACCGTGATCACTGAAAACCTGATCCGCCGCTTTTGGGTGGGCTACCAAAAGCTCATGGGCTACTGAGGAAACACCGAATGAACAAGCAACAACGACTGCCGCTGTGGACCGAGCTGCTGGAGCTGCAGCACCGCTACGTGCACGCGCTGGACAACAACCGGCTCGAAGACTGGCCCGGCTTCTTCGTGGAAGACTGCCGCTACGAAATCATCCCCAAGGAGAACTTCGACGCAGGTCTGCCCGCGCCCATTGTGTATTGCCGCAACGCCGGCATGCTGCGCGACCGGGTGCTGTCGCTGCGCAACGCCAACATCTTTGAAGACCATGTGTACCGCCACGCCACCTCGGGCCTGGTCATCACGGCGGTGGAGGAGGGCGTGGTGCACACGCAGTCCAGCTACATCGTCGTCATCACCGGCCAGGCGGGCGATTCGAGCGTGTACCAGGCGGGCACATACCTGGATGAGGTGGTGCAGCACGAAGGCGAGTGGCGCTACCGCAGCAAGCGCGTGGTCTACGACACCCTGCGCGTTCCCACCCTGTTGGCCACTCCCATCTGAGGTTTTCATGCATACAGAACAAGACACCCCCACAACTTTGCATGCCCTGGACACCGTGGCCCAGGCCACTGCCACCGCCCAAAGTTGGCACGACGTGGGCGAGCCCGATGATTTTCCGGACGGTGCCGTCTGGCCCGTGGTGGCGGGCGGCCTGCCGGTGGCCGTGTTCCGCCAGGGCGAAGGGCTGTATGCCCTGCACGACCTGTGCACCCACGGCGCGGCCAAACTGTCCGATGGCTGGGTGGAAGACGGTTGTGTGGAATGCCCCTTGCATCAGGGCACCTTTGACATCCGCACGGGTGCCCCTTGCAAGGCCCCTGTCACCGAAGCGGTGCGTACTTTCCCGGTGCGCGTGGTGGCGGGCAGGGTCGAAGTAGGGCTGTAGCATTCGCGGTTGCCAACTGCGTATCGCTTTTTTTCACCTTCAACTCCACAGGACAGACGATGGCCCCCACATTTCGCCCTTTCTCCGGACCTGCCCTGCGCCGCGCCGCGCAATGGACCCTGCTGGCGGCGCTGGCCACCAGCGCTTGCTTGTCGGCCCAGGCCCAGGGCACGGCCGCCGCGCCCATCAAGGTCGGGATTGCGCTGGATGTGTCCGGCCCCTTTGCGGGCCCTGGTGCCGAGGCGCGCGATGGCTTTGCGCTGGCCATCAAGCAGCTGGGCAGCAAGCTGGGCGGGCAGCCCGCACAGTTCATCCAGACCGACATGGCGGGCAGCCCTGACCAGGCCAAGCAACTGGTGGATCGTTATGTGCAACGCGAAAAAATAGACCTCTTCACCGGCCCCATTGCCAGCAACGTGGCCCTGGCCGTGGCCCCCACCTTGTTTGCGGCCAAGGTGCCGTACCTGTCAAGCAATGCAGGCCCGAGCCAACTGGCGGGTGCGCAGTGCAACGCCTACTTCTTTGGCACGGCTTACCAGAACGACCAGTTCCACGAGGCCGCAGGCCAGTTTGCCGCCGACCAGAAATTTGGCCGCATGGTGCTGATCGCCCCCAACTACCCGGCGGGCAAAGACTCTCTGACCGGCTTCAAGCGCAAGTTCAAGGGCCAGGTGGCCGATGAGATCTACACCAAGGTGGGGCAGATCGACTACGCCACCGAACTGGCCCAGCTGCGCGCCGCCAAGCCCGATGCGGTGTACTTCTTCCTGCCCGGCGCCATGGGCATCAACTTCATCAAGCAGTTTGTCGGCGCGGGCCTGTCCAAGGACATCACTCTGGTCACCAGCGGCTTCTCGGCCGACGAAGACGTGATCACCGCCGTGGGCGAGCCCATGCTGGGCCTGTTCAACACCACCCACTGGGCGCATGACCTGGACAACGCCGCCAACAAGGCCTTCGTGGCCGCCTTCCGCAAGGAATACGCGGGCCGCACACCGTCGCTGTACGCCGCGCAGGCGTTTGACGCCATCATGGCCATGGACGCCGCCGTCAAAGCTGTGGGCGGCAAGGTCAGCGACAAAGACGGGCTGATCAAAGCCCTGGTCAAGGCGCAGTACCCCTCGGTGCGTGGCAACTTCCGCTACGCCAACAACCACTACCCCGTGCAGAACTTCTACTTGCGCACCGTGGGCAAGAACGCCGAAGGCCGCATCACCAACAAGACCATCCGCACCGTGCTGGAGAACTACGGCGATGCGTATTCGGCGCAGTGCGGCCTGAAGTGACAGCTGCCTGAGCCGCCGCGCGCCTGCCCCCCCGCTAGGGGCAGCGCAGTCCTGGGGCTGCCGCCGATGGGCAGCGCCTGCTTGGGCCGTGCGCGGCGCCTGGACAAGCTCGGCGCGTACGGCTGCGATGCATTCAGTCCGAATCCATACGCTGTGACCCATCTGAACCAGCAATCCACCTTGCACATGCACGCCACACGATGAATCCGATACTTATTTTCGAGCAGTTGCTCAACGGCGCGGGCTACGGGCTCATGCTGTTTTTGATCGCGGCGGGGCTCACGCTGGTCTTCGGGATCATGGATGTGATGAACCTGTCGCATGGCTCGCTGTTCATGGTGGGCGCTTACGTGGCGGCCACGGTGCATGTGCACAGCGGCTCGTTTGCCGGGGCGGTGGCCGTGGCCGTGGCGGCCACCATGCTGGTGGCCGTGCTGCTGGAGGTGACGCTGATGCGCCGCCTGTACGGGCGCGACCACCTGGCCCAGGTGCTGGCCACGTTTGGCGTGATTTTGGTGGCCGACGATGCGGTGAAGATGGTGTGGGGCCCGTCGCCCGTGATGGCGCCCACGCCCGCTGCGCTCTCTGGCCCGGTGGATCTGTTCGCCGGGCTGCCATACCCCTCATACCGCCTGGTGGTGCTGGGTGCGGGTGTGCTGGTGGCGGGGCTGCTGTACCTGCTGGTCAACCACAGCCGCGTGGGCATGCTGGTGCGCGCGGGTGCGTCAGACCGCTGGATGGCCGAGCTGATGGGCGTTCGGGTCAAGCGCGTGTTCAGCGGCATTTTTGTGCT
This sequence comes from Acidovorax sp. 106, assembly GCF_003663825.1. Lineage (NCBI taxonomy): Bacteria > Pseudomonadati > Pseudomonadota > Betaproteobacteria > Burkholderiales > Comamonadaceae > Acidovorax > Acidovorax sp. 106. The sequence goes on along the minus strand of NZ_RCCC01000001.1, from coordinate 66,771 downwards.
GGGTGCTGCGCTGGCGGCGCTGGCAGGCGCGTTGATGGGGCCTATCATGGCGGTGCAGGTGGGCATGGGTGAATCCATCCTCATCCCTGCGCTGGTGGTCATTGTCATTGGGGGCATTGGCTCGGTGCGCGGCGCCTTTGTGGCCGCGCTGCTGGTGGGCCTGGTGGACACCATGGGCCGTGCGTTTGTGCCGCAGCTGTTGCGTGCCACCTTGCCCCCCGCGCTGGCGGCAGACCTGGGCCCGCTGTTTGCCGAGGTGGCCATGTATGCCCTGATGGCCGCCGTGCTGGCCTTTCGCCCTGCGGGGCTTTTCTCTGCAAGGGCCTGAACCATGTCGGACGTACCGATGAACTCTGCTGCCGTAGCGGCCCCGGGCGCAGCCGCACCGCGATGGCTGGGGGTGGCATTGCCGCTGGCCTTGCTGTTGCTGCTGGCTGTCTTTCCGCCCATTGCATCAGCCCTGGGTCTGGACTTTTACATCGGCTTTGTGCGCCGCGTGCTGGTGGTGGCGCTGGCCGCCGCGAGCCTGAACTTCATCATGGGTTTTGGCGGCATGGTGGCGCTGGGCCATGCGGGGTTCATGGGCGTGGGGGCGTATGCCGTGGTGGTGCTCAGTGATGCAGGCTGGGGCTCGGCCTGGATCATGTGGGCTGCAGCCATGGGTTTTGCCGCGCTGGCGGCCCTGTTGATTGGTGCGGTATCGCTGCGCACCAAGGGCGTCTACTTCATCATGATCACGCTGGCTTTTGCGCAAATGCTGTACTACGTGTTTGTGTCGCTGCGCAGCTATGGCGGTGACGACGGCTACACGCTGATGGTGCGGCCCGCTTTGGGCCTGGGGCTGAACAGCGCCGATGAATCCACGCTGTATTGGGTGGTGCTGGCGCTGGTGGCTGCGGTGCTGTGGTGGATGGACCGGGCCACAAAGTCGCGCTTCGGTGTGGCCCTGGCGGGCATTCGCGACAACGAGACCCGCATGCGGGCGCTGGGCTACCCGGTGTACGCATTGCAACTCACGGCCTTTGTGCTGGCCGGGGCCATTGCGGGCCTGGCCGGGGCGCTGCTGGCCACAGGCAACAGCTTTGTCAGCCCGTCGATGATGCACTGGACACAATCGGCCACGCTCATCGTGATGGTGGTCATCGGCGGCCTGGGCCGCCGCTGGGGGGGGGCGCTGGGTGCGGCGGTGTGGTTGGTGCTGGAGGAGGTGCTCAAGCTCAACACCCACTACTGGCACATGCCGCTGGGCCTGCTGCTCATTGCCACGGCGCTGTATGCACCCCAGGGGCTGGCGGCATGGGGTGGTCTGCGCAAATTGCGCCAACTGCGCGAGGGGAGCAAGCCATGAGCCTGTTTCAAGTACAGGGCCTGGTCAAGCGCTTTGGCGGCCTGCTGGCCACCGACCATGTGAGCCTGTCGGTGCAGCACGGCGAAATCCATGCGCTCATTGGCCCCAACGGCGCGGGCAAGACCACGCTGGTGAATCAGATCTCGGGCCTGCTCACGCCGGACGAGGGCCGGGTGGTGCTGGGCGGTGTGGACATCACGGCGCTGCCCATGCACCGGCGCGTGGCGCATGGCCTGTCGCGCTGCTTTCAGGTCACGCGCATCTTTCCCAAGCAGAGCGTGCGCGACAACCTGCTGCTGGCGGTGCAGGCGCACAGCGGCTCCAGCTTTCGGTTTTGGCAGCCACGCGCCCAGGCGCGGGGCCTGTACGCCCAGGCCGAGCAACTGGCCGAGCGCGTGGGGCTGCAGCACAGCTTGGGCGCCACCGCCGGGGCGCTGCCCCACGGTGCGCAGCGCACGCTGGATGTGGCGCTGGCCCTGGCCTCTGCGCCCAAGCTGTTGCTATTGGACGAGCCCATGGCCGGCATGGGGCCGGACGAGTCGCAGCAGATGGTGCAGCTCATCGAGACCCTGCGAAGCGACATGGCGGTGCTGCTGATCGAGCACGACATGGAGGCCGTGTTCCGCCTGGCCGACCGCATCTCGGTGCTGGTCTATGGCCGGGTACTGACGGCAGGCACGCCTGACGAGATTCGCAACCACCCCGAGGTGCAGGCCGTGTACCTGGGCACCGAAACGCTGGAGACCGCCGCATGAGCACCCCCGAGCCCTTGTTGAACTGCCAGGCCGTACAGGCGGGCTACGGTGCCAGCCAGGTGCTGTTTGGTGTGGACCTGCAGATTGCGGCGGGCGAGGTGGTGTCGCTGCTGGGGCGCAACGGCATGGGCAAAAGCACCACCATCAAAACCCTGGTGGGTGCGCTGCGCCCCACGGCAGGCCAGGTGCGCTTTGCGGGCCAGGCCACCACCCGCATGCCCACCGACGCCATTGCCCGCCTGGGCCTGGCCATCGTGCCCGAGGGGCGCCATGTGTTCCCCAACCTCAGCGTGCGCGAGCATCTGGTGGCCTTTGCCGACAACCGCAGCGGCCTGCGCGATGCGTGGGACATCGAGCGCATCTACGGCGTGTTTCCGCGCCTCAAAGAGCGGCAGCACCACCTGGGCAGTCAGTTGTCGGGCGGCGAGCAGCAGATGCTGGCGATAGGCCGGGCGCTGTCGACCAACCCGCGCCTTTTGATCCTGGACGAAGCCACCGAAGGCCTGGCTCCGGTGATCCGCGAGGAAATCTGGCGCTGCCTGGGCACGCTCAAGGCGGCGGGGCAGACCATTTTGGTGGTGGACAAATACGTGCACCGCCTCATGGGCCTGGCCGACCGCCATGTGATTTTGGAGCGCGGGCGCGTGGTGTGGCAGGGCGACTCTGACGCCCTGAATGCCGACCGCAGCCTGTGGGCCCGTTACCTCACGGTGTAGGGGTGTAGCGCTGCGCGGGGCGGCCCCGGTGCGGTAGGGCGCGGTGCAGTAGTGTGTGCGGATGCTATTAATTTTATAGCTGCCAGCGCTTTATTTATATGCCATAGAGGTCAATTTGCCTGATTAGCTACTTACCTCAGATACCCGCAGCACTTTCAAAGGCAGTGGCCCAGCAGTCACCAAGGCTTTCAACAGCCTGGGCAGCATGGCAGGCAGATCAAAGCGGCGGTTGAATCGCCAGCAGAACTCGGCCAAGTAGCGCTGTGCATACCTGGTATGGTCAAACGAGTGATAGGTGCCCGCCATGCTGGTCTTGAGGTTGCCCAGCAAGGTGTTCACCCAACGCAGCTGAGGTGTCTGTGCCCCCTTGCGCCCACCGCCAGTCACGTAGCGCTCATGCGTAGCCTGCGCCTGCTGCACTTGCGCAAAGGCCCGAGTGCCGTCGCTGACCACGTGGCAGCGCGCCGCTAGGTGAGCCTGTGCCCATTGCCGCATGTGCTCGTTGGTGAAGTCCGCCACAGGTGTCAGGCACATGTACAGGGGCCGGCCATCGGTGCTGGTCTGCACCGCAGCGACGAAGGCCGTCTTGTTGGCTGCGCGGCGCCCGCCGTTGATGTGTCCTGCCCGCTCGCCCCCAAGGTAGGCATCGTCAATCTCCACCCGCCCTTGCAGCAGGTAGCGCGCATCGCGCTGGGCCATGGCCTGCATCAGTTTGTGCTTCATCAGCCATGCCGTTTTGTAGGACACGCCCAACTGGCGCTTGAGCGCCAGGGCGCTGATGGCATTCTTGTTCTGCGTCAGCAGGTACATGGCCAGGAACCACAGCCTCAGGGGCACATGGGAGTGTTCCATTACAGTGCCCACGATGGAGGAGCTTTGGTAGCCACAAAGGAAGCACTCCCACAGCAGTCGACCCGTGCCATTGCGGGTGTGAAAAAAGCGCTTGCAGCCGCAGTGCGCGCACCGCCAGCCCAAGGGCCATCGTGCGCCCACCAGGGCCTGCTCGCACTGCTGCTCGCTGCAGTAAAGGCTCTGAAACTGAGGCAGTGACAGGCCCCGTTGGAACTGGATCGCGTTGATGGACATCGCTTGCTCCTTGGCGCCGAGAACTCGGCATGTCCGTTGGAGTCCTGCGCCTAGGCTTTGTTCTGCTCACTCTGAGATATGTCGCTAATCAGGCAATTTGACTTGAATTTTTCAACTCTGCAGCCACAAGCCCCCGCAGCGCACCCTGGCACCCATGCTGGTGCCAGCCGTCGCGGCGGTCACCCCGTAAACTGGCAGGCTTGCCAACGGAGACCCCATGAAAGCCATTCAGCTCGGACACAGCGATCTTCAAGTCACCCCCATCTGCCTGGGCACCATGACCTTTGGTGAACAGGTCAGCGAAGCCGATTCGCACGCCATCCTCAGCCACTCGCTGGCACGCGGCGTCAACTTCATCGACACGGCCGAGATGTACTCGGTGCCTGCCAAGGCCGAGACCTTTGGCGCCACCGAAACCATCATCGGCAACTGGTTTGCCAAAAACCCCGGAGCCCGCCAAAAGCTGGTGCTGGCCACCAAGGTGGCGGGCCCCTCGCGCGGCATGCCCTGGGTGCGCGAGGGCAAGGGCATGACCCCGGCCGACATCGTTGCATCGTGCGAAGGCAGCCTGCGCCGCCTGCAGACTGATGTGATTGACCTCTACCAGATCCACTGGCCCGAGCGCCACGTGCCCGCCTTTGGCACGGTGTACTACGACCCTTCCCAAGAAACCTCGGCCACGCCCATCCACGAGCAGCTGCAGGCGCTGGCGGGTTTGGTTAAGGCGGGCAAGGTGCGTTACATCGGCCTGTCGAACGAGACCCCCTATGGCGTGCATGAATTTGTGCGTTTGGCCGAGCAGCACGGCCTGCCGCGTGTGGCCACGGTGCAGAACCCCTACTGCCTCATCAACCGCACCTGGGAAAACGCGATGGACGAGACCTGCCATCGCCTGAACGTTTCGCTGCTGGCCTATTCGCCCCTGGGCTTTGGCCTGTTGACGGGCAAGTACGACGAGCACGCTCCCACCGACGCCGGTGCCCCCCAGGGCGCACGCATTGCCCGCTACGAGTCGGTGCGCAAGCAGCGATGGGGTCGCCCCGAGGCCCTGGCCGCCGCCCGCCGCTACAACCAGCTCGCACGCGACAACGGCCTCACGCCCACGCAGATGGCGCTGGCGTTTTGCTACACCAAATGGCAAGTGGCCAGCACCATCATCGGCGTGACGTCGGTGGCGCAGCTGGACGAAGACCTGAACGCCTGGGGCACCACGCTGTCGCCCGAGGTGCTGCAGGCGATTGATGCCATTCGCTGGGAAGTGCGCGACCCGGCATTGTGATGACTCCCCCTGAGTCGCCTGCGGCGCCTTCCCCCTGAGGGGGACGACACCCTCGCTGCGGGGCGGCCCTTGCTTGGTGTCCCTGGCCCGGGGCGCGCCAGTTTTGGAGGGCAATGGGCGATTTTCAGGCAGGGTCAGCCAGCGCGCCTTGCTTCCACGGTGCGCTGCCTGGCTCGCCCAGATCCCAGAACAGCCCGGCCATCACGGCCAGGCCTTCGCGGGCGACGGAGCCGAGCAAATGCTCGTTGGGCGCATGCTGCGCGCAGGCGGGGTACGAGTGGGGAATCCACAGCGTGGGCAGGCCCAACTGGTCGGCAAAGATGTCGTTGGGCAGCGAGCCCGCCAGGTTGGGCAGCAGCGTGGCGCTTTGGCCTGCGCTGCGCTCCATGCTGGCCAGCGTCCAGTCCACCCAGGGGTTGTCCAGGTCCAGCCGCGTGGCGCCGCACACCATGCCCATGGTGATGTCCACCTGCTCAAAGCCGTGGGCGTCGAGGTGCTGACGCAGTGCGGTCTGCGCGTTCTTCCAGTCGGTGCCCACCACAAAGCGCAGCTGGCAGTGCGCCACCGCCTGCGAGGGGATGGCGTTGATGGGCCGCTGTGCATTGCCCGAGCCCAGGGCCAGCACTTCCAGCGTGTTCCAGCCCACCAGTTGCTCGGCAGGTGTCAGGCCCGGCTCGCCCCAGCCGGGGGTGAGGGCGGGGTCGTCCGCACCCGTGCCAATGGCCACGTCTCTGAGTGCGGCGCGCAGCTTGTCGGGTACGCCAGCAGGCAGAAGGCTGGGCACCAGAATGCGCCCGTGTGCATCGACCATGCTGGCCAAGGCGTGGCTGAGCACGGTGGCAGGGTTGGCCAACACGCCGCCCCAGTTGCCCGAGTGGTAGGCCTTGTCGCGGCTGCGCACCGTCAGCGAAAAATTGAGGGCACCGCGTGAGCCCAGGAATAGGGTGGGGCGCTCCACATTGATGCGCGGGCCATCGCTGGCCACGAACAGATCGGCGTGCAGGGCTTCGCGGTGGTCTGCGCAAAAGCGGGCCAGGCCGGGCGAGCCCGCTTCTTCGCCCATCTCCAGCAGCACGGTGATGTTGTAGCCAAGCTTGCCGCCACGGGCTTGCAGGGTGTGCGCAAGGGCCGTCAGCACCACGGTGTGCTGGCCCTTGTTGTCGGCGGTGCCCCGGCCGTACCAGCGGTCGCCCTCTTGCGTCAGCACCCAGGGCGAGAGGCCCTCGCGCCAGCCGCTTTCCTGGCCGTTGACCACATCGCCGTGGCCGTAGGTGAGCACGGTGGGCAGTGCGGGGTCTTCCACCCGGCGTGCCAGCAGCAGGGGGCCGCCGTGGGGCTCGGGGTTGTCGATCACCTGGCAGTCAAAGCCCAGTGTTTGCAGGCCGGGCACCATTTCTTCAGTCAGGTAGGTGCGCAGCTCGGGCGGCACGGTGCCGGTGTCGCTTTCGGTGCGCCAGGCCACGCGGCGGGCCAGGTCGGTGGCGAAGGCGCCGCCGTCAAAGTGCTGCTGCACGCTCTGGATGAGTTGTTCTCTGCTCATGGGTGTTCACTCCACGGTGATCTGTGCACGGTGCGCCAGGGCGCGATAGCGTCCGATTTCGTCTTCCATGGTTTTGTGCATGGGCTTGGGGCCGATGAACACAGGTTCCATGCCCTGGGTGAGGATTTGCTCTTGCATTTGAGGGTCGCGCATGACGGCGTCGACTTCTTTGAGCAGCTTGTCGATGATGGGCGCGGGGGTGCGCGCAGGTGCGGCCAGGGCATACCAGCCATCAAAGGTGGCATCGGGCAGCTTCAGCTCTTGCACTGTGGGCACTTTAGGCAGCGCCTTTGAGCGCTCAGTGCTGACGACTGCCAGGGCGCGCAGCTTGCCCGATCGCACATGAGGCCCCGCGCTGGCCACGGTGTCGATGGCGAGCTGGATTTCTCCGCCAATCAAGCCCATCATGGCCTGGGCGCTGCCGCGGTAGGGCACGTCTTGCAGGCGCACGCCAGCGGCTTGCTCGAGCAAAGCGCCCACCAGGTGCGGCGCAGAGCCCGAGCCAAACGTGGCGTAGTTGATGGTTTTCGGCGCCGCCTTGGCTGCCGCCAGCAGCGATGCAAGGTCTTTGTGGGGCGAGCTGGCATTGACCACCAGCACCAGCGGCGCCTTGGCCACGATGGCGATCGGGGCCAGGTCTTTGAGCGGGTCGTACGGCAGCTTGGGCCGCAGGGCGGCGTTGACGGTGTAGCTGGAGGAGCCAGACACCAGTAGCGTGTAGCCGTCGGGTTCTGCCTTGACGACGCTTTCAGTGCCAATGATGGTGGAGGCACCGGGTTTGTTGTCGACCACCACGGGGCTGCCCAGGCGGGTGGCGAGCTTTTGCGCCAGGGCCCGTGCCACGGCGTCGGTGCCGCCACCGGGCGGAAACGGCACGACAAGGCGAATGGGGCGCTGCGGCCAGGCGGTGGGGGCACTGGCTGCGCTGGAGGGCTGCTGCGCGCTGCTGGCCATCGTGGCCAGAGCGCCACAGGTGGCGAGCAAAAGGGTGAGTGAGGCGCGGCGTTTCATGGAATGGCTCCTGGGGTGGTGGCTTGGGCTGTGCGGCGGGCTTGGGGCTTTTGCTGCTTGGTGCTTCATGCCATAGGGTCGATTGGAGCCTTGAAACACGCAAGATGGGCGCCTACTATTCGTTCTGATTCATAGAGAATAGGCAAAAAAGTGTTGCCTTTATTGCAACGCAATATGGCGCCGATTTTGGGCAAAGGATGGTCATGCAGTTCTCACTCTTCAGTTTGCCCTTGCGGTATTTCTTTGAGGTGGCGCGCACAGGCTCGGTCAACCAGGCGGCGCAGCGCTTGCATGTGGCAGCGTCGGCGGTGAGCCGCCAGTTGGCCAAGCTTGAAGACTCAGTAGGTGTGCCGCTGTTCGAGCGCCAGCCCCGTGGCATGGCCCTTACGGCCGCAGGTGCGCGGCTGCTGGCGCATGTCAATGCGCAAGAGGCGCAATCCCACGGGTTGGTGCAGCAGTTGCAGGATTTGGCCACTCAGCAGGCACAGCAGGTGCGCGTGGCGTGTACCGAGGGCTTCGCGGTGGGGTTCTTGCCCCGCGTGATGTCGGCTTTCCGGGAGCAGCACCCCTCGGTGCAGATGCAGCTGCAGGTGGTGGTGCCGCAGGACGCCTCGGCCTTGCTGCTGCGGGGGGAGGTGGACCTGGCCCTCAAGTACAGCCTAGCGCCCGACAAAGGGCTCCAGGTGCTGCACTCGGCCGTGGCCCCGGTGTATGCCGTGGTGGTACCGGGACACCCGCTGGCCCGCCAGCGCAGTGTGCGCGTGGCCGATGTGGTGTCTTACCCGCTGCTCATGGGCGGCGCCAGCATCACCGGGCGGCAGTTGTTTGATTTGAGCTGTACCGTGCAGGGCTTGCGCTATGTGCCGGCTGTCGAGAGCAATTTCTCTTCGGCCCTGCTGCCGCTGCTGGAGGGGCTGGACGTGGTGCTGGCGGGCTACCTGACAGCCGCCCATTGGGTAGAAGACGGGCGCTTGGTGGCTGTGCCGTTTGAGGAGGCCCAGTTGCAGCAGCGCCGCCTGCAGGTGCTGGCACCCGAGGGACGTGAGCCGTCGGCCTTGGTACGGGCGTTCACCGAGGCTATGGTGGCCGCCATTGGTGAATATGGAACGCGCAAGGTAGGGCGTCGCAAGAAGGCCGCAGTGGCCAAGGCCACAGCGAAGGCGGGGTGAGCCGGGACGCCCCTGTGCGGGGCGCCGTGCAGGGTAAGCAGGGTGGTTACCATTGGGCGTTACCTTGCGTTGCACTATGGCCAAGAGAGATCACGTTTCAGAAACCCCGGCGACCCAACTGCTCAAAGCCAACAAAGTGGCTTTTACCGAGCACCCTTATGAATACCTGGAGCACGGAGGTGCCCAGCACAGTGCGGCTGTGCTCGGGCTAGATCCATTCACAGTGGTCAAGACCTTGATCATGCAGGACCAGGATGCGAAGCCGCTGGTGGTTTTGATGCACGGTAACCGCAAGGTGTCCACCAAGAATCTGGCGCGCCAGATCGGAGCCAAGTCGGTGGAGCCCTGCGCCCCTGAGGTGGCCAACCGCCACAGCGGTTATCTGGTGGGCGGCACGTCACCTTTTGGGACGCGGCGCACCATGCCGGTTTACATCGAAGAGACGATCCTCGGCTTGCCTCGCATTGCCATCAACGGCGGGCGCCGGGGCTTTCTGGTCCAGATCGACCCGCAGGTGTGCGTGCAATTGCTGTCTGCCAAGACAGTGCAGTGTGCGCTGGCAGAATAGCCAGCCGCTTTTACCAGCCGTTTTTTGCCCACCGTTTTTGTAGCCGCTGTGTAGCGTTGCTTTTGTGCCCCTGCGGAGTTTGCCCGCATGGAGCGTCTACCCAAGGAGTTGTTTTGACCGCCGCGTACCCTCTGTTTGCCACCCTGGCTGCCTATTTGCTGGGCTCATTGTCTTTTGCCGTGATCGTGACCCGCGTGATGGGGCTGAGCGACCCGCGCACCTATGGGAGCAAAAATCCGGGTGCCACCAATGTGCTGCGCTCTGGCAGCAAGGTGGCTGCCATCGTGACGCTGTTGCTCGATGCCGTGAAGGGCTGGGTGCCCGTGGTGCTGGTGCGCTGGTTTGGCAAGCCCTATGGTCTGGAAGACGGCACGATCGCGCTGGTGGGCCTGGCCGCATTTCTCGGGCATCTGTGGCCGGTGTTTTTCCGCTTCCAGGGGGGCAAGGGGGTGGCCACGGCGCTGGGGGTGTTGGTGGGCATCAGCGGCTGGCTGGGTCTGGCTACCGCGCTGACTTGGCTGTTGGTGGCGGTGGCCTTTCGCTATTCGTCCCTGGCTTCTCTGGCGGCGGCCATCATGGCCCCCGTGCTGTACCTGCTGCTGGATGGCGTGCAGTGGTACGCGGAGCAAAGTATCACCGTCGCTATCGCTGCCATGGCCTTGCTGCTGGTGTGGCGGCACCGTGAAAACGTCTCGCGCCTGCTGGCTGGCAAAGAGTCGAAATTGGGAAAATCCAAAAAATAAGCACCACCGACTCAGCTGGTGGCGTGCACGCTTGCCCAAGCCTCACTGCAATCCGAGCGTGGCGGGGGTGGTAACCAAGTTGTGTATGTCGGCGTGGTGCTGGGCCGCGTAAAGGCCCAGCCGCACCATGGTCTGCTGGTGCAGATCGACGGTCACTGCAGAGCGCGCCAGTGCCGACTGGATGCGAGGTTTGCCCAGTGCGGTCGAGTGCAAGATGGGCTGGGTTTTGTGGTGACCAGCTCGGTCCAGCAAGCTGGCCACTACTGGGTGGTTGGCCTTGTCGCTGCGGCGCAGAACAATGGCAGTGTCGCCGTTGTCGAGCCGGACAAAAGTGCCTGGTGGGCACAGGCCGATGGCGCGCACCAGGACGTAACTCACTTCATCGTGCTGCTCAACTTCCTGGCCCACAATGGCCCGGACGGAGTCGGTGGCACTGCGGCCAGCACGTGATTTGCGGGGGCTGATCATGGCCGCGTAGCGGTCAATCGTCCCTAGGATGCGGGTCAGGCGGTCTTGCGGTGCCTGGGTGGCCAGTGGCACCCGATCGGCAATGGGAGCATGGTGCTGCCCCACCACATCCAGCCACAAGGGATCGTTGATGAAGACACGTTCCAGCAGAGTCTGGCTGTCCAGGGGGTGGCTCTGGATGGCTTCTTTTTGCGGTGGCGTAGGCTTTTCGCGTTGCTCTGCCAACTCGTCCTGCAAGACCGTCATGCCGATGTTCATGGTGAGCGCTGCGCGCACGAGGCTGTCGCGCTCGTTGGCAGGCAGCTTCAGCTCGCGGGCCATGATGTCGCACAGCGTGGCGCACACCAGCGCGTGCGATGCGCTGTAGCCTGCGGTGGAGGTGGCCGCCAGTTGAAACATGAGGTACAGCGCTGCGTCATTGTCGTGCGCCACCAGGTCCTGCAGCCACAAATCCAACTGCCGGATCTTTGCTGAAAAGTCCTGCACCAGCAGGGGTTTGGACAGCAGCAGCGAGAGCGCTGACTCCAGGTCAGACCAGAGGCTGAGCAGGTCTTCGTATTCACCGTCGTGGTGTGGTTTGCCTGAGGGCAGGGGGGCCGACATGGTGATGAGGCTCAGTTGCGCTTTTCCAGCACCATTTGGTCGTTGTTGCGGGTCATTTGAAACTGGCCCAGGAAGCTGTTGCCCAACAACACATAAGGCATGGGTTGGGGGGTGACCACGGCATCAATGCCAAACACTTCCACATCGCCAATGCGTACCGAATCGAGTCGGATGCGCCAGCCCTGCGCGACCCCATTGGCGGTGCTCAAGCGCATGGGCTGGCCTTGCAGGTATTTCAATCCCATGCGGTCAGCGTCTGTCTTGCCAATGGCAACCGACGATGCGCCCGTGTCCACCACATACTGCATGTGCTGGCCGTTGATCTGGCCGGTGTTGATGAAATGGCCCCGGCTGTCTGCGGCCAGCACAACGCGCTTGCCGGCGGAGGCACTGCCCACGCTCACCGGCGCCTCGCCCAGGCGCAGCGAGCGCCGAGCACCATCTATTTCCACCGTGGCGTCTTCTTTGCCGACCGACAACACCTTGACGCCTTGGTGGCTCTCGCCTGCGCCAACACCGCGCGGCGCGCCGCCATTGACCACCAGCAAGGCCTTGCCACCCAAAATGCCTGCCAGGGCGACCGCCGATTGGGCGTCAGCCAGCATAGGACTCAGCAGGACGAGCGCTACGGAGAAAGCCAATGCTGGTGAGTGTTTCATCGGTGGTGTCAGTCGCGGAAATTGTCGAAAGACAGCGGGACGTCGGTGACGTCTTTGCGAATGAGTGCCATGGCCGCTTGCAGGTCATCGCGCTTGGCGCCTGAGACGCGGACTTTGTCTTCCTGAATAGCGCCTTGCACCTTCAGCTTGCTGTCTTTGAGTAGTTTCTGGATCTTCTTGGCCAGTTCGCTCTCGATGCCGTTACGCACCTTGATGACTTGCTTGACCTTGTCTCCGCCCATTTTCTGCACGTCGCCCTTGTCGAGGAAACGGACATCCACGCTGCGCTTGGTCAGCTTGTTGCGAAGAACGTCTTCGATCTGTGTGAGCTGAAATTCAGCGTCGCCAATCATGGTGATCTCTTTGTCTTTGATCTCAATGCTGGCGGAAGTCCCTTTGAAGTCAAAGCGTGTGGAGATCTCCTTGACGGTGTTTTCCACCGCATTTTTGACTTCTACGAGGTTGGCTTCACAAACGGTATCAAAGGAGGGCATAGCGGCTTTCACTGGCTTGGCAAAACAAAAGGGGCAGTCGCGCACGGGTGCCCCGGTGCGACAATCCTGGCAATGGTAGTCGAGAAAAACGTCCCTTTACAGCCCTGGAACACCTTCGGTATTGCCGCTCGCGCGTTGTCGCTGGTGCGCATCCAGAGCGCGGTTGATTTGTTGCAGGTGCGCGCAGCGCCTGAGCTGTGTGATGCCCCCTTCTTTGTCCTTGGAGGCGGTAGCAACATCGTGCTGACGGGAGACGTCAAGCCGGTGGTGCTCAAGATGGAGATCAAGGGTTTTCGTCTGGTGCAAGAGACCCCCAAGGCCTGGATTGTCGAAGCGGGGGCGGGTGAGCTGTGGCACGACTGTGTGGCGTGGACGCTGCGCAATGGTTATCCTGGCCTTGAGAATATGGCGCTGATCCCTGGCACGGTAGGGGCAGCGCCGGTGCAAAACATTGGTGCATATGGCGTGGAGCTGCAAGACCGCTTTGAGTCGCTGGACGCAGTGGATATGCGCACGGGCCAGTCCTTTACCTTGACCGCCGAGCAATGTGCGTTTGGATACCGTGATTCTGTGTTCAAGCACGGTGCTTCCACCCCTGCTGTGCAGGGCGCAGATTTGCGCAACATGGGGCTGGCTGGGCGCGCGGTCATCACCCACGTGCGTTTTCGTTTGCCTCGCCCCTGGCAGCCTGTGCTGGGCTATCTGGACCTGGAGCGCCGCCGTGAGCAAGCGGGTGTGGACAGCCCCGATGCTTGGCAAATTTTTGAATGGATTTGCGAGATTCGCCGGGCCAAGTTGCCTGACCCCGCCGTGGTTGGCAATGCAGGTAGTTTTTTCAAGAACCCGACGGTCACCCCAGAGCAATGCACAGACATCATCGCCAGAGAGCCCAAAATCGTGCACTACCCCATGCCAGACGGCAGCGTGAAATTGGCCGCTGGCTGGTTGATTGATGCCTGTGGCTGGCGTGGCAAATCGATTGGCAAAGCCGGTGTCTATGAGAAGCAGGCGTTGGTGCTGGTGAACCGAGGTACGGAGCAAGACAGTGTCACAGGTGGCGAAGTGATGACGCTGGCCAAGGCCATACAGACCAGCGTGTACGAGCGGTTTGGCATTCGATTGGAGCCTGAACCTGTTGTGGTTTGATCCAGCCGCTTTTGCATTTAGCCCCGGCGTCAGGCGGGGGCTGGGATTTTTTCGGTGGCGGCCGGTGGGTTGCGGTGGCGGTCGAGCGCATTCTCTACATCGGTCAGCCCCATGCGCAGGCAAAGCGCGTGGGTCATCTCCCAGGTCGCGAGCAACTGCGTGTGTGCCTCTCGAAGGCTTCTGCCGTTTTCCTCGTGTTTTTCCAATTCAAAGGCCAAGTCCGCCAGCTTCTGGAACCCCAGGTTGGCGGAGGCGCCTTTGAACCCATGGGCGGCAGCGCGCAAGCTCTCCGGTTCTCCCTCTTGCAAGGCTTGCAACAATGCGTCGAGACTGCCCGATTCATCGCTGAAATAGCCTTGCAGCAGAGATCGGTAACCTTGAAGGTTCACGCCGATGCAAACCTCTCCCACCATGTGCATGTTGATATGTGCAGTGACATCACCGGAGCGGAAGCGCCGACGTGGTGCCCGTTGGGCGGCGGGTTTCGGCGCCTCGGGCGCTGCGGGGGCGCATGGGGCTTCCCGAAGGTCCGCTACAGGGACGGTGGCAGGGGCGCTTTTTTCGTTTGCAGAGAACATGTCTACAAGCAGGGACTGGATCGTGTCCACGCTCACGGGCTTGCCGATGAACGTATTCATGCCCACATCGCTGGCCCGTTGGCGGGTTTCTGCGAAGACATCAACGGTCAGGGCAACAATGGGTACCTTGGCAAATTGGGGCCACTGGCGAATTTGCTGGGTGGCCTGGAATCCATCCATGATCGGCATGTGCAAGTCCATCAGCACCAAGTCTGGTTGCTTTTTCTGAATCTCAAGGCAGGCCTGTTCTCCATTTTCTGCAAATCTTGGGTGGTGCCCCATGCTGGTGAGTAGCGCTCCCATGTACTTCCGATTGACCATCTGGTCATCAGCCACCAGAACGTCTAGCCCCGCCAGCTCTGATGGGCCCACTGATGTTGGCCGTTCGCTGGGCTGAGTGGCTGCATTGGGTGGGGCTGCCTGCGGTAAGGGGAGTGTGACGGTGAATGTGCTGCCATGGCCCTCCGCGCTTTGGACTGTGATGTCGCCCCCCATGCGCCGAGCAAGGTTGCGAGAAATTTCCAGCCCCAGGCCTGTTCCCCCGAAACGCCGGGATGTGCTTGCATCTCCTTGGGTGAATCGCTCGAATAAGCGGGCCAAGGTCGTTGCATCCATACCGATGCCTTGGTCCGCTACTTCCAGTTGCAACTGGTAAATACCTTCGGTGCCCGTTGTGGCTTGAGGGGCGCGCCCGATTTTCACCGTCACTGCACCGCTGTCACTGAACTTGATGGCGTTGGTCACCAGGTTGAGAACAATCTGCTTGAGGCGGGTGCCGTCGGCTTCCACCCATGCCGGAAGGTCTGCCGTTGTGTGGATGGCAAAGCCCAGCCCTTTTTGGCTTGCCAGTGGGCGCATGAGTTGATCAATGCTGGCTACCAAGGGCTGCAGTGGGATGGCGATGGGGTGGATGCCCATCTTGCCGGACTCCATGGCGGAGACGTCGAGAATGTCATTCAACAGGGACAGCAGGTGATCTGCCGAGCTGCGGGCCGTGTAGACATATTCCCGCTGGCTGTCGTCCAGGCGCGTGCGCTCCAGCAGCGTCAACATGCCCAAAACACCATTGAAGGGGGTGCGCAATTCATGGCTCATATTGGCCAGAAACTGGCTTTTCCGTCGGTTGGCTTCTTCTGCTGCATTGTTCGCAGCCCGAAGGTTATCTGTCAGCGTCTGCAGGGCAATGCGTTCTTGCTCTTGCCTGGTCTGGCGCCACGCCAAGGCACCTGCGGCGAGTAGCAGAAGGACCAACTGGGCAAAGATCAGAGCCATGATTTGCTGACCTTGGGTGAGCATGGTGGACTCTTGCTCTTCCAGTAGCCCAGCGATATGGCTCGTGGCCGCCATCGTCAATTCCTGCACATCCGGCCCCAGTTCATTGAGCTCGGCGAGCAGTGGGCGCAGCTCGTGCGGTTGAGGGCTATGTCCGTTCTGTAGCACCCTATCCACTTGGGTCACCAAAGCCTCAAGCCGGGGCATGACTTTGGTGTACTCATCCCTCTCTTGCAAGGCCGTGGTACTTGGCGCGTCGTGCATCAGCTGAAAGCGACTGGCAAAGATATCGCTGCGCAGCCGCAACTCATTCAGGGCCAGGGGAGGGGTGCTTCGTGAGGCCAGATCTATCGACTGCCGAAGGCGCAGAAACTCTCGTTCCAATTGGAACGTGAGTGCAGTGATCGAGTCGCTGCGCAAATCCCCGCTTTTGCGAATGGCTTGCTGTTGCGTGAGCTGCAGCACAAGCAAAACAGCCATGGCTGCGGCCATCAATATAGTGCCCAGCGCAAGCCAAAACAGGTAACGCTGGTTGGTGCGGCGAGCTGGCATCGATGGGATCAGTCGACTTTGATGGATTTCAGCTGCCATGCAGAGCGGCCGTAGTATTTGGATGACTTCAGCTCTGGCTTGGAATCAAACGGGTAGATGATGAACAGCGGTCCCTTGGTGCGTACTGAAATAGGCATGTCGTCGATGCGGTGGGCGATGATGACATCGAACAACGCCGCATCTTCAGCGGGGATGGTTGTTTTGTAGTCGTTCAATGCCAAGGCTGTCAGCGTTTTTCCGCTGGACTTTACGGCTCCCAATACATCGCGAAGGAGGGGGCCTGTGAACTTGGTGGGGTTTTTGTCCCAAGGAGTCTTGGTCACAAAGGTCTGCTGGGGCAGTTTTTGCAGCATGTCCAAGTCAAATACCGCTGTGTTTTCCCGGTTGGCATCAACAATTTTGCCGGAAATGGTCAGAATGACTTCGCCGGAGGGGGGCTGTAGTGCCCAGACAGGCATCGCAATGAATGAAGCCGCTGCAATTTTTGTGAGCCATCTAGGGCCTGTTGAGAATCAAGCACAACGGCTCGAAGGGCTGTGATGCAATAGGCAGATGAGCATTCGATGGGTACTGACAGACGAGCAATGGGCCAAGATGGAGCCGCACTGCCTTGGCAAGCCAAGTGATCCTGGACGCAGCGGCACAGACAACCGCCGCTTCGTTGAGGCAGTGCTGTGGATTGCCCGCACAGGCAGCCCCTGGCGAGACCTGCCTCCAGAGTTCGGCAAGTGGAACACGGTGTTCAAGCGCTTTAGAGACTGGGTCAAGGCCGACGTATTCCAACACCTGTTCGATGCAGTGAGCGAGCAGCCAGACATGGAATATGCGATGGTGGATGCCACGATTGTGAAAGTGCATCGGCACGGCCAGGGGGCAAAAGGGGGACTTCGGGCCAGGCCATAGGCCACTCGCGGGGAGGCATGACCACGAAGATACTGGCGCTGACGGATGCATTGGGCAATCTGGTGAAGTTTGTCTTGATGCCAGGGCAGCGCCATGACACCAAAGGAGTCAAAGAGCTGATCGCCGATGTGCGCTTTGATGCCTTGCTGGCCGACAAGGCCTTCGATGTGAACTGGCTGATCCAGGAGTTGGACAAGCGCGGCGCACAGGTGGTGATCTCACAGATGCCACGTCGGAGATCACCGCTGGAGATTGACCGGGAGGTCTACAAATGGCGTCACTTGATCGAGAACTTCTTTTGCAAGCTCAAGGAGTTCAAACGCATCGCAATGCGCAGCGACAAGACGGATACCAGCTTCGCGGCGATGATCCACCTCGCGGCTGCGGTTATCAACGCTCGCTGATTCTCAACACGCCCTAGACAGCAAAGAAATGGAATGCATGGCTGACCTCCAATGAGTGGAATGAAAAGTGATCAATATTTTATGATAAAAATGATTTAAATGATTATTTTGAGTAAAAAAACGCCCTCGAAATGAGGGCTGTTTTTTTGGTGCCATCACCGCGTTATTTTTGCCCCGAAGTCAGGGTCAGCAGATCGTTTTGCGAACCTGGCAGCAGCAACCCTGCTCGAGAGTAAACGCCCAGCTTGTCGCGGGTGTCCGAAATGTCCAGATTGCGCATAGTCAACTGACCGATTCGGTCGAGTGGGGAGAACGGCGCGTCTTCCACCTTTTCCATCGACAAACGTTCTGGAGCGTAGGTGAGGTTTGGGCTTTCGGTGTTGAGCAGCGAATAGTCGTTGCCACGGCGCAGTTCCAGCGTCACCGTGCCGGTGACGGCACGAGCCACCCAGCGCTGGGCTGTCTCACGCAGCATGATGGCTTGCGGGTCAAACCAGCGGCCTTGGTACAGCAGTCGGCCTAGCTTGAGGCCGTTCATGCGGTATTGCTCAATGGTGTCTTCGTTGTGAATGCCTGTGACCAGACGCTCATAGGCAATGTGCAACAGTGCCAGGCCAGGAGCTTCGTAGATACCGCGGCTCTTGGCTTCAATGATGCGGTTTTCGATCTGGTCACTCATGCCCAGGCCATGCCGCCCGCCGATGCGGTTGGCTTCCAGAATCAGATCGACAGGGTCGCTGAATTCCACGCCGTTGAGAGCAACGGGTTGGCCTTCCTCAAAGCGCACCGAAACCTCTTCGCGTTTGACTTCGACTTCGTCCTTCCAGAAAGCAACGCCCATGATCGGGTTAACGATACGGATGCCACTGTTCAGGAATTCCAGATCTTTGGCTTCGTGCGTTGCTCCCAGCATGTTGCTGTCGGTGCTGTAGGCCTTTTCAGCGCTCATCTTGTAGCCAAAGCCAGCCTTGGTCATGAAGGCAGACATTTCTGCACGACCGCCCAGTTCGTCGATGAACAGTTGGTCCAGCCAGGGCTTGTAGATTCGCAGAGACGGGTTGGTCAGCAGACCATAGCGATAGAAGCGCTCAATGTCATTGCCTTTGAAGGTGGAGCCATCCCCCCAGATGTTGACATCGTCTTCCTTCATGGCCGCCACCAGCATGGTGCCGGTGACTGCGCGGCCCAAGGGGGTGGTGTTGAAGTAAGTCAGACCGCCTGTGGAGATGTGGAAAGCGCCAGCCTGGAGGGCTGCAATCCCTTCATGGGCCAATTGCAAGCGGCAATCGACCAGGCGGGCCTTTTCGGCGCCATATTCCATGGCTTTGCGGGGAATAGCGTCGTAGTCCGGCTCATCGGGCTGTCCGAGGTTTGCGGTGTAGGCGTAAGGGACTGCGCCCTTGAGCTTCATCCAGTGCAGAGCCGCACTGGTATCGAGGCCGCCTGAAAAGGCGATGCCGACTTTTTGCCCTGTCGGCAGGTTTTGAAGAATGGTGGCCATGTGCTGGGGTTGTTTGCGGTTGCAGGATTTAGCCGAAGTGGCAGATGTAGTGGTACGACTCGGTGACGCGGATGTCAAACTTCGAGTTGCCAGGGATACTGAATTTATCGCCTGGATTGGATGGAATCCAAGTGTCCGTCCCGTCCAGCTTGTACTCGCAGGAGCCAGCGACGCATTCCATGATTTCTGGTGCACCGGTATTGAACGTCAATGTGGCCGGCAGCACCACGCCCACCGATTTTTTGGTGCCATCTGCCAAGGTGATGCCGTGGCTCACGCACTTACCGTCAAAGTACACATTGGCCTGGGTGTTGACGGTCACACCGTCGATAGTTTGGGTGGTCATGGTCGTGTGTGCAAAAAGAATTCAACTTTTGATTTTAGGTCAGAGGGCCTATGGAGCGATTCGTTTCAGGTGCCACCCAACTCAAACTCTCGTGAGACCATGAAAAAAGAGCCCCTTAGGGCTCTTTGGTTTGTCCCAAAACGGAGTTATCTCCAATAAGGGTTGCCGTGATGCGGTGGGTAGTAAGGGCGTCGGCCATCGATATAGCCATACTCGATAACCGTGACGGGCGGTGTTACGTAGGCTGCCGGTGCGGGGTAGGTGGAAGTGACGACACCAGGCTGCACATAGGTGTTGCCTGATCCATATTGGCTGTAACCGTTGGGCTGTGTGGAATAGCTTTGACCGTTTTGCGGTTGCACGCTCAAAGGAATCCAGGCGCCGGGGTCATTTTGCGTACGGGTGGTGTACTGGCGGCCTGCGTACTCGTAGAGCACGTTGTAGCCCACAGTGCGGTTTTCGTAGTAGGTCTCAGTGGTGCAGCGCTGCACATTTTGGTATTGGGGTTGGCCGCTTCCCTCAATCTGGTTGCCAAGTACTGCGCCACCAATCACGCCCAATGCTGTGGCTGCCGTTCTGCCATGGCCCTTGCCGATGGCATTGCCTGCGGCCCCGCCTGCGATGGCGCCCATAACAGCACCCGCGCCCGTGTTGCGTGAGCCGCTATAGACAGTCTCGTTGCCACACACCTGCTGTGGTATGCCGACCTGCTGAACGATGGGGGTGGAAGAAAGGACGCGCCCCTGCTCTTGTGCGAACGCGGGGAGTGCGCAGATTACAAGTGCTGTAACGATGGCGGTTTTTTTCATGGGAAGCTCCTGTCTGTGAGCACATACAACGCACGATGCGCAAAAAAAGTTTAGTGCTACCTCGTCGTTTTGAGGGCTAGAAATGTGAAGTTAGGTAAAAACCATGTGATTTTTCACATTTCACTACGCAATAGCCACCAGCCACGGCGCATGCAAATGGCCGGGCTCCACTTCACTAAGCGCTGGGTTGAATGTGTTTCATCCAAGTCTCTGGAGAGAATCCGACTGTAAGTTGCGCCTCGGTTTCGCTGCCCCATTCGACGATTGGGCGTTTGATCAGGCTGGTGTTTGCTTGCATCAGGGCCAGTGCATGCTCCAGTTGGCCAGCACTTTCCTGTTGGGTAGGAGTGAGTCCGCGCCAAGTGGTTCCCTTGCGGTTGAGTACCTTGTCTAAGCCAGCAGTGCTGCACCAAGTGGCAAGTCGCTCTGCGGACACCCCCTCTTTTTTAAAGTCGTGGAACTGGTGCTCAAGGCCATGGGTGGTCAGCCAAGCCCTGGCTTTTTTGACTGTGTCGCAGTTGGGAATGCCGTACAGGGTGATTTGAGGTTGTTTCATGGGTAAATCATGCCCCATGCGCAGGCTGGGCGACAATTGGCTGCGTATGCACACCATTCCCCAAACACTGGAAGGCTGGCTCCGTCATTGCGAGCAGCTGCACCCCGTCGGTATCGATATGGGCCTGGAGCGCGTCCGTGAGGTTGCGCACCGGATGTCGTTGAAATTTGATTGTCCCGTCATTACCGTGGCAGGCACCAATGGCAAGGGTTCCACCTGCGCCATGCTGGAGGCGGTTGCACTCCAGGCAGGCTATCGCACGGGGGTTTACACCTCACCCCACTTGGTTCATTTCCAGGAGCGGTGTCGTGTCCACGGAGAAATCGTGGGTGCCAACGATTTGCTGGCCCATTTTGAGGCGGTAGAAGCCGCTCGCACGATGGGCGGAAGTGAGATATCTCTCACCTACTTTGAATTCACGACTTTGGCGATTTTGCGGTTGATGAGCCATGCCTTGCTGGATGTTGCCATCCTGGAGGTAGGCCTGGGCGGGCGTCTGGATGCGACCAACATCATTGATGCCGACTGCGCCATCATCACCAGCATCGATATTGATCACATCGAGTATCTGGGGCCGGACAGGGAGACGATTGGTCGTGAAAAGGCCGGAATCATGCGCACCGGGCGCCCTGCCATCGTGAGTGACCCGATGGCTCCCCAGAGTGTGGTCGATCATGCGAGGGAGATTGGGGCCGATCTTTGGCGCGTCGGCCATGATTTCAACGTAGCCGGCGACAAGCAGCAATGGAGTTGGGCGGGAAGAGGGCGCCGGTACGCCGGGTTGGCCTATCCTGCCTTGAGAGGCGCCAATCAATTGGTCAATGCAGCGGGGGTGTTGGCTGCTTACGAGGCTCTCAGGGAGCGGCTCCCGGTGACTGCGCAAGCGGTGCGCAATGGGATGGCGATGGTTGATTTGCCGGGGCGTTTTCAAATTGTTCCTGGTCAGCCCACTTTGGTGTTGGATGTTGCTCACAATCCACATTCTGTAGCTGCGCTCTCGGCCAATTTGGATGCAATGGGTTACTTTCCTGTGACCCATGCGGTGTTTGGTGCCATGGCCGACAAAGACCTGGGGCCGATGCTGGCCAAAATTGGACCATTGGTGGATCGCTGGTATTTCACAAGTCTTCCAACGCCCCGCGCATTGACGGGGGCGGAGCTGTTGCAAAAATGGAATGCTGTGCAGATGGTCGCGGGTGGTCGCAAGGATGTGTCATCTAGCGCGTTCGCGGATCCGCTGCATGCCCTGCAGGCAGCTGTCGATGCAGCAGACCCGGCTGATAGAATTGTGGTCTTTGGCTCGTTCTACACAGTGGGCGGGGTTCTTGTGAACGGAACTCCTCGCCTGAACGCCAAACATTTGGGCGCATAAGGTCCACACGAGTCTTTTTCCCCATGGCATTTTTCAAGTTTCGGTGGCCCGGTCAAAGTGATCCAGCCGACAAACCGACCAAACGCAGCCGTACCCCCCAGGCCGAGAGCATCGAAGTGATGCGGCGCCGCGCCCGGCATCGCTTGATGGGGGCTGCCGTGCTGGTGTTACTCGGGGTTATGGGTTTCCCCTTGTTGTTTGACACGCAGCCAAGGCCCATCCCTGTGGATGTCCCCATAGAAATTCCAGATCGCGGCAAAGTGGCGCCTTTGGTGGTGCCGGCGCGGCAAAGCGATGCCGATCAAGCGAAGCCCGGCAATGTTGCGGCGGCTAGCGGTGCCCAAAGCCGAGCAGGCGCGGAGCGGGTGGCCGCGAGTGCCACACTGGGCGATGGTGAGGAAATTGTTGCTTCCAGCCACAGCAGCCGTAGTGCACCCAGGGCTAGCTCTGCGGCCTCTCCCGCACCGAAGCCTGAAGCTAAGAGCGCGGCTGCTGCGGCAGTCAAGCCTGCCAAGACCGAAGAGGGGGCGCGAAGCAAGCCTGTAGGAGAGGTGCGGCCGCCTGCAGCGCCCGATCGCACGGATGATGAGCGTTTCATTGTGCAGGTCGGTGCTTTTGCCGATGCCGATAAGGCGAAAGAGGTCCGCCTCAAGCTAGAGCGTGCGGGGCTCAAAACATACACCCAGGTCGTCGATGCCAAAGATGGAAAAAGAACCCGTGTCCGTGTAGGTCCTTACGCTAGCCGTGCGGAGGCGGACAAGGCTGCTGCACGCATCAAGGGATTGGATTTGTCGGCCTCTGTGCTGACGTTGTGAGTCAGCGCAGTTGCTGATTGCTTCATGCATCCTCTGGATTGGATTTTTGTCGGAATATTGACGGCCTCGTTGCTGATCGGAGCGTGGCGTGGTCTGGTGTTTGAGTTGCTCTCATTGGCTGGGTGGGTGGCAGCGTTTTTTGTGGCGCAGTGGTTCGCTGCGGATGTGGGGCGCATGCTGCCTATTGCAGACGCCGATAGCGCACTGAGCTATGCCAGTGGGTTTGCCGTTGTGTTCATTGCTGCGGTGTTTGCTTGTGGCTTTATTGCGTGGCTCGCCAAGAAGTTGGTGGAGGCGATTGGGCTACGTCCAGCAGACAGGGTTTTAGGGGCTGGATTCGGCTTGGCGCGCGGCGGTGTGTTGCTGCTGGCCGTTGCTGTGTTGGTGGGCTTGACGCCTTTGCGTGATGAACCTTGGTGGACGGCTTCTTTGTCGGCACCTGTGTTGAGTGAGGCGCTCGGTGTTTTAAAGCCTGTGCTGCCGCAGAAATTTGGAAGCCTGCTTCCTTTGTCGGAATGAGGAGCGAGTGCGTACCTGTAACTCGTTCATGAAAATTGCTTTGTGCAGAACCCTCTGCAATCGGATGGAATAAAACTATGTGTGGAATCGTTGGTGTTGTCAGTACTGCGCCGGTTAATCAACTGATTTATGACGCTTTGTTGCTTTTGCAGCACCGTGGGCAAGATGCTGCTGGTATCGTGACCCAGCAAGGCCGCAAATTTTTTATGCACAAAGCCAAGGGTATGGTGCGCGACGTATTCCGCACTCGCAACATGCGTGCCTTGCCTGGCAATGCGGGCTTGGGCCAAGTGCGCTATCCCACTGCAGGCAACGCCTACAGTGAAGAAGAGGCTCAACCCTTTTACGTCAATGCGCCTTTTGGCATTGTGCTGGTGCACAACGGCAATTTGACCAATGCTCAGGCCCTGCGCACCGAGCTGTTCCTGACAGACCACAGGCATACCAACACGGAGAGCGACTCAGAGGTGCTACTCAACGTGTTTGCGCACGAACTGGAGCGTGCGACCCGAGGTGTTCCTCTGCAGCCAGAAGATGTCTTCACTGCGGTGCGTGCTGTGCACCAGCGTATCAAAGGCTCTTATGCTGTGATCGCCTTGATTGCTGGCCATGGATTGCTGGCATTCCGTGATCCGCATGGTATCCGCCCCTTGGCGATGGGTCGCAGCCAAGATGGTACGGTCATGGTGGGCAGTGAGTCGGTGGCGCTCGAGGGCACTTCACATGTGTTTGAGCGCAACATTGAACCTGGCGAGGCGGTCTTCATCACCCTGGACGGTACAGTGCACTCGCGCCAATGCGCCCAAGCACCGCAGTTGAATCCTTGCATTTTTGAGTTTGTGTACCTTGCTCGGCCTGACTCCGTGTTGGATGGAATCTCCGTCTACCAGGCGCGCTTGAATTTGGGCGAAGCGCTTGCCAAGCGCGTTGTGTCTACTGTGCCGCCCAATGAGATTGATGTGATCATTCCCATTCCGGAATCGAGCCGTCCAAGCGCCACACAACTGGCCCACTTGCTGGGCATTCCCTACCGAGAAGGTTTTGTGAAGAATCGCTATGTGGGGCGTACTTTCATCATGCCCGGGCAGGGGGTTCGCAAAAAATCAGTGCGCCAAAAGCTCAACGTGATCGGCAGTGAATTCAAAGGCCGCAACGTGTTGCTGGTGGATGACTCCATCGTTCGCGGAACGACATCGCGTGAGATCGTCCAAATGGCACGCGACGCAGGGGCTCGTAAGGTGTATCTGGCCAGCGCAGCCCCTCCGGTTCGCTATCCCAATGTGTACGGCATCGATATGCCCACCAGCAAAGAGCTGGTGGCGCACGGACGCACGGTGGAAGAAATTCGCCAGGCCATCGGCTGTGATGCGCTGATTTACCAGGATGTGGAAGCCATGAAACGGGCTGTGGGGTCGCTCAATAGCGCCATCTCTGGTTTCGATGCATCTTGCTTTGACGGCGTATACGTCACAGGCGACATCACTGCAGAAGACATTGCGCGCCTTAATGAAGGCCGCGTAGGGGCGGAGGAGGGGGAGGAGGACACCTCTCGGCTTGCTTTGCCCAATGCCCAGGAAGCCTGATCTCCCTTTGGTTGCCCTTCCTTCAGTGGGTGACCGAGCCCTTTGATTCATTGATTTACCCCTGAGCTGCGCGGCACACCTCGCGTTGGCTCACCTCTATTGCCATGACAGAAACCAATGTTGCGCGTGTGCGCACCCGCTTTGCTCCTTCTCCCACTGGGTTTATCCATTTGGGAAATATTCGCTCTGCGCTGTACCCCTGGGCGTTTGCGCGCGCTACGGGTGGGGATTTCATTTTGCGCATCGAAGATACAGACGTAGAGCGGTCCAGCCAAGCCGCTGTGGATGTGATTCTGGAAGGCATGCAGTGGCTGGGTATGGAGCCCGACGAAGGTCCGTTCTATCAAATGCAGCGCATGGACCGTTACAAGGCCGTGCTGGCCCAAATGCTGGCAAAAGGCGATGTATATCCCTGCTATATGAGTGTGGCCGAGCTGGATGCACTGCGTGAGGGCCAGATGGCTGCCAAGGAAAAACCCCGTTACGACGGTACCTGGCGCCCTGAGGAGGGCAAAACACTGCCTGCGATCCCTGAGGGCGTTCAGCCGGTGCTGCGGTTTCGCAACCCCAAAGACGGTGTAGTTGCCTGGGAGGACAAGGTCAAAGGCCGTATTGAGATTCGCAACGACGAACTCGACGATTTGGTGATTGCACGCCCCGATGGCACCCCCACCTACAACTTCTGTGTGGTGGTGGATGACATTGACATGGCGATCACCCATGTGATCCGTGGCGATGACCATGTGAACAACACGCCGCGCCAGATCAATATCTTCCGTGCCTTGGGGACCGAGCCGCCCGTGTATGCGCATTTGCCTACTGTGCTCAACGAGCAGGGCGAGAAGATGAGCAAGCGCAATGGCGCCAAGCCAGTGACGCAGTACCGCGACGAAGGGTATCTGCCCGAGGCCATGATCAATTACCTGGCCCGCCTGGGCTGGAGCCATGGCGACGATGAAATTTTCAGCCGCGAGCAGTTCTTGCAATGGTTCAACTTGGACCATCTGGGGCGCAGCGCTGCACAGTTTGATGATGCCAAGCTGCGCTGGGTGAACGCGCAGCACATCAAAACAACCGCAGACGAGGCGTTGGCTGTTTTGGTGGCGGAGCAGTTAGTTCAACGCGGCATTGATCCGTCAGTACTGGACGACGGTCGTTTGCCGCGCATTTGTGGTTTGTTCAAGGATCGTTGCGACACCACCGTGGCTTTGGCGGATTGGGCCTTTGTCTTTTACGGCGATGTCAAGCCGCAAGCTGCTGAAATGGAGCAGCATGTGACTCCCTCCATTTATGCGGCCCTGGATTCCCTGGCTGCAGCCCTGGCTGCTTGTGCATGGGACAAGGCTTCCATCGGTGCTGCGTTCAAAGCCACGTTGGCAGAGCAGGGTCTCAAGATGCCTCAACTGGCCATGCCAGTGCGGGTGTTGACCGTGGGTACAGCCCATACGCCTTCCGTGGACGCTGTGCTTGAACTGGTTGGCCGCGAAAAAGTTCTCGCACGTTTGCAAAACCGCTAAATATCTGTATATAATTCAAGGCTGTGATGACGATGACTTAGATTTAAGTCAAAGCCATTAAGGGGGTATAGCTCAGCTGGGAGAGCGCTTGCATGGCATGCAAGAGGTCATCGGTTCGATCCCGTTTACCTCCACCAAATTTGTCAGTATTAGTTCGGTTAGTTCCAAGGTTTTGACCCCATCGTCTAGAGGCCTAGGACATCACCCTTTCACGGTGAGTACCGGGGTTCGAATCCCCGTGGGGTCGCCAAGTTGTAGCGCTTGGCTTGTGTCAGAGACGCAAGCAAAAGCTATCTACCAGGAGTGGTAGTTCAGTTGGTTAGAATACCGGCCTGTCACGCCGGGGGTCGCGGGTTCGAGTCCCGTCCACTCCGCCAAATCCAGAGTCTGAAGTCATTCAGGCTGGGTCTTCAAGTAATTGAAGCACCGTGGGGGTATAGCTCAGCTGGGAGAGCGCTTGCATGGCATGCAAGAGGTCATCGGTTCGATCCCGTTTACCTCCACCAAATTTGTCAGTATTAGTTCGGTTAGTTCCAAGGTTTTGACCCCATCGTCTAGAGGCCTAGGACATCACCCTTTCACGGTGAGTACCGGGGTTCGAATCCCCGTGGGGTCGCCAAGTTGTAGCGCTTGGCTTGTGTCAGAGACGCAAGCAAAAGCTATCTACCAGGAGTGGTAGTTCAGTTGGTTAGAATACCGGCCTGTCACGCCGGGGGTCGCGGGTTCGAGTCCCGTCCACTCCGCCAAAATAAAACGCCGCAATGGTTCCATTGCGGCGTTTTTCTTTTTTGGCTCTGTCGAGGGTAGATCTGATGCCTGCTTGAAGCATTTCCCTGGCTTTCCGCATCCTCAGATACCCTGGCCTATGGCTTGATGCTGGCTGCCCTGTGGCAGCTGCAGTTGGGTGGATTGCCCTCCGGTCTGGTGGCATCTCTCTGATTTTTACTTCAAAAGGCTTGCAGCGCCTTACGGGTAAGCGCTACAAGCTATGAAAAATGTAGCGATTAACGGGGCGCTAGGCGAATGGCGCCATCCAGGCGTATCACCTCGCCGTTGAGCATGTCGTTTTCAAAGATGTGCAAGGCGAGTTTGGCGTAGTCTTCCGGGGTGCCCAGGCGGCTGGGGAAGGGTACGCCTGCGGCCAGCGCATCCTGCACTTCTTGGGGCATGCCGAACAGCATGGGGGTGCCAAAGATGCCAGGGGCGATGGTCATGTTGCGTATGCCGTTGCGCGCCAAGTCGCGGGCGATGGGCAGGGTCATGCCGACGATGCCGCCTTTGGATGCGGAGTAGGCGGCTTGGCCAATTTGTCCGTCGTACGCCGCCACGCTGGCTGTGGAGATCATCACGCCGCGCTCGCCAGTCACTTCGGGGGTGTTTTGGGACATGGCCTGGGCGGCCAGCCGGATCATGTTGAAGCTGCCCAGCAAATTCACCGTGATGGTCTTGCTGAACAAGGCCAGCGAGTGCGCCCCATTTTTGCCCACGGTTTTCTCGGCGGGGGCAATGCCGGCGCAGTTGACCAGCCCCATCAGCTTGCCCAAGGACACGGCTTTATCCACCACGGCCTGGCCGTCGGCTTCGCTGCTGACATCGCAGCGCATGAAGGTGCCACCAATGTCTCGCGCCACAGCCTCGCCTTTGTCCGCCTGCATGTCCGCAATCACCACGGTGCCGCCGCGCAGCGCCAGCATGCGTGCCGTGCCTTCACCCAGTCCCGAAGCGCCGCCGGTCACGATGAATACTTTGCCTTTAATCTCCATGAGCCATCTCCTTTGTGAATTACGTTAACGTAAACGTCAATTATCCTTCAGGCGCATTCTCAAACCCCAAAACTCTCTGTCTTTGGTGCTTGCATTGGGCTTGCGGGCACAAAAAAGCCCGGCAGAGCCGGGCTGGTAGGACTGGAAGGAGGCCCTCAGATCACTGGAAGCCGACGCGGTCCAGCATCTGTTGAACCTTGGTCACGTTCGCACCCACGGCGCTGATCGGGATGGTTTCGCTCTTGAACGGCGCGCCACCGGTCATGGCCTTGAGGGCGGGGTTGTCCAGCGTCACGCCCTTGACGGTAGGCCACTCGTTGTTGCCGTTCGCAAAGTAGTTCTGGGCTTCTGGGCTGGCCAGGTATTCCAGGAACTTGACGGCGTTAGCTTGGTTCTTGGAGTAACGGGCCACGGCGCCGCCAGCGATGTTCATGTGGGTGCCCCAGGAGGATTGGTTGGGGAACACGACCCCCACCTTGTTGACCACGGCCACGTCCTCGGGCTTGTTGGAGCGCATCATGCGCGCCAGGTAGTAGGTGTTGGTCACGCCGATATCGCACTCACCAGCGGCCACGGCCTTGATCTGGTCGGTGTCGCCGCCCTTGGGAGGGCGTGCCAGATTGGCCACCATGCCCTTGAGCCAGGCTTCGGCCTTTTGCTCGCCCATGTGCTCCGTGACGGCGCCGAACAGGCTCAGGTTGTAAGGGTGCGAGCCCGAGCGAATGCACAGCTTGCCCTTGTTCTTGGGGTCACCCAGAGACTCGTAGGTGTCCACATCGGTCTTTTGCACCTTGACCTTGTTGTAGACGATCACGCGCGCGCGGGTCGACAGGCCAAACCAAGAAATGCCGCCGTCGGCTGCAGGCGCGCTGCGCAGGTTGGCGGGAATCGCATCGTTGAGCAACTTGGACTGGATCGGTTGGAACAGACCGTCCACTTCGCCCTTGTACAGGCGCGCAGCGTCCACCAGCAGGATGACGTCGGCTGGCGAGGCTGTGCCTTCGGCCTTCAGGCGCGCCAGGATGCCTGCATCGTCAGCGTCCACACGGTTGATTTTGATGCCAGTGGCCTTGGTGAAGCCGGTGTACAGGGCCTCGTCGGTCGAGTAGTGGCGTGCGGAATAGAGGTTCACCACTTGTTCTTGGGCCAATGCGGCGCCCGCAGTGGCGGCCAGTGCGCAGGCGGTCAGCAAGGCTTTCACGGTCTTCGACATGGAATGCTTCTTTCGGGGTTATGACCCCAGGATGATAAAACAAACGCGAATTATTCTTAATAAAACCCGTGTGGCGCGAGGGTGTCAGGCGGCTTAGAACAGGTTCTTAGACGCTGCAGCTGTTTTGATCTGCGTGAGGCTGGGCGCTCACTCGTCGATGGACGCGCTCCAGCGGCTGCCCCAGTCCTGGGCACGCTCGATGTTGCGCCGATCGCGTTTGGTGGGGCGCCCGTCTTGCAGGGTGGCTGCGGGCTCGGGAGCCAAGCGCCTTTGTTCTGCCGCCTGCTCGCGGGCCGCAATGCTTTCCACCGTCTCCTCGTACAGCAACTGGGCCACAGGGGCGGGGCCACGGGCACCGCTGAGGGCCCGCACCAGCACCGTGCGGGCCACGGGGCCTTGGCGCAAAGCCACGGTGTCGCCGCAGCGCAGGTCGCGCGCGGGCTTGGCCTGCTGGCCGTTCACGGTCACGCGGCCTTTGCTGATTTCTTCGGTCGCCAGGCTGCGGGTTTTGTAAAAGCGCGCGCACCAAAGCCATTTGTCCAGGCGCATCGTTTCGGTCACATTCATGGGGGTGGATTGTGCCGCGTTGCCTTATTCGCCGTCTTGGGGGATGGTGGGGTGGCCCGCGTCAGGCTGCGGCCGCGCGAGCGGCAGGCGCACCACGGCGTCCAGCCCCAGCACCCGTGTTCCCTGTTCGCGATTGGTCAGCGCAATGCTGCCTTCCAGCGCCTGCACGATCTCCTGGCAAATGGCCAGGCCCAGGCCACTGCCGCTGCGCACATCGCCTGCAGAAAATGGCTGAAAGAGCCGCGCCGCCAGCTCCGGCTCAATCCCTGGGCCGTGGTCGCTGATGGTGAGCGCGGTGTGGTGTGCGTCGCTGCGCAGGTCCACCGTCAACTCGCTGCCGGGCGGCGCGTGGCGCACCGCGTTGTGCAGCAGGTTGCGGGTCAGCTCGCGCAGCATCCACTCATGGGCGCGCACGGGTGCGGCCTCGGTTTGAATGCCAAAGTCCAGGTCGCGTTGTGCGATCAGGGGCGAGATCTCCAGCGCTACGGTGCGCAGCACCTCGTCCAGCCGGGTGATGGGCGGCTCGCTTTGCTGGCGCAGTTGCTCCACCTTGGCCAGGGCCAGCATCTGGTTGGCCAGTTGGGTGGCGCGGTCCACGGTGTCGCTGATTTCATGCAGGGCCTGCTCGGCAGGCATGTCGCCCCGCAGGGCCGATTGCACCTGGGTTTTGAGCACGGCCAAAGGGGTGCGCAGTTGGTGCGATGCATCGCGCACAAACCGCTTTTGGTGGCGCAGCAGGTGGCGCAGCCGCTGCATGACCTGGTTGGTGGCGGCAATCAGGGGCTGCAGTTCGCGCGGGGCTGTGGGCGCGGCGATGGGGCTCAGGTCACCTTCGCCACGGGCCTGCAGTTGCAGGCTCAGGTGCCGCACGGGGCGTGTGGCGCGTTGCACGACCCACAGTACGGTGAAGGCGATCACTGCAATCAGCAAGGCCTGCCGCAACAGGGTCTTCCACAGAATCTGCAGCGCCAACGTCTCGCGCACCTCCAGCGTCTCGGCCACCTGGATCACTGCCATGCCGCGCCCCTCTGCGCTGGCCACGGGCTGCAGCAGCACGGCCACCCGCACGGGTTGGTTGCGAAAGACATCGTCGTAAAAATCCACCAGCGCCGCGTAGGGCGGCTTCAGCGGGATCTTGCCGCGCCACTCGGGCAGGTCGTCAAAGCCTGAGATCACCTCGCCGCTTTGGGTGGAGACGCGGTAGAACATGTGGCTTTGATTGTCTGCCTCAAACGCCTCCAGCGCAGAGTAGGGAACGATGGCCCGGATGTGGGCGTCGTCGTCAAAGCCCTCCACATCCAGCTGTTCGCTGATGCTTTTGGCCGATGCCAGCAGAGTGCGGTCGTAAGCGGTGTTCAGCGAGGCCAGCGTCTGGTGGTAGAGACTGTAGGTGTTGAAGCTGATGAACGCCACCACCGGCAGCAATATGCCCAGCAGCAGCCTGCGGCGCAGCGAGTGGGTGGCTTGCAGCGGCTCGGTCATGCAGGGCGCTTTCTTTGCTTCTCTTGCCTTCTCAGGCTTGTGCATCGGTGCGCAGCAAATAGCCCAGCCCGCGCAGCGTCATCAGCGTCAGCCCCGTGCCCGCCAGTTTTTTGCGCAGACGGTACACCACCACTTCGATGGCTTCGTACTGCACATCCAACTGGCCCGGGAACACCAGCTCATACAACCGCTCCTTGGTCACGGCATGGCCCGGCTGGGCCAGCAGGGCGTGCATCAGGGCCAGCTCGCGCGGGGTCAGCTCCATCACCTCGCCATTCAGGTACAGCGCACCGCTGTCCTTGTCATAGCGTATGGCGCCGATTTGCGTGGTGTTGCTGCCCACCGGGGTGGCGCCTGGGTCGGCGCTGCGCCGCACCAGGGCGCGCAGGCGGGCCTCCAGCTCATCCAGGTCAAAGGGTTTGGGCAGGTAGTCATCCGCCCCGGCATTGAGGCCCATGACGCGGTCGCCCACGGTACCCCGGGCGGTGAGGATCAGCACCGGTGTGCGCAGGCCCAGGGCGCGGGCGCGTTGCAGCACTTGCAGCCCGTCCAGGCCGGGCAGCGTCAGGTCCAGGATCACGGCGTCCGGCACCCGGCCCACCCATTGGGTGAGAGCGGCTTTGCCGTCGCCCACAGCTGCCACCTCCATGCCACGGCGCGTCAGCGCCCGCTGCAAGGTGGTCTGCATGGTGGGGTCGTCTTCTACAAGGAGCAATTGCATGCGCGGCACCATAGCACCGACTGGGCCGTGGTTTCCAGAGTTTTCAAGGGGAAATGCCGGATTGCGACACCCAGGCTGGGGCGCGGCAGGCCATCGCCGTATGGGTGTTTTCCCTGAGTTCGCAGACAGCCTTTTGACAGGCAGAGCACGCATCATCGACAGATTCGCCAACCGTTCCAGGAGACACCGATGCGTCGCGATACCTTCCTCAAGTCTTTGGCCGCCCTGGCCGCCGCTGGCAGCCTGCCAGTGTCGGCGCAGACTGCCGCTTTGAAAATGATGATCCCCGCCAACCCTGGTGGCGGCTGGGACACTACAGGCCGTGCCCTGGGCAAGTCCATGCAAGAGGCGAGCGCTGCTTCCTCGGTCTCGTATGACAACAAGGGCGGCGCTGCGGGCGCCATCGGTCTGGCGCAGTTCGTCAACTCCAGCAAGGGCGACCCGAACGCCCTGATGGTGATGGGTGCTGTGATGCTGGGCGGCATCATCACCGGCAAGCCGCCCGTGGGCCTGGACAAGGTCACCCCCCTGGCGCGCCTGACCAGCGAATACAACGTGTTCGTGCTGCCCGCCAATTCGCCTTTCAAGACCATGAAGGACGTGGTCGAGCAGCTCAAGAAAGACCCCGGTAGCGTGAAGTGGGGCGGTGGCTCGCGTGGCTCCACCGAGCACATCGCCGCCGCCATGATTGCGCGTGAAGTGGGTGTGGACCCTGCCAAGATCAACTACGTGGCCTTCCGTGGGGGTGGCGAGGCAACGGCCGCCATCCTGGGTGGCAACGTCACCATCGGCGGCAGCGGCTACAGCGAGTTTGCCGAGTACATCACGGCCGGCAAGATGCGCGCTGTGGGCGTCACATCGGCCACCCGCCTCAAGGGCGTCAATGTGCCTACGCTCAAGGAGCAAGGCATCAACGTGGACATCGGCAACTGGCGCGGCGTGTATGGCGCCCCTGGCATCACGGCCGAGCAGCGCAAGGCTTTGATCGATGCCCTGGCCAAAACCTTCAAGCACAAGGCCTGGCAAGACGCCATGGACAAGAACGGCTGGACCCCTGCATGGCTGGCGGGCGACGAGTTCTCCAACTTCGTGGACGCTGAATTTGCCAGCCTGCGCGCCACGATGGCCAAGTCCGGAATGATCTAAAGCGAGGTAGGGCTGCAGCGGCTTTGCGTCTGCCCTGATGGGGTGGGCGCAGCGCCGCTGTGCCAGTTGGTGCGAAAGAAAAAATCATGACACAACAACATTCATCGCGCTCCAAGCCGCTACAGACCCTCATTGGCGTAGGCATTGTGGC
This sequence comes from Acidovorax sp. 106, assembly GCF_003663825.1. Classification (NCBI taxonomy): domain Bacteria; kingdom Pseudomonadati; phylum Pseudomonadota; class Betaproteobacteria; order Burkholderiales; family Comamonadaceae; genus Acidovorax; species Acidovorax sp. 106. The sequence goes on along the minus strand of NZ_RCCC01000001.1, from coordinate 33,416 downwards.
GCTGGCGGGGTTGCTGGCCTGGGGGGCCAGTTCTGTCAGCTCAGAGGCGGGCTACGGTGGCGTGGGGCCGAACTTCTTCCCGTGGGTGGTGGCCATCGTGCTGTTGATCTGCGGGGTGCTGTGCGTGGTGCACGCGCAGACCGGCGGCTTTCGCGCGCTGGAAGACGGCTCGGGCGACGAGCGCGCGCACTGGAAGGGCTTCATCTGGGTGTCTGCCGGTTTGCTGCTCAATGCGCTGCTCATCACCACCCTCGGCTTCATCCTGAGCTGCGCGCTGTGCTTTGTGCTGTCGGTGCGGGGCTTCAAAAGCTCTGAAGGCGAGCTGGACCTGCGCCTGCAGGCCTGGATCAAGGACTCGGCCATTGGCTTCGCCGTAGCGGCGCCGGTGTACTGGATGTTTACGCAATTGCTGGCCATCAACCTGCCTGGCCTCACCAACACGGGGTGGCTGTAAAGCCCGCACGCTATGGATACGCTCAATCTCTTGATGCAGGGGTTCATCACCGCTGCAACCCCCATCAACCTGCTGTGGGCCTTTGTGGGCTGCATCATTGGCACCGCCGTGGGCGTGTTGCCAGGCATTGGCCCCGCAGTAGCGGTGGCCATGCTGCTGCCCATCACCGTCAAGGTCGAGGCCACGGCCTCCATGATCTTCTTTGGCGGCATCTACTACGGTGCGATGTACGGTGGCTCCACCACCTCTATCTTGCTGAACACGCCGGGTGAGGCGGGCTCCATGGTCACCGCCATGGAAGGCAACAAGATGGCCAAGCATGGCCGCGCCGGCGCCGCGCTGGCCACGGCGGCCATTGGCTCGTTTGTGGCGGGCACCATCGCCACCATCCTGGTCACGTTTTTTGCGCCGCTGGTGGCTGAGTACGCGGTGCGACTGGGTCCGCCAGAGTACTTCATGCTGATGGTGCTGGCCTTCACCACCGTGAGCGCGGTGCTGGGCAAGAGCACGCTGCGTGGCATGGTGGCACTGTTTGTCGGTTTGGCCATGGGCCTGATCGGCATCGACCAGATCACCGGCCAAGCCCGCTACACCGGTGGCGTGCCCGAGTTGATGGACGGCATCGAGGTGGTGCTGATTGCCGTGGGCCTGTTTGCCGTGGGCGAAGCCCTGTACAACGTGATGTACGAAGGCAAGGCGGATGAGACCCAGAACCGCCTGACCAGCACCCACATGACCAAGGAAGAGTGGAAGCGCTCCTGGCCTGCCTGGATTCGTGCCACGTTCATCGGGTTCCCGTTTGGCACCGTGCCCGCGGGCGGCAGCGAGATACCTACCTTCCTGAGCTACGCCGCTGAAAAGAAGCTGAGCAAGCACAAGGAAGAGTTTGGCACCACCGGCGCCATCGAAGGCGTGGCGGGCCCCGAGGCGGCCAACAACGCGGCCATCACCGCCACGCTGATTCCGCTGCTCACGCTGGGCATCCCCACGTCCAACACCACGGCCATCTTGCTGGGTGCGTTCCAGAACTACGGCATCCAGCCCGGCCCGCAACTGTTTGATACCAATGGTGCGCTGGTGTGGGCGCTGATTGCGTCGATGTACATCGGCAACGTGATGCTGCTGATCTTGAATCTGCCCCTGGTGGGCCTGTGGGTCAAGCTGCTGAACATTCCCAAGTCGTACCTGTACGCGGGCATTCTGGTCTTCTCCACGCTGGGCGTGTATGGCATGCGCCAAAGCGCTTTCGACCTGGTGCTGCTGTATGCGATTGGCCTCTTGGGCGTGGTGATGCGCCGCTACGACTTCCCGGCTGCGCCGGTGGTGGTCGGCATGATCCTGGGCCCCTTGGCCGAGGCGCAGATGCGCAACGCCGTGTCGATCGGCGAAGGCAAGTGGACGATTTTCCTGGAGCGCCCAGGCTCGCTCACCCTGATCGTCATCGTGCTGGCCGTGCTGATCGTGCCGCGTCTGCTGCGCCGCTGGGCGGCCAAAAAGATCCAGGCGGTAGAGGCCAGCGCAGGCTGACCTTCTTCCCGCCGCCGCTGCACACGTGCTGCGGATGGGTGACCCAGAGGGTGTGCAGCAATGTCTGCACACCCTTTTTTCATGGGCGCTGACAAAAGGGGGTTGGGGGTAAGAGCGTGGTCGCAGTGCGGGTGCGGGCCGTTGGAGGGCAGGGCGATAGCCTGCGATGTGTGCACGCGGCAAAGCCGCGAAACGGGCAGGTGTTGCACTGACCCCAGTGTGGATTGGCAAGGCACAGCCAAGGTGCTGCGGGGTGGGAGGAGAACCGGGCCACCCACCCCCCATCACGCTGGCTTCGCAAGCAGGCATCGGGGGGTGGTCCCCCGATGCCCTCCCACCAGGTACTTGCTTTCACGCCGCAGATTGTACTCTAAAATGCGAATCGTTCTTATTTGCAAGGATGGCGCATGCACTCACTATCGCAAGAGTTTCTGGCCCTGTGCCGCCAATTGGGCGAAGCGCAGACCCGTTGCAGCGCCGCCATGGCCGCGCAGGCTGCCGAGCTGGAGCGGCTGCAGCGCGAAGTGGTGCGGTTGCGCGCGGCCGTCATCGTGCGCGACACCCGGCTGGAGCAAGCCCGCGCAGCGCTGGAAGAAGCCCGGCAGGCCCAGCCACCCGGATTGCCCCGGCGCAAAGAGATGGCGCGGCACATCCGCATGCTGGCCGAGCGGGTGGCCATGCTCTCGCGCGAATGTTTGCGCTGGCGCTTGCACGCCGTGGTGGGGGCCGGCGGGGGGGAGGGGGCTGGCTTGTTGGCCGATGCGCCTGTGGCGAACCCGGCAGCGGCCGCCACCCATGCAGGCCAGCCCCAAGCAAGCCACAGCGCCGCGCTCGCGCAGCCTGATCTGGACGAAAGCCTGGCCGCCGCAGACCTGGTGATCTGCCAGACCGGCTGCATCAGCCACGACGAATACTGGCGCGTGCAAGACCATTGCCGCCGCACAGGCAAGCCCTGCATTTTGGTGGACCAGGCCAGCCCGACGCCTGGTGTGCATGTGCTGCAGCAACCTGTGGTGGTGCTGCGCATGGCCCAGGGCCTGCGGGCTGTGCGCGGCGTGCCGGGATGGGAGCGGCCCGGCGACCTGCCCATGGGGGCGCACGCAGCGCTGCAAACCACCCTCGATGCCCATGCCATCCATGCCGAGGTCTGTGAACGGGTTCATAAGTAAAAAGGCCCCCAGCGATTATTCATAAAGCGCTGGTAGCTATATTTTTAGTAGCGCTTGGCGACCCCATGTGCAGCAGGGCAATGGCCCACGGGCCCCGCGCTACCATCGCCCCATGCCCCCGTTCAAAGACGACACCCCGGCACTGCCGCTCGATGCCCAAGGCATTCTGGAGCTGGCCGCGCGCTCCATGTTCCAGCTGTTTTCCAGCGTCAGCCAGGGCATGCTGCTCATTGACCTGAGCGGGCGCATCGTGTGGATCAACGAGGGCTACCTGCGCTTTCTGCCCGACCTGGGGTTTTCGTCCGTCGACCAGTTTGTGGGCCGCATGGTGGAGGACGTGATCCCCAACACCCAGATGCACCGCGTGCTGGCCACCGGCCAGCCCGTGCTGGTGGATTTGCTCACCAACCATGCGGGCACTTTTGTGGTCAGCCGCATTCCGCTGCGCGACGAGGCCGACCGCGTGATCGGTGCCATCGGCATCGTGCTGTTTGACCACCCCGAGACCACGTTGCAGCCCCTCATCAGCAAGTTTGCGCTGCTGCAGCGCGACCTGGACGACGCCCGGCGCGAGCTGGCCAGCCAGCGCCGCCGCACCTTGGTGGGGTCGGGCTTGGGCGACGGGCAGCGCCGCGCCAAGTACACCTTCGCCAGCTTCATTGGATCGAGCCCTGCCGCCGCCGAGGTCAAGCGCCAGGCACGGCGTGCGGCGCAGTCCAGCAGCCCGGTGCTGCTGCTGGGCGAGACGGGCACGGGCAAAGAGCTGCTGGCCCACGCCATCCATGCCGCATCGAGCCGCGCCAGCGGCCCCTTTGTCAGCGTCAACATCGCCGCCGTGCCCGACACGCTGCTCGAAGCCGAATTCTTTGGCGTGGCCCCCGGCGCCTACACCGGTGCCGACCGCAAGGGGCGCGACGGCAAGTTCAAGCTGGCCGATGGCGGCACGCTGTTCCTCGACGAAATTGGCGACATGCCGCAAAGCCTGCAGGCCAAGCTGCTGCGGGCGCTGCAAGAGGGCGAGATCGAGCCGCTGGGCAGCAACAAGCTCGTGCCCTTCAATGTGCGCATCCTCGCCGCCACCTCGCGCGATTTGGCCGCGCTGGTGCGCGAGGGCAGGTTCCGCGAAGACCTGTTCTATCGCCTGCATGTGCTGCCCGTGCGCGTGCCGCCCTTGCGCGTGCGGCGCAGCGACATCCCCGCGCTGGTTGAGGCCTTGGGCGAAGACCTGGCCCTGCGCAATGGCACACCGCCACCCGAGCTGCAGCCCGACGCCCTGGCCCTGCTGGCGGGCCAGCCCTGGCGCGGCAACATCCGCGAGCTGCGCAACGTGCTGGAGCAGGCGGTGATGCGCAGCGACTCCAGCATCATCGACGCCGCCCAACTGGCCCGCGTCCTGCGCGAGGCGGGTGTGGAGCCCGCCGCCCCGGCGCCCGTGGCCGAGCTGAGCAGCGCCACCGCGCTGGAATCCGACGGCGATGCCCGCTACCTGCGCCCCCTGGCCGAGCAGGTGGAAGAGCTGGAGCGCCGCGCCATTGCCGCCACGCTCAAGGCCAACGGCGGCAACAAATTGGCCACCGCACGGCAGCTGGGCATCTCACGGGCCACGCTGTATGAACGTCTGGAAAACCCTGATCTAAAAACAGACAGTTGACTGAATTTCAGTCGTTGATTTGTCTGGAAATTGACCATATGGGTGAAATGATCGTGGCCACTCTGGTGTGGCACCCAATCAAATCAACCACTTGCGCGCCCCTGTGCAATCCGCGCTCGCTGGCACGCCATGTGCACTACAGCCTGCATAACCACAGGAGACAACCGCCATGCAACGCCGCACCCTGGTCACTGCTGCCGCCACCGTTACCGTTCTCGCTGCCAGCCTGGCCACCCCCGCCTGGGCCCAGTCGGGCGAAATCCGCATCGCCCACATCTACAGCAAAACCGGCCCGCTGGAGGCCTATGGCAAGCAGACGCAGACCGGCCTGCTGATGGGTCTGGACTACGCCACCGGCGGCACCATGCAGGTGGGCGGCAAGAAACTGGTGGTGATCGAGAAAGACGACCAGGGCAAGCCTGACCTGGGCAAGAGCCTGCTGGCCTCGGCCTATTCCGACGACAAGGCCGACATTGCCGTAGGCCCCACCTCCAGCGGCGTGGCGCTGGCGCTGCTGCCCGTGGCCGAGGAATACAAAAAGATCTTGCTGGTAGAGCCCGCTGTGGCTGACGCCATCACCGGCGACAAGTGGAACAAGTACATCTTCCGCACCGGCCGCAACAGCAGCCAGGACGCCATCAGCAACGCTGTGGCGGTTGACAAGGCGGGCACCACCATCGTCACCCTGGCGCAAGACTACGCCTTTGGGCGTGACGGCGTGAAGGCCTTCAAGGAAGCCATTAAGAACGCCAAGCTGGTGCACGAGGAATACCTGCCACAAAACACCACCGACTTCACCGCAGGCATCCAGCGCGTGGTCGACAAGCTCAAGGACCAGCCTGGTCGCAAGGTGGTGATGGTGATCTGGGCCGGGGGCACGCCGCCCTATGCCGCGCTGGCCGCGCAAGAGCTGTCCAAGCGCTTTGGCATTGACGTGGCCACGGGCGGCAACATCCTGCCCGCCATGGCCAGCTACAAGGCCTTCCCTGGCATGGAAGGGGCCACGTACTACTACTTCGGCATCCCCAAGAACCCCGTGAACGAGGCGCTGGTTGCGGCCCACTACAAGCAGTTCAAGGCCCCGCCAGACTTCTTCACCGCCGGGGGCTTCACCTCGGCCATGGCGCTGGTCACCGCCCTCAAGGCCACCAACGGCGAGACCAATACCAACAAGCTCATCAAGACCATGGAAGGCATGAGCTTTGACACGCCCAAGGGCAAGATGACCTTCCGCAAGGAAGACCACCAGGCCCTGCAGAGCATGTACCACTTCAAGATCAAGGTGGACCCGGCCTTTGCCTGGGGCGTGCCCGAGCTGGTGCGCGAGATCAAGCCGGAAGAGATGAACGTTCCCATCCGGAACAAGAGGTGAGCATCCCCCTGAGCGGCTTTGCCGCTTCCCCCTTCTCTCGTTTCGCTGCGCGAAGCGGGAAGGGGGACGCCACCAGCGCGGCGGGGCGGCCCTTGCGCGGTGGCCGCTGACATGGGCCGTGCCAAGTGCAGCCATCGCGCCCGGTTGCTGCGAATTTGATAGCTGCTTGCGCTTATTCAATAAGCGCTGGGGGCTGTTTTGACTCTGAATTTTCTGTCCATGGCCATTCCTCCAACCGTTCGGGCTGAGCCTGTCGAAGCCGGGGCACTGCGGGTGCGCAGTGTCTGGGGCGATGCAGGGCGCGCGGGTGTGGGCGGCTCGGACCGGTCTCCAGCCCCAGCCATCAACCCATTGCCTCCATGCTTGCAACCCACAACCTGACCATCCGCTTTGGCGGCCATGTGGCGGTCAATGGTGTGACCTGTGCCTTTGCGCCGGGCACGCTCACCGCCATCGTGGGCCCCAATGGCGCGGGCAAGACGACGTATTTCAACCTCATCTCGGGCCAGCTCAAGGCCAGTGCGGGCAGCGCGCAGCTGGGCGGGCAAGACCTGACAGCGCTCAGCCCCTCGGCCCGCACCCGTGCGGGGCTGGGCCGGGCGTTTCAGCTCACCAATCTGTTCCCCAACCTGAGCGTGCTGGAGAACGTGCGCCTGGCGGTGCAGGCCACGCAGGGTGGCCCGCACCGCCGGGGGCTCAACCTGTGGAGCATCTGGAGCGACCACCGCCAGCTCACCGAGCGGGCCGAATCCATCTTGCACACCGTGGCCCTGTTCGAGCGGCGTGACACCCCCGTGGCCAGCTTGCCGCATGGCGACCAGCGCAAGCTGGAAGTGGCCTTGCTCATGGCGCTGGAGCCGCAGGTCTACATGTTTGACGAGCCCACCGCAGGCATGAGCCACGACGAGGCCCCGGTGATCTTGAACCTGATCCGCGAACTCAAAAAAGACAAGACCAAGATCATCCTGCTGGTGGAGCACAAGATGGACGTGGTGCGCGAGCTGGCCGACCGCATCATTGTGCTGACCAACGGCACGCTGGTGGCCGATGGCGCACCCGCCGAGGTGATCGCATCGCCGGTGGTGCAGGAGGCGTACCTGGGCGTCTCCAAAGATGAGCCCATAGAACAGAGGGAGGCCGCATGAGCAGCACCGCCAACCTCCTGGAGCTCAAAGGCGTTCACACGCACATCGGGGCGTACCACATCCTGCACGGCGTCGATCTCGCCATCCCCAAGGGCCAGCTCACCATGCTGCTGGGCCGCAACGGCGCGGGCAAGACGACCACGCTGCGCACCATCATGGGCCTGTGGCAGGCCTCGCAGGGCAGCATCCACTTCAACGGGCGCGACATCACCCGCCTGCACACACCGCAGATTGCGGGGCTGAACATTGCCTATGTGCCCGAGAACATGGGCATCTTTGCCGACCTGACGGTGAAGGAAAACCTGCTGCTGGCCGCACGCAAGGCCAGCAACGCAGCGCAGATGGACGCGGCCCGGCTGCAATGGATCTTCCGGCTGTTCCCGGCCGTGGAGAAGTTCTGGAACCACCCGGCAGGCAAGCTCAGCGGCGGGCAAAAGCAGATGGTGGCCGTGGCCCGCGCCATCATCGAGCCGCGTGACCTGCTCATCGTGGACGAACCCAGCAAGGGCCTGGCCCCCGCCATCATCAACAACATGATCGAGGCGTTCGACCAGCTCAAAAAGAGCGGAGTGACCATCTTGCTGGTTGAGCAAAACATCCACTTTGCCAAACGCCTGGGCGACAACGTCGCCGTGATGGACAACGGCCGCGTGGTGCACGCCGGCAGCATGGCCGCGCTGGCGGCGGACGAGGCATTGCAGCAGTCGCTGCTGGGGCTGTCGCTATGAAATACAAGTCAAATCGGACTCCAGCGCATATATATCAAGCGCAGGCAGCTATCAAAAAAGAAGTAAATCATGACCCCGTAGGAGGCCACGCATGACCGCCCGCATGACTGCCAGCGACTTCGACTGGAAGCCCCTGGCGCTGGTGCCGCTGCTGGCGCTCATCACGCTGCCGCTGGTGGGCTCGCCCAGCACCTGGCTCACGCTCACGGTGGCGGGGCTGGCCATGGGCATGATCATCTTCATCATCGCGTCGGGCCTCACACTCGTGTTTGGGCTGATGGACGTGCTCAACTTTGGCCACGGTGTGTTCATTGCGCTGGGGGCCTTTGTGGCTACCAGCGTGCTGGGCGCAATGGGCGACTGGACGGGCTCTGACCAGCTGTGGCGCAACATGGTGGCAGTGCTGCCCGCCATGCTGGTGGCCATGGCGGTGGCGGGCGCGGTGGGCCTGGCGTTTGAGCGCTTCATCGTGCGGCCCGTGTACGGCCAGCACCTCAAGCAGATCCTCATCACCATGGGCGGCATGATCATTGGCGAGGAACTCATCAAGGTCATCTGGGGCCCGCAGCAAATCCCGCTGCCGCTGCCGGGCGGCATGCGCGGCTCGCTGCTGCTGGGCGATGCCGCCATCGAGAAATACCGCCTCGTCGCCGTGGCCGTGGGCCTGGTGGTGTTTGGCGTGCTGGCCTGGACGCTGTCGCGCACCAAAGTCGGCCTGCTCATCCGCGCCGGTGTGCAAGACCGCGAGATGGTCGAAAGCCTGGGCTACCGCATTCGCCGCCTGTTTGTGGCGGTGTTTGTGGTGGGCTCGGCCCTGGCGGGGCTGGGCGGCGTGATGTGGGGCCTGTACCAGCAAAGCGTGGTGCCGCAGATGGGCGCGCAGGTCAACGTGCTGATCTTCATCGTCATCATCATCGGCGGCTTGGGCAGCACGGGCGGGGCGCTGATTGGCGCGCTGCTGGTGGGCCTCATGGCCAACTACACCGGCTTTCTGGCCCCCAAGGTGGCGCTGTTTTCCAACATCGCGCTCATGGTCGCCATCCTGCTGTGGCGCCCCCAAGGCGTGTACCCCGTCACGAACCGTTGAGGAGCCGCAAGCATGTTGAACCGACTTCTCTCTGGTGACTATCCCCGCAGCAAGCTGCTCGCAGCCATCTTGCTGGCCGTGCTGCTGGGCCTGGCGTTGGCGCCGTTTCTGTTTCCTGGCGTCAAGGCGCTGAACGTGGCGGCCAAGGTGCTGGTGTTTGTGGTGCTGGTGGCCAGCTTTGACTTGCTGCTGGGCTACACCGGCATCGTCAGCTTTGCGCACACCATGTTCTTTGGCATTGGGGCCTATGGCATTTCCGTGGCCACCACGCGCATGGGGCCCACGTGGTCGGCCCTGCTGGTGGGGGTGGGCGGGGCGTTGCTGCTGTCGCTGCTCTTGTCGCTGGCGGTGGGCCTGTTCTCGCTGCGCGTGCGGGCCATCTTTTTTGCCATGATCACCTTGGCCGTGGCGGCGGCGTTCCAGACGCTGGCCTCGCAGCTGTCGGACATCACCGGCGGTGAAGACGGCCTCACCTTCAAGGTGCCCGAGGTGCTGTCACCCAGCTTCGAGCCGTTTGACGATCCCTTCCTGGGCGTGGCCATTGATGGGCGGTTGATTTGCTACTACCTGCTGTTCGTCACGGCGGTGGTGCTGGTGCTGGCATTGCTGCGCATCGTCAACTCGCCCTTTGGCCGCGTGCTGCAGGCCATCCGCGAGAACGAGTTCCGCGCCGAGGCCATTGGCTACCGCGTGGTGGTGTACCGCACCACGTCCAGCGTGTTGTCGGCCCTGTTTGCCACGTTGGCGGGCTGCATGCTGGCGCTTTGGCTGCGCTACAACGGGCCAGACACCTCGCTCAGCTTCGAAATCATGATGGACTGCCTGCTCATCGTCGTCATCGGCGGCATGGGCACCATCTACGGCTCGGCCATTGGCGCCGTGCTGTTTTTGGTGGCGCAAAGCTATCTGCAAGACCTGCTGCGCCTGGGCAGCGAGGCCGCAACCAGCCTGCCCTGGCTGGCCGCCTTGCTGTCGCCCGACCGTTGGCTGTTGTGGCTGGGCGTGCTGTTTGTGCTGTCGGTCTATTACTTCCCCACCGGCGTGGTGGGGCGCTTGCGCGCTGCGGCGGCGCACAGGCCGGGATGAGGGTGCGGAGTTTCTGACTTCGCGGCTCCATGACTTCTTGAATCGGTGTGATGGTCGTGCAACAAAAACCAAACCTGGAGACAAGCGCATGAAAACCTGTGTTCGCCCGTTCCTGCCTGCGGCCGTGGCCGCTGCTGTGTTGGCCGCCTGCGGCGGCGGTGGGGGAGATGGCAGCAACGCCATCCCCAACACCAAGCCTGCGTACCTGGGGCCCATCCAGGCCACGGCTTACGACGGCACCACCGACGACCTGCTTACCGCCGGCCTGGGTAAAACCGGCCTGGCCGCAGCGGCCGCCCCGGCGTATGCCGACCCCCTCAAGCCCACGGCGGCCGAGCTGCGCCGCACCACCATCCACACCAACTACCGCGCCTTGCTCGACATGACAGCGGCAGGTGGTTATGGCAGCCTGTATGGCCCCAACGTCGATGCGCAGGGCAACATCACCGCCAGCGAGGGCAAGGTGGCAGGCACCGAATACATCGCCTTTGCCGACGATGGCAGCGGGCGGCAGAACGTCACCCTCATGGTGCAGGTGCCTGCCAGCTTCAACCCGCAAAAACCGTGCGTCATCACGGCCACGGCATCGGGCTCGCGCGGGGTGTATGGCGGCCTCAGCACGGGCGAGTGGGGCCTCAAGCGCGGCTGCGCCGTGGCCTACTCAGACAAGGGCACAGGCGCTGCCCCGCACGACCTGCAAAACGACACTGTGCCGCTGATCAATGGCACCCGTGCCACGGCCACGGCGGCAGGCAAGAACGCCGCGTTCAACGCAGGCCTCTCGGCCAGCGAACTGGCCGCTTTCAATGCAGCCACGCCCAACCGCTTTGCCTTCAAACACGCCCACTCGGGCCAGAACCCCGAGAAAGACTGGGGCCGCAGCACACTGCAGGCGGTGGAGTTTGCCTACTATGTGCTGAACGAACGCTTTGGCACGCTGGACAACGGCCAGCGTCTCAAGACGCTGAACCCCTCCAACACCATCGTCATCGCGTCCAGCATCTCCAACGGCGGCGGCGCCGCCATTGCGGCGGCAGAGCAAGACACCCAGGGCCTGATCAGTGGCGTGGCGGTGTCTGAGCCCGCCGTGGAATTGCCCGCCAACCCTGGCGTGACGGTGCAGCGCGGCAGCACCGCCGTGGCCGTGACTGGCAAGACGCTGGTGGACTTCACCACCTATGCCAACCTCTACCAGCCCTGCGCGGCGCTGGCGCCTTCCATCAGCAGCTCGCCCTACGCAGTTGCCTTTGGCGCGGGCTTTGCGGCCAGTGCCCTGCCCATTGCGCCCAACCGCTGCTCCGCCTTGGTCGCAGCGGGCTTGCTCACGGGCAGCACCCCCGCCGCGCAGGCAGAGCAGGCGCTGCAAAAGCTGCGCGACTATGGGTGGGAGGCCGAATCGAGCGACTTGCACGCATCCCTGGCTGCGTTTGAAGTGGCCCCGGCTGTGGCGGTCACCTTTGCCAATGCACTCTCTCGCGCCAGCGTGAAGGACCACCTCTGCGGCTACAGCTATGCCGCCACCACATCCACTGGCGCCGTGGGGCCGATGGCGCCTGCGGCGCTGGCGGGCATGTTTGCCACGGGCAATGGGGTGCCGCCTTCCAGCGGGGTACAACTCATCAACAACAACGGCAAGTTGGGGGCAGGGCGCGACTTTTTGTCGGTGTCTGCCAGCGGCCTGGCCGACTGGAACACCGCCGGTGCGCTGTGCCTGCGCAACCTGGTCACCGGCACCGATGCCGCCGCGCAAAAACTGCAAGCCGGGGTGGACGAAACCCGCCGCAATGGCAACCTGCGCGGCAAGCCCGCCATCATCGTGCACGGCCGCGCTGATGCGCTGCTGCCCGTCAGCCACACCTCCCGGCCCTACGCAGCCCTCAACCGCAAGGTGGAAGGCAGCGCGAGCAAGCTGCGCTATGTGGAGGTAACCAACGCCCAGCACTTCGACAGCTTCATCGGTTTGCCCTCCGTGCTGCCCGGCTACGACACGCGCTATGTGCCCCTGCATGTGTATTTGAACCGCGCTCTGGACGCTATGTACGACCACTTGGCGAGCGGCAAAACACTGCCCGCCAGCCAAGTGGTGCGCACCGTGCCACGCGGCGGCACGCCCGGCAGCGCCCCGGCCATCACCACCGCCAACCTGCCCCCTATGGCGGCCACACCGCTTGTGGGCGATGCCATTGCCATCACTGCGGGGTCCATCGCCATCCCCGACTAGGCGCCCATGCTAGGCAAGGCCCATCAGGGCTTTGCCTGGCAGTTTGTCCCGTTTCACAGGCCATCACCATGTCTCCCATCTCCCGCTACGCCACCTGCGCTGGTTACGAAATCCACTACACCGAATGGGGCCAGCCCGACGCCCCGGTGGTGATCGCATGGCATGGCCTAGCGCGCACCGGGCGCGATATGGACGACCTGGCTGCGCATCTGGCAGACCGCTACCGCGTCATTTGCCCAGACACCATCGGCCGGGGCCTGAGCCAGTGGAGCCGCCAGCCGCTGCACGAATACCGCCTGGCGTTCTATGCCCGCATCGCTGCCGACCTGTTCGATCAACTGGGCATTGAGCGTGCGCACTGGGTAGGCACCTCGATGGGCGGCGCTATTGGCACGGTGTGCGCTGCAGGGGTATTTGAGCCCAGCTTGCGGGGGCGCATTGCCAGCCTGCTGCTCAACGACAACGCCCCGCGCCTGGCCGATGCCGCACTGGAGCGCATTAAGGCCTATGCGGGGCAACCGCCTGCGTTTGATACGGTGGCCGAGCTGGAGGCATTCTTTCGTCAGGTGTATCAGCCCTACGGCTGGCTCAGCGATGCGCAGTGGCGGCGGTTGACCGAAACATCAACCCGCCGCCTGCCCGATGGGCGCGTGACGCCGCACTACGACCCGGCCATGGTGCAGCAGTTCACGCACCACGAAAATGATTACCTGATCTGGGATCACTATGACCGGCTGAACATTCCCGTGCTGTGCCTGCGCGGCGCCGATTCAGACTTGGTGCTGCCCGAAACCATCGAAGAAATGCACCGCCGTGGCCCCGGCGCCAAGGGGCTGCTGCAGGTGGTGGAGGTGCCCGGCTGCGGGCACGCCCCTGCGCTGAATGTGCCGGAGCACTATGCACTGGTGGATGGGTTTTTAGCGCGCGGCTGAGCGCCGTTGCCCCACGTTAACTGGGGGTGTCAGGCCTTTTGAATACCCCGGCTACAAGCCAGGGCCTGGCCCAGTTGCTCCGCCACGATGGCCCAGTCGGCATCGGCCGCAATCGCTTCCCGCAGAAACTTGGCCTGGGCCGGGCTCCATACCGCGACATCGGGCAGGCTGCACTGGGCCGCATTCGGGCGGTGTGTCGCAATAAAGTGGGTGATGGACGCTTCGTCAGAGGGCAGACCCAACTGGGCAAACAGATCGGAAAGGGTGTGGATTCCGGATTCCATGGGGGCTCCTTCGGTCGGTGGACGTTGCCAAGGGCGGGCATCTGCCCCGTGGGGGCAATGGCCTGCGCTTGGGTGTGCCTCTCATTCGAACACGGCCCGAATGGCGTGCCTTGTAGGACTCTGCAGCACTTGGCAGTGGGCGCCCAGCGTGCAGGCCGCCGCCTGGGTCAAAGCCCCAGTTGCTTGAGCGCGGCCTGCAGCCCCGTCAGCCCGCCTACGCGCTGATCGTTGATGAACACCTGGGGCATTTGTCGCACGGCCGGGCCGCACTTGTCGTAGAAGGCCAGGCGCTCGGCTTCGTCGTCGATCTTGATTTCTTCGTAGGGCAGCGAGCGCGCCTTCAGCAGGCTCTTGGCCGATTCGCACTGGGGGCAGGCGGACTTGGAGTAGACAGTGATCTTGAGGGTCATGGGTTCGATTTTAGGTGCTGGCCTGTGCTGGCACCCGGCACGCTGTCAGTGCCCGGTGGCCCTTGGGGGTCAGTTGCTATGGATTGGGTATACCATTTGGTTTGTTTTGTGACTGATTGGTTTTTATGACCGCACCCACCCTTTTACTTCGGCGCGCAGTCCTGGTTGCTGCGCTGGGCACTGTTGCCGTGTTGGCGGGGTGCTCATCCACCCAGCCTCCCGAGGGCATCACCCCCGTCACGCCGTTTGACTTAGCCCGCTATGAGGGGCGCTGGTACGAGGCCGCGCGGCTAGACCATTCGTTTGAGCGTGGAATGACCGACGTGTCTGCCACCTACCAGCGCCAGGCCGACGGCAGCGTGCGCGTGCTCAACCGGGGTTTTGACACCGCCAAGAACGACTGGCGCGAGGCCGAGGGCAAGGCCAAATTCACAGGCGATGCCAACACGGCCTCGCTCAAGGTATCGTTCTTTGGCCCGTTCTATGGCGGCTACCACGTGGCCGCGCTGGATGCGGACTACCAGTGGGCCCTGGTGGTGGGGCCAGATCGCAGCTACTGCTGGATCTTGTCGCGCAGCAAGCAGCTAGCGCCAGCCGTGCGCGAGCAGCTCACGGCCCGCGCACAAGCGCTTGGCATAGACACCCAAGCCCTCATCTGGGTGACCCACGAACGCACCGACCCGAAACCATGAGCCGCTCCGCAACCTCCACCTTGCCCATCTCCGTGATCGGTGCAGGCCTGGCGGGCCTGTCGTGCGCGCAGGCCTTGCTGCAGGCGGGGCACACCGTGCATGTGTTCGACAAAAGCCGGGGCCCCTCTGGCCGCATGAGCACTCGCCGTGCCGAGGACGCGGCAGGCCCCTGGCAGTGCGACCACGGCGCGCAGTACTTCACCGCACGCGATCCGCAGTTCCGCGCCGAGGTGGCCCGCTGGCAGCAGGCCGGGGTCGCTGCAGTGTGGGACGCTCGCCTGGCCAGCTTTGACGGCACCGCGTGGACCACGCCCGCCACCCCGCTGGAGCGCTTTGTGGGCACGCCACGCATGACGTCGCCTGCTGGCTGGCTGGTGCAGGGCCTGCAGCAGGTGGGCGACCGGGCGCTGGCGCAGTGGCAAACCACCGTGCAAAAGCTGGAGCGCACCGCCGATGGCTGGGCCATCACCTCGGCCGAGCAGGGCTTGCACGCGCAGCGCTACAGCGCCGTGCTGCTGGCCGTGCCAGCACCGCAAGCCGTGCCCCTGCTGCACCCCGTAGCCTCCACGGGCGCTGCGGTGGCCGCCAGCGCACGCATGCGCGGCAGCTGGGCGGTGATTGTGCGCTGCGCCGCGCAGGTTGGCCTGCCGTGGGACGGTGCCTTTATCAACACCGGCCCGCTGCGCTGGGTGGCGCGCGACAGCAGCAAGCCTGGTCGCACGGCCCCCGCAGGCACTGAAACCTGGCTGCTGCACGCCAGCCCCGAGTGGAGCGAAGCCCACATTGAAGACACTGCCGAGAGCGTGACCGACACCTTGCTGGCTGCGTTCCAGTCGCTGGGAGGCCCTGCGCCCGCCACGCTGCAAGCCACCGCCCATCGCTGGCGCTATGCCGACACCGAGCCCGCCCTCACGCTCGGCTACTGGTGGGATGCCGACGCCCAGCTGGGCATGTGCGGCGACTGGATCAGCGGCGGCAAGGTCGAGGGCGCGTGGCTCAGTGGTCAGTCGCTGGCCCGCGCCTTGGTGGGCTGATCGCGGGCTGACGAGGCCAAAGCGGGACAGGGCAGAGCAGGGTATGGGCTACACCGTCGTCTGGTTCAAACGCGACTTGCGCGTGCACGACCACGCGCCGCTGCACCACGCTGCCGCCCAAGGCCCGGTGCTGTGCCTGTATGTCATCGAGCCCAGCCTGTGGGCCCAGCCCGATGCCGCTCTGCAGCACTACCACTTTGTGCAAGAAAGCCTGCACGACCTGGCCCAGGCCCTGCAGCGGCGGGGCGCCACGCTGCAAGTGGCCGTGGGCGAGGTGGTGGACGTGCTGGCCCGCCTGCACGCGCTGGCACCTTTCCACACCCTGGTGGCGCATGAAGAAACGGGCAACGCCCACACCTATGCCCGCGACCTTGCCGTGGGCCGCTGGTGCCACGCGCAGGGCGTGGCCTGGCGCGAATGGCCGCAGCACGGCGTGGTGCGCCGCCTGCGCTCGCGCGACGACTGGCATGGGCACTGGCAGACCTTCATGCACGCGCCCGTGGTGCTTGCACCTACACCCGGACCCGCACCAGAGGCCCTGCACACCCGCACGCTGCCGTGGCCCGCACAGCCCTGGCCCAGCGGTGCCGCGCTGGGCCTGCCCGCGCACGACCCGCCCCAGCGCCAGCGCGGGGGGCGCAAAGAGGGGCTGCGTGTGCTGCAAGACTTTTTGCTGCAGCGCAGCCAGGGCTACCGGGGCGGCATCTCATCGCCGCTGACAGCGCCCAGCGCCTGCTCGCGCCTCTCGCCCTACCTGGCTATGGGCTGCCTGGGCATGCGCGAGGTGGTGCAGGCCACCCAGCGCCGCCAGCAACAACTCAAGGCCAGCACCGAGCCTGGAGCCGCATGGCAGCGCAAGGGGCTCACCGCCTTCATGAGCCGCCTGCACTGGCATTGCCACTTCATCCAAAAGCTGGAGTCTGAGCCCGCGCTGGAGCACCACAACCTGCACCGGGGCTACAACGGCCTGCGCGAAGGGGAATGGAACCCCGCTCACTTTGATGCCCTGGTGGCCGGGCGCACCGGCTGGCCCATGGTGGATGCCTGCGTGGCCATGCTGCGCGAGACGGGGTGGGTCAACTTCCGCATGCGGGCCATGCTGGTGTCGGTGGCCTCGTACCCGCTGTGGCTGCACTGGCGGCCCGTGGGCGAATGGCTGGCCCGCCAGTTTCTCGATTACGAACCCGGCATCCACTGGAGCCAGCTGCAAATGCAGGCGGGCACCACGGGCATCAACACCACCCGCGTCTACAACCCCATCAAGCAGGCGCAAGACCACGACCCGCACGGCCACTTTGTGCGCCAGTGGCTGCCCGCCTTGCGCCGCGTGCCCGATGCCTGGCTGTTGGAGCCCTGGCGCATGCCGCCCGATGTGCAAGCCCGCTGCGGCGTGCGCGTGGGCCACGACATTGCCGTGCCGCTGGTAGAGCTGGACTCCGCCACCCGCACCGCCAAAGCCCGCGTGCACGGCCTGCGCGCCCAGCCTGCCGTGCGCGAGGCCAAAGCCGCGATTGTGGAAAAGCACGGCTCCCGCCAGTTTCGCGATGGCGGCAGCCCCCAGGCACGCGCCCGCGCACGCAACGCCGCCCAGCACCCCCAGCAGCAAACCCTGGACTTTTGAACCATGCGCATGCGCAAAAAACAAGACCTTCCGCAAAAGACCTGCCTGCACTGCGGCCTGCCCTTTACCTGGCGCAAGAAGTGGGAGAAGGTGTGGGACGAGGTGAAATACTGTTCCGACCGCTGCCGCAGCGAACGCAAGCGCGGCGGCACTTCGCAAGGCTTGGCAGAGGAGGGCACCGCATGAGCACCGTGCTCTTCTGGTTTCGCAACGACCTGCGCCTGCACGACCAGCCCGCGCTGCATGCAGCGCTCACCAGCGGTGCCACGCACCTACTGCCCGTGGTGTGCCTGCCTGCGCCCGATGAACGCACGCCCTGGTGCTTCGCGCGCGTGGGCCCGCACCGCCGCGCCTTCACCGCCGCAGCGCTGCGCGGGTTGCAGCAACAGACGACCGTATTGGGCAACCCATTGCTCATCTGCCAAGCCCCGCCCGCCGCCGCCCTGCCGCAACTGGCACAGGCTGTGGGCGCCACCACCGTGGTGTGCGAAGACATTGCCGCCCCCTACGAGCAGGCCGAGATCGCGGCCCTGCGCGCGGCAGGCCTGCAAGTGCGTACCGTATGGCACAGCAGCCTGCTGCACCCGGCCGACATGCCTTGGCCTGCCTCTGACCTGCCCGGTGTGTTTACCAGCTTCCGCCAGAAGGTGGAGCGCGCAGGCATTACCCCCGCCGCGCCTTTGCCTGCACCCGCCCAGCTGCTGCCGCCACTTGATGTGCCCGCGCCCGTGCTGCAGGCGGTGGGGGCGGAGCAGGGCGCTGCAGCCATCCAGCCACCCGCACCGCCACAGGGCAGCGATGCCCGCTCATCCTTCCCCTACGGCACCCCCGGCTGCGATGGGAGCGAGGGCGCCGTACTGGCCCACCTGGCGCAGTACCTGGCCCGCAAGCTGCCCCACAGCTACAAGGACACGCGCAATGGGCTCACGGGGCTGGATTACTCCAGCAAGTTGTCGCCTTGGCTGGCCACGGGTGCGCTGTCTCCCCGCCAGATTTATGCCGACCTGAAAGCCTTTGAGCGCAACCACGGAGCCAACGATGGCACCTACTGGCTGTGGTTCGAGCTGCTGTGGCGCGACTACTTTCGGCTGCTGCACCTGCAATACGGCGCGGGGCTGTACCGGGCGCGCGGCCTATCCGAACTGCCACTCGCCCAGCACAACCAGCGCGGTTTTGAGCGCTGGTGCCAGGGCGAGACGGGCGAGCCGCTGGTCGATGCCGCCATGCGCGAACTCGCGGCCACCGGGTATCTGAGCAACCGCCTGCGCCAGGTGGTGGCCAGTTACCTCATCTACGACCTGCGGGGCGACTGGCGCGCAGGCGCGGCATGGTTTGAATCGCAACTGGTGGACTACGACGTGTACAGCAACCAAGCCAACTGGCTCTACATCGCGGGGCGCGGCACCGACCCGCGCGGGGGCCGCCGCTTCAACCCCACCAAGCAGGCGCAAGACCACGATGCCGACGGCAGCTACCGCCGCCTATGGGGCACGGCATGACCACGCCACAACCCTCCACCCCACAGCGCGCCCACACGTTGCGCCTGCTGCTGGGCGACCAGCTCAACCCCGAACATTCGTGGTTTGCCAGGCCGGACGAAGGCGTGGTCTATGTGCTGATGGAAGTGCGGCAAGAGACCGACTACGTGCTGCACCATGCGCAAAAAATCCTCGCCATCTTCGCCGCCATGCGCGACCTGGCCCGCCACCTGCGCGAGGCCGGGCACCGCGTCCGCTACGTGGCGATTGACGACGCGAGCAACCGCCAGTCGATGCCCGACAACCTGGCCGCCCTCATGGCCCACTACGGAGCGCAGACGCTGCAATACCAGCACCCCGACGAATGGCGGCTGGACGAGCAACTGCGCACCTGGGGTGCCGAGCAAGCCTTTGCCGTGCAGGCCGTCACCAGCGAGCACTTCTACACCACCCGCACCGAAATGGCCGAGGTGTTCAAGGGTCGCAAACAGTGGCTCATGGAGCATTTCTACCGCCGCATGCGCCAGCGCCACAGCGTGCTGATCGACGCAGCGTGCGAGCCCGAAGGCGGCCAGTGGAACTTCGACCACGACAACCGCAAGCCCTGGCCCGGCACGCCCGCATTGCCGCCCGATGCCCGCCCCACGCACGACCACAGCGCCCTGTGGGCCACCATCCAGGCTGCAGGCGTGCAAAGCTTTGGCAGCCCGCAGGCTGCGCAACTGCGCTGGCCGCTGAACCGGGCTGAGGCGCTGGCGTGGCTCGACCACTTCATCACCACCACGCTGCCGCACTTTGGTGCGTATGAAGACGCGATGAGCACGCAGAGCGCGCGGCTCTTCCACTCGCTGCTGTCCTTCGCGCTCAACACCAAAATGCTGCGCCCGCACGAGGTGGTGCAACGCGCCCAGGCTGCGTACCACGCAGGCACCGCGCCCCTGCCTGCGGTGGAGGGCTTTGTCCGCCAGATCCTCGGCTGGCGCGAATACGTGCGCGGCATCTACTGGGCCCACATGCCCGGCTACGACGAGCGCAACGCCTTGGGCCACAACACGCCGCTGCCGGAGTGGTTCTGGACGGGCCAGACCCGCATGCGCTGCATGCAGCACGCCGTGGGCCAGTCGCTGGAGCATGCGTATGCCCACCACATCCAGCGCCTCATGGTCATCGGCAACTTTGCGCTGCTGGCGGGGCTTGACCCGGCCGCTGTGCACCGCTGGTACTTGGGCGTGTACATCGACGCCTTTGAATGGGTGGAGGTGCCCAACACCGTGGGCATGAGCCAATTTGCCGACGGCGGCCTGCTGGCCACCAAACCCTATGTGAGCAGCGCTGCCTACATCGACCGCATGAGCGACTACTGCAGCGGCTGCCACTACGACAAAAAGCAAAAAGTGGGTGAGCGGGCCTGCCCGTACAACGCGCTGTACTGGGACTTTTTTGCGCGCAACGAGGGCACCCTGGGCAATAACTTCCGCCTGGGTATGGTGTACCGCCAGCTGCAAAAGATGCAGGGGCCGCAACTCGATGCGTTGCGTGAGCATGCGGCCAGCTTGCGCACGCGGCTGGATGCTTTGTAGCCACTACCCACCATGCCTTCCGCCTTCGTTCCTCCGTTCGCCCTGAGCCCGCCGAAGGGCTGCATCGCCACCCCCCACCCGTTCAGCCTGAGCCTGTCGAAGGCCACCCCCGTGCCCCGGCTTCGACAGGCTCAGCCCGAACGGTGGTTGTTTGAATACAGACACTGACCCAGAGAGGTTTCGACCATGTCCACCCCATCCCTGCCATCCCTGCAATCCCTGCCCCACGGCTACCGCGCCCTCGTCATCGGCTCCACCGGTGCCATCGGCAGCGCCTTCCTCGCCCACCTGCAGTCCGACCCACGCTGTGCCCTGGCCGTGGGCCTGGGCCGCAACACCCACCCTGCGGTGGACTTGGATGACGAAGCCACCATTGCCGCCGCCGCCCAGCAGCTCAATGCCCAGGGCCCGTGGCACTGCATCATCCACGCCGCAGGCCTGCTGCACGGCCCCCACGGCATGCCCGAAAAGCGTTTGGGCCAGTTGAACTACGCGCAGATGGAAGCCACTTTCCGCACCAACACCTTCGGCCCCGCTCTGGTGCTGGCCCACTTTGCACCGCTGCTGCCCAAGCAGGGGCGCACCCTGTTGGCCGTGCTCTCGGCCAAGGTGGGCAGCATTGGCGACAACCGCCTGGGCGGCTGGTACAGCTATCGCGCCAGCAAGGCCGCGCTCAACATGCTGGTCAAAACCGCATCCATCGAAGTAGCCCGCACCCACCCGCAGGCCGTGCTGGTGGCGCTGCACCCGGGCACCGTCAACTCGGCCTTGTCGGCCCCATTCAACGGCGCGGAAATTGGTCGCCCGGCTGTGGACACAGCGGCGGACATGCTGCGGGTGCTGGATGGCTTGCCGGTGGAGGACACGGGCGGGTTTTATGCGTACAGCGGGGACAAGCTGCCGTGGTAGCTGCTCTTGTACGTGCAGGGAGTTTGCTATCGTTTTGATACTGCATGCGACTGTCTATTAAGCGCTGGAGGGCAATTTGGCCTGATTAGCGACATATCTCAGAGTGAGCAGAACAAAGCCTAGGCGCAGGACTCCAACGGACATGCCGAGTTCTCGGCGCCAAGGAGCAAGCGATGTCCATCAACGCGATCCAGTTCCAACGGGGCCTGTCACTGCCTCAGTTTCAGAGCCTTTACTGCAGCGAGCAGCAGTGCGAGCAGGCCCTGGTGGGCGCACGATGGCCCTTGGGCTGGCGGTGCGCGCACTGCGGCTGCAAGCGCTTTTTTCACACCCGCAATGGCACGGGTCGACTGCTGTGGGAGTGCTTCCTTTGTGGCTACCAAAGCTCCTCCATCGTGGGCACTGTAATGGAACACTCCCATGTGCCCCTGAGGCTGTGGTTCCTGGCCATGTACCTGCTGACGCAGAACAAGAATGCCATCAGCGCCCTGGCGCTCAAGCGCCAGTTGGGCGTGTCCTACAAAACGGCATGGCTGATGAAGCACAAACTGATGCAGGCCATGGCCCAGCGCGATGCGCGCTACCTGCTGCAAGGGCGGGTGGAGATTGACGATGCCTACCTTGGGGGCGAGCGGGCAGGACACATCAACGGCGGGCGCCGCGCAGCCAACAAGACGGCCTTCGTCGCTGCGGTGCAGACCAGCACCGATGGCCGGCCCCTGTACATGTGCCTGACACCTGTGGCGGACTTCACCAACGAGCACATGCGGCAATGGGCACAGGCTCACCTAGCGGCGCGCTGCCACGTGGTCAGCGACGGCACTCGGGCCTTTGCGCAAGTGCAGCAGGCGCAGGCTACGCATGAGCGCTACGTGACTGGCGGTGGGCGCAAGGGGGCACAGACACCTCAGCTGCGTTGGGTGAACACCTTGCTGGGCAACCTCAAGACCAGCATGGCGGGCACCTATCACTCGTTTGACCATACCAGGTATGCACAGCGCTACTTGGCCGAGTTCTGCTGGCGATTCAACCGCCGCTTTGATCTGCCTGCCATGCTGCCCAGGCTGTTGAAAGCCTTGGTGACTGCTGGGCCACTGCCTTTGAAAGTGCTGCGGGTATCTGAGGTAAGTAGCTAATCAGGCAATTTGGCTTGGGGGTTTTTCGATGCGAGCGGGTGCTAGGGGTGAAGTGCAGACCTGACCCCTCTGATCCTCCAGTGGGCCTAGAATTTGTAACTAGGAGGGTAGAACATGGACGACGCGAAGACCTTTGTGCTGGGAATATTTCAAACAGTGAGAGAGCGATTTGGCAACCCACTTGTGAGTGCATTTGTAGTGGCTTGGGCAATTTGGAACTTTCGTCTACTTTTGGTTTTTTTGGGCAGCGGCGATGGGGGCTGGAAAGCCAAAATCAGCTATATCGATAATTACCTCTTTCCTAAGCAATTAGACTGGCTAATCCACGGCTCTCTAATTCCTCTTGGGATAGCACTTACATGGATTTATCTACTTCCTCCGCTACTCAGAAGAATTGCTGCCGATCACGAAAAAAATTTGAACCGTACTCGTGATGCCATTTTTAGTGCAACAGAAGTTCGCACGCTTTCCTCTGAAGAGGCTCTCCACCTTCGCTCGGTGATGATTAAACAGAGGGCAGAGTGGCAGACAGAAAAAGCAGAAACAGTCCAATCACTTGAGAATTTCGCCAAGCGTACTGAAGAGCAGGCCAAGGCCCTTGAATTATCGAAGAAAAGGGAAAATGAGCTTGAGGATGAGATTAAAAAGCTCAAGGCTCCCCCGCCCAAAAAACCATTCGATTTCAATGGAAAATCAACGGAAGAGAAAGCTAAAGCTATCGGAATTCAACTGGATTTGATGGCTGCTTCAAATAATGCACTGGTGACTTTTGATGGAAAGAGAGTCAAATGGCCGTGGTCTACCAATGAGGATGCCAAATTTAATATTCCGCTTGCCCGCTTTGTTGAGAGTCCGTTACGCGAAGAGACGATGGCAGCGACTTTGCTCATCTATAAGCTAGGTTATGTAGGGAAAAAAATGTCTTTCAAAGATTGGGAGGCATTGCTCGAAAAGCATGGATTCAACCGTGCTGCTCAAGAGGTTAACCATCTTTATTTGGTTGGTGTTCTCAGTGGTTTGTCTGCTGAACCAGCATTCGCTGTGAATGAACAAAATATTCCTTTGTGGCTAGCTCAAATCGGGTTCGCCATAACAATCTCTGAAAAGCCATCGGATTAATATTGCTGAAGGCGCTGTGTGCGAATGGTGGGAATTGTAGGTTCATCTATCCTGCACAACCCTACTGTTGGCACGCGGTCTTGAATATGGGTTGGTTGGACAATTTTTGCCATATTTCTGTATTGCTGGATGTGTTTTGATGAAATATGTCCAGATGCTTTATGGTTTTAACAGGCTGAATCTGTGATTCACTATTTCCCAATCCCAAACTTCTTCACCCGATAAGCCATCGTCGCGCGGCTAATCCCCAACAACCGTCCCGCCAGCGCCACATTCCCCCCCGCACTCTGCAACGCCTGCCGCAGCATCTGCTCCTCCGCCTGGTGCAGCGGCGCCACCACGGGCTCAGCGGCTGGCGCTAGCGCCGCACCAGCCCGCGCACTCGCTGCTGCAGTGGATTGGGGAACCTGCACCGCAGCCCCCACCCCCGCCACCCCCTGCGCATGCAACGTCCCCCCGCTGTTCCCCTGCAAGTGCAGCGACATCACCCCGCCGCCACTTTGCTCACCCCCCGCAAACAGGTGGTGCGGCTCAATTGGTTCGCCGTCCGTCGCCAAGATCACCGCCCGTTCAATCAGGTTCTGCAACTCGCGGATGTTGCCGGGGAAGGGGTAATGAAACATCGCCTTCACGGCAGCCTGGCTAAAGCCGGGCACCTGGCGCTGGTGCTTGCGCTGGTAGTGGGCCAGGAAGTGGCTCATCAGCAGGGGGATGTCGTCGCGCCGGTCGCGCAGTGGGGGCAGGTGGATGGGGAAGACGTTGAGGCGGTAGAACAAGTCTTCGCGGAAGGTGCCTTCGCGCACGGCCTGGCGCAGGTTGACGTTGGTGGCGGCCACCAGGCGCACATCTACGCGCACGGTGCGGGTGCCGCCCACGCGCTCTACCTCGCCTTCTTGCAGGGCGCGCAGCAGTTTGCCTTGGGCTACCAAACTTAGCGTGCCGATTTCGTCAAGGAAGAGGGTGCCGCCGTGGGCGCGCTCAAACCGGCCAGGGCGCGATGTGCCTGCGCCCGTGTAGGCGCCGCGCTCCACGCCAAAGAGTTCGCTCTCGACCAGCGTCTCGGGGATGGCCGCGCAGTTGATGGCCACAAAGGGCTGGCTGCTGCGCGGGCTGATGCGGTGGAGCATGCTGGCAAACATCTCTTTGCCCACGCCCGATTCGCCGGTGAACAGCACGGTGGCGGCGGTGGGGGCCACGCGCTGCAGCATGTGGCAGGCGGCGTTGAAGGCGGATGAGGCGCCCACCATGGTGGCGTTTGCCGTGGGATCAGCGGCGGTGCCTGCATTGCCTGACGCCGCCTTGCCCGGTGGCACGCCCAGGTAGGTGGTGCGGGCCTTGCCCTGCGCCCCTTCTGGCATGGAGGTGGGCAGTGTTGCGGGCGGGGTGCCCACAAAGTCCTGTGCGTTCAGATAGAACAGGTCTTGCTCGGGGTCGTCCCACAGTTCGGCCGATTTGCCCACCACGCGGCAGTGCGCCGCGCCGGACGAGCGGCAGTCCACCTCGCGGAAGACGATCATGCGGCCAAACAAGGTGCTGACGTAGCCGGTGGCGTAGCCCACCTGCATCCAGCACGCGGGCGAGCCGCCCACGCCGTAGGCGGCGATGTGTTCGTCGTCTTCGCTGGAGTTGTGCCAGAGGAATTCACCGTCGTAGTCGCCCAGCTCGGCGTTGTAGCGGGCGTGCACCACCTCCACCTGCACCACGCCCTCCAGCGCGTGCAGGCGGGTGCCGGCCATGGCGGCGGCGGTGGGCTCGGCATCGGGCCACTGCTGGCGCACCAGGCGGGCATCGCGCGCGCCGCTGACGTAGCCCGCGCGGGTGAGCAGGCCGCGTGCCTTGTCCAGGCCAATGCTGTCGATCAGCTCGCGCCGCAGCGAGCCCAGCGCCTCGGTGTGCACCAGCACCATGCGCTGGTCTTGCAGCCAGATGCGCCCGTCGCCGGGCGAGAAGAACAGGCATTCGCTGATGTCGGCCACCGTGGGGTGGGCGTGCTGGCTGATGCCGTGGGTGTCAAACCCGCCTAGGGCACGGGGGGCTGCGGCGGGCACGGTGCCCAGCAAGGCCTGGCCTTGGCCCACGGCGTTGCGGTGCAGGTCGGCCAGAGAGATGCGGCGTTTGGGCATGGGCGTGGATTCACCAAAAGTTCATCAAAAAGTGATCATTTGATCCATTGTGATGGACGCATTTGATGATGAATGGTAACTATTTGGCGGCAAAAAATCGCCCGCGCCAGCCGTTTTTTTGCCTAGGGAAAGTCCGTAGCGCTCCCTCTCAAAAAGCCCCTGTTTCGGGCGTTTGGGGGTGCCGTGGCCCCGGTGGCTGGTATGCCCGTTGCAATTTCAGTCCACACCGCTGCAGCCATGCGGTGGGTTTTGATTTCAACCAAGGAGCAATGCGATGGGTGTTTCAGAAAAACCAGGCCTGCTGGACAACCGCCTGTGGGCGGGCAAGGCCTTTGATGGTGCGTGGTCTACCGCGCTGAGCACGGCGCGTGATGCGGTCGAGCCAGCCACGGGCCAGGTGCTCAGCCGCGTGGGCATTGCCAGTGCGGCAGACATGCAGGCCTCCATTGGCCGGGCGCAGCAAGCGCAGGCCGCGTGGGCGGCCACGGGGCCGCGCGAGCGTGCGGCGGTGTTCCACCGCGCGGCCAGCATTTTTGAGCAGCACTTTGACGAGCTGGCCATGACGGTGGCCCGCGAAACCGGCGGTATCGTGCCCAAGGGCCAGCACGAGGTGCGCGAGGCCATCACGCTGTGCCAGCTGGCAGCAGCTTTGCCCATGCAGGCCCAGGGCCAGGTGCTGCCCAGCACGCCGGGGCGCCTGTCGATGGCGCGGCGCGTGCCGCATGGTGTGGTGGGGGTGATCTCGCCGTTCAACTTCCCGCTCATTCTGGGCTTGCGCTCTGTGGCCCCCGCGCTGGCGCTGGGCAATGCGGTGGTGCTCAAGCCCGATACGCGCACGCCGGTGAGCGGCGGTTTCATGATGGCCCGCGTGTTTGAAGAAGCGGGCCTGCCCAAGGGCTTGCTGCAGGTGGTGCCCGGCGATGCCGAGGCGGGCGAGGCGCTGGTGGTGGACGAGCGCGTGCCCATGATCGCCTTCACCGGCTCGCCCGCCGTGGGCCGCCGCATTGGCGCGCTGGCGGGGCAGCACCTCAAAAAGGTGTCGCTGGAGCTGGGCGGCGCCAACAACCTCATCATTTTGGAAGACGCCGACCTGGACGCCGCAGCCAGTGCTGCCGCGTTTGGCGCGTGGTTCCACCAGGGGCAGATCTGCATGGCATCGAACCGCATCCTGGTGCACGAGTCGATTGCCGAAGCCATCTTGCAGCGCATGGTGGGCAAGGCCACGCACCTGCCTGTGGGCGATGGCGCCAGCGGCCAAGTGGCCCTGGGGCCGATGATCGACGCCAAGCAACTGCGGCACTTTGACAGCGTGATCAAGGACAGCGTGGCCCAGGGCGCCAAGCTCGAAGCGGGTGGCACCTTTGAGGGCCTTTGCTACAAGCCCACGGTGCTCTCGGGTGTCAAGCCTGGCATTCGTTCGTTTGACGAAGAGCCCTTTGGCCCGGTGGCCAACCTCGTCACCTTCCGCACCGACGACGAAGCTGTGCAACTGGCCAATACCAGCCAGGGTGGGCTGGCGGCTGCCGTCATCAGCCCCAACGTGGGCCGCGCCCTGGCGCTGGGCCAGCGGCTGCGTGCGGGGATGGTGCACATCAACGACCAGACGGTGAACGACGAATGCATTAACCCCTTTGGCGGCCCTGGCCTGGGGGGCAATGGCAGCAGTGTGGGCGGGCCTGCAGACATGGACGAATACACGCAGTGGCAGTGGATCACCGTGAAGGATGCGCCACCCGCGTTTCCTTTCTGACAGCGCATCAACCTCCCGTTCCGCCTGAGCTTGTCAAAGGCAGGGCGGGCTCCGTACCCTGGCTTCGACAGGCTCAGCCCGAACGGTTGGGGGATGGCAAGACGCTGCTCAAGGCGCGCCAGCCCGTTCGACGGAGCACCCCCAGCCCGTTCACGCTGAGCTTGTCGAAGCGCCGCGCTCACCCCTCGCACCACAACAACATTTGCAGGAGACAACTTTCATGACCCTCAACAACAAAACCATCGTCGTCACCGGCTGCTGCTCCGGCATCGGCGCTGACTTTGCCAAGCTCGCCCGCCAGCAGGGCGCCCGCGTGATTGGTGTGGACCGCAATGCGCCCACGCTCACGCTCGACGGCTTTGTGCCCATAGATCTGGGTGATCCTGCGGCGATTGACGCCGCTATGGCACGGCTGCCCGCCAAGGTGGATGCGCTGGCCAATATTGCGGGTGTGCCCGGCACATCGCCCGCCGAGCTGGTCGGCCGCGTCAATTACCTGGGCCTGCGCCACTTCACGCACCGCGTGCTGGAGCGCATGGGCGAAGGCGGTTCCATCGTCAACATTGCCTCCATCCTGGGGGCAGAGTGGCCCCAGCGCCTGGAACCCCACCGCGCCCTGGGGGCCACCGCCAGCTTTGAAGAGGGCGCCAAGTGGCTGGCTGCGCACCCCGTGCCGCAAGAGACCTGCTACCAGTACTTCAAGGAAGCGCTGATTGTGTGGACGTACACCCAGTCGCAAAAGATCTTCATGGAGCGCGGTGTGCGCATGAACTGCGTGGCCCCCGGCCCGGTGTTCACGCCCATCCTGGGCGACTTTGTGCAGATGCTGGGCCAGGAGCGCGTGGAGAAGGATGCCCACCGCATGAAGCGCCCGGCCTTCAGCGACGAAGTGGCGCCGGTGATCGCCTTCCTGTGCAGCGATGCGGCCCGCTGGGTGAGCGGCATCAACCTGCCTGTGGATGGCGGACTCGCCTCCACCTACCTGTGATCGAAGGGCCCGCACATGTCCGCACAACAGCTCCAGGCCATCTTGCAGATGGCCACGCAAAACCCGCCGCCACCGCAAGCCACCCCCGCGCAGTTGCGCGCGTGGTTTGATGCCAGCAATTCGCAGATGCCTATGGCCCAGGGGCTTCCCGTCCGCACACTGCACATCCCCAACGGGGCGGGTGGCACTATGGCGGCCGAGTTGCCTGAGCACGGCCCATGCCGATGCGCGCAGGCTTGTCATCTACCACCACGCGGGTGGTTTTGTGTTTGGCTCGCTGGCGTCGCACCGGGCGCTGTGCTCGTACTTGGCGCAGTTCAGCGGGGCGCCGGTGCTCAATGTGGACTACCGGCTGGCGCCGGAACACCCCGCGCCCGCCGCGCACGACGATGCGCTGGCTGCGTACGAGTGGGCGCTGGCCCAGGGCTACGCCGCGTCGGCCATCGTGCTGGCGGGCGACTCGGCGGGCGGGCAACCTGGCCTTGTCCACGGGCAGTGCGTGCCCGCGACCTGGGCATGCCGTTGCCTGCGGCCATCGTGGCGTTGTCGCCCGCGCTGGACATGGCGTCGGAAGGCGGGTCCCACCACACCGTGGACGACCCGTTCATCACGCGCGAGCTGATGGGCTTTTTCAACGCCATGTACGTGCCAGGCGGCGACGTGCGTTCGCCCACGGGTCACACCGTTCTACAGCGCCAACCTGCAAGGGCTGCCGCCCGTGCAACTGCAGGTGGGCAGCCAGGAGCGCCTGCGCGACGACGCCGTCACCATGGCCGCGCGCCTGAAAGCAGCGGGGTGTGGAAGCGGACTGCACCGTGTGGGGACGGGCATGGTGCATTGCTTGGCAGCTGTTTGCGCCCCGTGCTGGATGAAGCACTGGCTTCGCTGGAGCAAGCGGGCCGGTTCATCGCAGCGCCACCAGCGCACGGCGGTGGCGGCTGCTGCATAGCGCAGCGCACCCTCAGCCCAACGACCCCAAGGGCCGACGCATCGGCCGCACCGGCAAGGCCGGGGAGCGAGCCTGCGCGCCTTTTGGTCGGGCATTCCTGAAAAAACTGTTCACACAACAAAAAGGAGACAAGCACCATGAAACATCGGACAAAAAACACACCATCCTCCAGCACACGCCGCCTGGCACTGGCTGGCACTGGCCCGGCACGCTGTGCACCGGGTCTTTGCCACCGAGGGCGGGGGCTCCACCTACCCGTCGGCACTGAAACTTCACCGCAAGGGGCAGCGCCACCGCCCGGCTTGTATGTGCTGGAGTACCTGAACCGTTACACCGCCACGCGGGTGAACGACGCGCAAGGCGATGCCGTGCCTGTGCCCGGCTTCAAGGTGCGGGCCAACGTGCGGCGGACGCGCACATCTGGTCACCCCGGTAGAGTTGCTGGGGGGCAATCTGGCGGCCCACACCATCTTGCCGCTGGTAGACCTTTCGGTGCGTGCCGGGGGCGCAAGCGATTCGCGCACTGGCCTGGGCGATGTGACGGTGGGCGGTGGTTGCCTGGCACCACTCGGCCAAGTTGCACACGGTGGCGGGGCTGGACGCCGTGCTGCCCACCGGCGCGTACGACCGCAACCGCCAGGCCAACATCGGGCGCAATTACCTCTCGTTGCAGCCCATTGGCGTGGTGACGTGGATGGACCCGCATGGCCTGAACGCCGACGTGAAGGCCACGCTCAACTTCAACCGCACCAACGACGACACGGGTTACCGCTCAGGGCGCGAGTTCATTGCCGACTACGCCCTGGGCTGGGGCCTGGGGGGCGGCTGGATTGTGGGTGTGAGCGGGTATGTTTACCGGCAGTGGAGTGACGACAAGCTCAATGGCGCGGTGGTGTCCGGCGCACGCGGGCGCAGCCAATCCATAGGCCCGTCCATCCGCTACGCCAACGACAAGGGCTGGCTCATCACCGCCAAGGTCGAAAAAGAGTTTGGCGCACGCAACCGTGCGCAGGGCTCGGCGTTTTGGCTGCGCACCACAGTGCCGTTCTGAGTTCATTGATGCACGCCGAGGGCCTGGCTTTGGGGCCTGGGTGTGCACGCGCTCTGTATGTGCTGTCATGCGCTTTGATGGGGCTTTGCTTGCAACCCCTGCGTTGCTGAAGTGCGAGGCAGGCGACCTCTCTTTGGATCCAAGCGTGGTACATCATGGGAGCTGTGCCCGTTGGCACATCGAAAGATTGGCATGGGCATCGGCAGCACGTTGAAGATTTGGGCCAAGCGCGTCAAGCGCGATGGGGTAACCCTGTGGTTTGCTGGCAAGCACCCCAAGACGCCTTGGTATGCCAAGGCGCTTGGGCTGTTTGTGGTGGCGTATGCGCTGAGTCCGATTGACCTGATCCCCGATTTCATTCCCGTGCTGGGTTATGTGGACGATGTGTTGCTGTTGCCTGGTTTGATCTGGCTGACCTTGCGGCTGTTACCGCCCGATGTGCTGGCCGATTGCCGTGGCCAGGCCGATGCCTGGATGCAGGCCAAGGGCGCCAAGCCCCGCAGCATGGCAGGGGCCGTGCTGGTGGTGGCTTTGTGGCTGGCCGCGGGGGCCGCTTGTGGATGTGGTTGCGGCCGCTGGGTTGAGGGCTAATGTCAGGTGCTCGGCGCCTGTGGCGATTTTTTGTGACACTGCTCAGCCCGGGGCAGATGGCCTGCCCCTTTGGGATACCAAGGAGGAGTGTGCGATGTACCGTCTTCACAGCTTTTGCCAGTCTGGCAATTCGTACAAGGTGGCGTTCTTTTTACGGGCACTGGGCGTGGCGCGTGGGAGCCCGTGTTTGTGGACTTCATGAACGGCATGACCCGCACGGCGGATTGGCGCGAGCAGACCAATCCCATGGGCGAGGCGCCGGTGCTGGAGGATGGTGAGCGCAGCCTGACGCAGTCGGGGGTGATCCTGACTTATCTGGCCCAAAGGCATGCGCCAGCGTATCTGGGGGAGTCTGAGGACGACAAGCTGGAGGTGCTGCGCTGGCTGCTGTTCGACAACCACAAGTTCACCAGTTACTTCGCCACGTTCCGTTTCATGAAGGCCTTTGGTGCCACACCGCCCGAGCCCGCACTGATGGCCTGGCTGCAGGGGCGCATGGACAACGCGTTTGGCATTGTGGACAAGCACCTGGAGGGCCGCACCTTCATGGTGGGTGAGCAGCCCACGATTGCCGACTTCTCGCTGTGCGGCTACCTGTTCTACCCGGTGGAGGAAAGCGGCTACGACGTGGCCACGCGCTACCCGCACATCCATGCATGGCTGCAGCGCTTGCGCCAGCTGCCGGGTTGGGCAGTGCCGTATGAGATTTTGCCGGGCGAGCGCATTTTGCCCAAGTGGTAGGGCGGCCACTTTCGCCCCGCCGGTGGCAGGCTGGGTTTGGGGGCGTAACCCCCGTGCCCCTTGCTACCAACCAAGCCTGCTTCGCTTGGGGGCGCGCTGGTTGGTATCAGTCTGCGCCAGGCTTGTGTGCCCACCGCGCTGCTGGACGTGTGCGGCCCCGGCGCGTGTGCCCTGCACTTTGGCAGGCGCGTCGGTAGGCACGCAGGGTTTGCTCGGCACGGCTGAGCACGGTTTCTTCGAGTGCGCTGGCGTGGTCTGGAGGCAGGGCGCCGGGGGCCATGCCAGAGGCTTCGCCCGTGAGCAGTGCAATGCCCTCGCTTACATGGCCCACGGTGTAGACGTGGGGCACGGCCTCTAGCACCTCGCGTGGCAGCATCAGGTGGCGCTGGTTGCGTGACGGGATGAGCACGCCCTGCGTCCCATCCAGTCCTGCTGTGGCGCAGGCGCGAAACCAGCCCTCGATCTTTTCGTTGATGCCGCCCACGGGCAGCACCTCGCCATGCTGGTTCAGTGCGCCGGTCACGGCAATGCCTTGGCGCAGGGGTAGGCCCGACAAGCTCGACAGCAGCGCGTACAGCTCGGCGCACGAGGCCGAATCGCCTTCTACGCCGCTGTACTCCTGCTCGAACACGATGGAAGCATTCAGCGCCAGGGGGGCTACGTGGCTGAACAGCGCGGTGAGGTAGCTGTGCAGGATGAGCACGCCCTTGTCGTGGATGGGGCCGGACATGTCCACCTCGCGCTCAATGTTGAGCAGGCCTTCCTGCCCCGCGAACGTGCGGGCGGTGATGCGCACCGGAAAGCCGAAGCGGTAGTCGCCCAGGTCGATCTGGGTCAGGGCATTGATCTGGCCGGTGACGCTGCCGCTCAAGGTGATGAGGCGCTCGCCCTCTACGATGGATTCGTGCAGTTGCTCTTCCGGGTAGTTGTGGCGCAGTTGGTGGCGTGTTGGGCTGCGTGCACGTCGGCAGGCTCTACCAAGGCGCCGCTGCGGGCTTGGCACAGGGTGGCGGCTTCCATCAGCAGGGCCTCGATGTGAGCGAACTGGGCGCTTTGGCGGCCTTGGTCATCGGCTTCGCGGGGGCTTGCTCCAGCAGCAAGGCCACGGCGGGGGCGCTGAAGTGGGGCAGGCCCCGGCGTTTGCAGCTGTGCGCCACAAAGATGCACTGGCCTGGCGCGTGGCGGGGCTGGCGGCAAAGCGCTCGACAAAGTCCACCTTGGCGCGAAAGCGCCGGGCGGTGTCGGGGTCGGCGTCTTGCAGGGCGTAGTACTCGTCCACCGATCCGATCAGCACGATCTTCACATTCACGGCCACCGCCTCGGGTTGCAGGGCCACGGGTGCGCCGCTGCTGTTGCTGCCAGACTCGTCGATGTGCAGGCGGTTGCAGCGCAGAAAGCGGCGCAGGCGGGCCCACAGGCCTTCTTCGGTCGTCAGGTCGTGCAGGTGCAGCAACAAGAAGCCGCCATGCGCGCGCAGCAGGCTGCCTGCGCGGATGCCGGTGTAGTCGGCGTGCGGGGTGTCGCCGTCGCTGTGCGCCTCGATGCTGCCAAAACAGGCTGCGGTGCTGGGGGTTGTCTTCGACGATGA